>CAYVAM010000098.1:0-14588 GCA_964449275.1 uncultured Anaerolineales bacterium
GGCAACGGCACGCCGTTGTCCGCGAGCATGTCGAGCAGGAGTGCCAGGTTGTGGGTCCGCGGAAAGCGTATCGCCCGGCTGGCTAACACCGCCTTGATGAATTTCTCCACGGCCTGCTGAGCGTGAAACCCCACCACCGATTCAGGAGCCCTCGCGTCGTTGACCATACAGTCTAGAGCGTACAAGTCCTCCCTGCCCCTCTCCAGCAATACCGCGGCGCGATCATCGGACTGGTCCATGGGTCTCGCCTTCCCGGACCGCCTCGTATGGCAAGGTGTTTGGCGTGTCCTTCCAATGGTCAAACTCATTCTGGCTCACAACCGCCACATCCACCGCTAGCCTCAGTGGACGCAAGGCGTTGATCAAACGGACCTCTTCGGCAAACGTATCCTTAACCTCCGGCTCGACGACAAGGAAGTCTACGTCGCTGCCCGGGTCGGCCTCGCCGCGCGCGTACGACCCGAAAAGGATCACCCGCGACCCGGCGGGGGCCGCCTTGAGCAAAAGTTGCGCCGCCTCCTCAATTGTTTGCCGCTCGATGACACGAAGCATGGGTCGCCGTGTCCTTCCTATACCTCCGGCACGAGTTCCGGCAGGATCTCCGTTTTCAGGCGGAAATACTCGTAGGCCGTCTGCTTTTCGCCGCTTGAGACGCGGTCGACGATTTCGCGGATGCCGTCGGGCGGGACCTCGCGGCCGCCCAACTGGACGCAGAAACCGCTGACCGGTGTCTGCATTCCGGCGTCGAAGAGGGTCTCTTTGACCTCGGGCGTCATGACGCCGCCGGCGCCGAAGGAGGCCCCGCGCTCGATGACGGCAATCTGCTTCGCGCCCGAGACGGCCTTGAGCACGGCGGCCTTTGGCCACGGTCGGTACGTCTTGATGCGAAGCAGGCCGACCTTCGTGCCTTCCTCGCGCAGTTCGTCCACGACGTCTTTGATGGTGCCGCAGAGGGAGCCCTTGGCGATGAGGATGGTCTCGGCGTCCCGGCTCTTGTACTCCTCCAGGAGTCCGCCGCTCGGCCGCCCGAAGACCTTCTCGAACTCGGCGGAGGCCTCCTCGATGACCGGCAGGCTGCGGAGGCAGGCGTCGTGGACCATCCACCGGCCTTCCATGCACTTGTCGGGCTCGGTGAAGGCGCCGAAGGTGGCGGGGTTGTCGACGTCGAGTTTCAGAACCGCTTCATACGGCGGGAGGTACCGGTCGGACAGTTCCTGGTCGGGCAGGATGGTCGGCTCGAAGACGTGGGTCAGAAGGAAACCGTCGAGGTTGACCATCGCCGGCAACAGGACCCGCCTGTCCTCGGCCACCTTGTAGGCGATGAGGTGCTGGTCGCAGGCCTCCTGGTTGTCCTCGGCGTAGAACTGGATGATGCCGCAGTCGCGGATGGCCTCGGCGTCCTGGTGGTCGCACCAGATGGAAAGCGGCGCCGAGATGCTGCGGTTCGCGCACGCCAGGACGACCGGCAGCCGCATCCCCGCGATGTTCCACAGGACCTCACTCATCAGCAGGAGGCCCTGGCTCGAGGTGGCCGTATAGGCGCGAACGCCGGTGGCGCTGGCGCCGAGGATGACGCTGGCGGCGCCGAACTCCGACTCGACCTTGACGAACTCGGCGTCGAGTTCGCCGTCGGCGACGATCTGCGACAGTTCCTCCGAGATGTGAGTCTGCGGCGTAATGGGATAGGCGGCAACGACCTCGGGGCGGCAGCGAGCGACCGCGTGGGCAACCGCCATGGCGCCTTCGAGGATCTCTTGCTTTTCGGCCATCACTTCTCCTCCCTCACCATGTCAATGTCGTCCACCGGGCACTCGGTCGCGCATATGCCGCAGCCCTTGCAATAGTCCGGGTCGAAATCAAATTTTTTCTCCTTCGGGTTGCCGAAGACGCATCCTTCAGGGCAGACGAGTTCGCAGGCGCGGCAGCCGATGCAGTTCTCATGCTTGAAGACCGGCCGCATTGAGCGCCACGCGCCGGTCTTGTTCGCCACACTGCCGCCGGGCGGCGCAACGCATCCGATGGAAAGTTTGTCGAGGCTCAACAGTTTGTCGCTCATTCCTTTACCCTATTCCTTGTGGAGAACGCGCCGGACAAGTCCGGCGGCTAACGTGACGCTGCATTCGCCGTGGAAGGCAGGCGCCTGAGTCAGTCTGACTTTTCGGCCCCCCGATACACCTTCTCGACGGCCTTGGCGTTGAGGTCGCCGACCTTGCCGCCGAAACGTTCCTTCACGGCCTCCTGGATCGACGCCAGGCTCACGAGGCCCGTCAGGCCGGCGAAGGCGCCGATCATGACCATGTTCGAGATATCCCGACCGATAATGTCCAGCGCGATCTTCGTGCCGGGGACGGGCTTGAGTACCGCGCCTTGCGGCACGTCGATCTCGTCGGGTTTCTCGGTGTTGACGACGGCGATACCGCCTTGCTTCAGGCCGCCGAAGATATCGACCTGGCCGAAGAGCGTCGGGTCCTGGACGATCAGGTAGTCCGGTTCCTCGATGACGGCCCGGGTCCGGATCGGCTGGTCGCTCAGGCGGACAAACGCTCGCACGGGGGCGCCCATCCGCTCGGATCCGAACGCCGGAAACGCCTGACTGATCGTCCCATCTTTGAAAGCAGCCTTGGCAAGGATTTCCGCGGCCGTCACGCTGCCCTGACCGCCGCGGCCGTGAATCCGAATCTCTTTCAACATGCCAAATCTCTCCCGGGCTATGAGGCGCTCCGCTTGATTGCGCCAGGCAAGACCAACAAAAGAAACCGCATTCTAAGGCGCTGCCACCCGACCGTCAAGGGATTTCGCGGGGCCCCCGAGTGAGGGGAACGCTCGGGCTGGACCGGCGCGCTGCCCCCTTTTGGGGGCCCCTTCTTCTTGCCCATTTCAGGACGGGTATTTTCACCCCTTTTTGGCTTGAACGCGCGCCGGCTTGAGTGTAGCATCACTGCGACGTGATTCCGTGGCGCAACTGCACGAGAATCAGCGGCCTCGAGGGTCGCTGGCAATAGAAGGAGAGCAAGTATGGGTGTTTCACGACGCAAGTTTTTGGCAAAAGGTTCGTCGGTGGCGGCCATCGCCGGGGTTTTCGGCGCCTCCGGTGTCGCCTGTGCAAAGGCGAAAGAGAAGCCTAAGGCCATGGTCGGCGCCTGTGGCCTCTCGTGCATGGCCTGTCCGCTCATGAAGGCCGGCAAGTGCAAGGGGTGCGCCTCGGGTACGGAAGCCAGCGCTGAGATGCTCAAGATGAAGCCCTGCCCGGTGCTCCAGTGTGCCGCCATGAAGAAGATCGACTACTGCGGCACGGGGTGCAAGATGTTCACCACGTGCGCCAAACTCATCGGGAAGCCATACGACAAGTCGTTCATGGCCATGATCGAGAAGCGCCTGGCCACGTAGGCGCAAGCAGCAACGGTCTTCCCGGCCCGCGTCGGCTTGAGCGTTCACCGCTCAAGAGGGGGGATTGTGTCCATGCCAGCCACTGGGGTTCCCGCCGCCACGCAACACACGATGGGTCAGACCAGGATGAAGCACGTGCCCACACCGCAGCCGACGTACCGGTCGGGGAAGCGTTGCTGAAACACGCGTTTAGCCGCTTCGCCGGTGCAGTGGGCGGGGGCCAGCATCTTGACGCCGAAGTTTTCTATGGCGTCTGCCGTGCGCCGGAGGCGCGCGGCATCGGCGCGGCCGAGGTGCAGGCCGCCAACCACCGCGTAGATGGGCGATTTGCCGGTCAGTTCCGCCACATAGTCCAGCGTGTTGACCACGCCCGCATGGGCGCAGCCGCACAGGACCACCACGCCCTTTGCCGTGCGGACGAACAGCGCCTGATCATCCGGGATCCTGTCCGGCGCAGTGCACTCCGGGTCGGTGAAGAACGGTCCGCCGGTGTCCTCAAAATCCGTCCGGCGTGGCACCTGCCCCGTCGCCCACACGCCGGGTACCACCTCGGTGGGCAATTCGGTCCGGGTGACGCGGGCGCCGCTGACGACCGCCGCTGCTTCGCTCGGCATCCCAATGGCCTTGTGGGGCGGCACCTCGCAACGACTAAAGCGCGCGCCCACTGCGGCGGGATGAAGAAAGACGCGGACGCTCGGGGCGCGCTCAACCACAAACGGCAGGCCGCCGGTATGATCGTAGTGACCGTGGCTTAGAACGACCGCGTCGGCCCGCTCAAGCGGCAGACCCAACTGCTCAACGTTGTGCGGCAGCGCGACGCCCTCACCCGTGTCGAGAAGCAGGCGATGGTCATCCGCCTCGACCCAGAGCGACAGGCCGTCCTCCGCGAGCAGGTCCCCCCGGACGGTCGTGTTGTCCACAAGGACCAGGACGGTCAGGCGCCGGACAACGGTCTGGTTGTCGTCGGGTGCGTGTGACATTTAATGGTCGCAGATATTCTCGCCGGCCTTGAGTATGCCGCCGATGTATGCCGCAACGAGTTCCTCGGGCGTTTGGGCCGACGCGCCGACGACGACCTCGATGTTCTGCTGGGTAAACAAACCTTGCGCACGGCTGCCCATACCCCCGGCTATGATGACATTGACGCCGCGCTCGCCGAGCCATTGCGGCAGGACGCCCGGGGCATGTCCGGGCGGCGTGGCCATCTCTTTGGCCCCGATCTCGCCGCTGTCGGCATCCACATCAATCAGGGCGAACTGTTCACAGTGGCCGAAATGCATCGCCACCTGTCCGTCAACCAGTGGAATCGCTATACGCATCGTGTGCGTCTCCTTTCATCCCGTGGCATGCGCGCTGCCGGAAGAACCGGGCGCATCATCCAATGCGAGGATAGGCTCAATCACCCGCTCGAAGGCCTCGGCCGTCCCCGTTCCGCGATAACGGTCGATGTAAGGCGTACCGGCGTCGCAGGCGGCGACGACCTGCGGGTCGATCGGGATTCGCCCAAGGAACGGCACGCCCATCTCGCGTGCCATCTGCTCGCCTCCCCCGGTTCCAAAGACGTAAGTCACCTCGCCGCACTTCGGACACGCGAAACCGCTCATATTCTCGATGACCCCCAACACGGGCAGGTTGAGTTGGCGGCAGAAGCCCACGCACCTGCGGACATCGGCCAAGGCGACCTCCTGCGGCGTCGTGACGATGAGCGCGCCGTCGGCGCCTTCGATCAGTTGGCAGACCGACAGTGGCTCGTCGCCGGTTCCGGGCGGTGAGTCGATGATGAGATAGTCCAGGTCGCCCCACTCGACGTCCGCAAGGAACTGCCGGATGGCGTGCATCTTCATCGGCCCGCGCCAGATGACAGGGGAATCCTTCTCCGGCAACAGCAGGCCAATCGACATCACCTTCAGATCGCCCGCCATAACCGGCGCGAGAGTGCCCTCTTCGACACCGACCGGCGTGTCCCCCAGGCCCAGCATCCCCGGGACGCTCGGCCCGTGGATGTCCACGTCCAACAGCCCGACGCGCTTGCCTGCCAGGGCGAGCGCGACGGCCACGTTGACGGCCACCGTGCTCTTGCCCACCCCGCCCTTGCCCGACAGGACCAGTATCTGGTGCTGGATGCGGGACAGGCGCCTGGCGAGGGCTTGGCGCTTAAGAGCATTCTCCTGCGACTCGTTCTCTCGCCGCTCTTTGGGCGAGGGTGTCGCGGCATCGCTCGTCCCGGGGGTCTTATCCTTGTCCATGGTCACGCTTATCCTAACGGTGCTGCGCTGGCGGATCGCTGAACTATCCTTTCCGGACGGCGTCTCCTGCCTCAACAGCCGTCATCACATTTTCCCAGAGGGCGTGCACCGCCTGCGCAGCGGGTCCGCTGTCATGTTCGACCAGGGGTACGCCATCCACGATGGAGCGTGGCACTGCCGCATCGTAGGGAACCCGACCCACGAGCCGGTGCCCGCCGGCCCGGGCCTGGGCCTCGATTTCCAGTGTCAAGGCTTCGTTGATGTCCCATTTGTTGACGCAAACCAGCACCGGGATGTTGAAGTGCCCGGCCAGACTGATCACCCGTTCGGAATCATGGCGGCCGGAGAGCGTCGGCTCCGTCACCACGAGCACGTGCGTTGCCCCCGTGATGGATGCGATCGTCGGGCATCCGATGCCGGGCGGACCATCGACCAGGATGAGGTCCAGGCCCTCGGCCTCGGCGATCTCGCGGGCGTGGCGGCGGACCAGCGTCACGAGTTTGCCCGAGTTCTCCGCGCCGATGCCAAGCCGCGCGTGCACCATCGGGCCGTGGGGCGTATCGGAGATAAACCACTCGCCGCACACGCACTCCGGAAAATCGATGGCCTCCGCCGGACAGAACCGCACGCATACGCCGCAGCCCTCGCACGCCACAGGGTCGACGGCAAAAACGGCCTCGCCGTCGTTCTCGGTGCGGACCACCGCCTCAAAGCGACAATCGGTCAGGCACGCGCCGCATCCGGTGCAGTCGTCCTGGCGGATGACGGCCTCGCGGCCGCTGCGGAACTCCTCTCGCCGCTTCACCTCGGGCGTGAGAACCAGGTGCAGGTCGGCGGCGTCCACGTCGCAGTCGGCGAGGACCTTCTTCGCCGCCAGCACGGCAAACGACGCAACCAGACAGGTCTTGCCGGTGCCGCCCTTGCCGCTGACGACGACCAGTTCCTTCATAATATGCTCCCGGCGGTGTAGAAGATCCCCGATTGCCGCGACACGACCGAAACCTCTCCCTTCTGCTGAAGTTCATCCATCAACTTGAGTACCTCATTCGGGGGTACGCCGAGGCCGTCGGCGACGTCCTTCAGCGAACATGGGCGCCGCTTCAGGAGATCCAGGATTTCGGCCAGTTGCCCCGAATGCTCCTGCGACCGGCCGTCGGTGCGAAACTCCGCGATGACTTCCGCCGGTGGCTCAAACATCTTCGCCAATTCCGCCAGCCGCCCACGCGAAACCGGCAGCGCAAACGACTCCGCCGCCGGCCGGGCCACCGTATTCAACTGCACGCGGTCCGGCCCGATCCTCGTCGCCAGCGACGCGATCTTGCGAATCTCCGAAGGAATCCCCGTGACGCCGTCCAGCAGCAGGACCTCAAGCCATAGGCGGCCGCCGAACGCCTCACGGAACGCGCGAAGCCCCGCCACGACCGTCTCGAACGCCAAGTCCGGATGCGGGCGGTTCACGTGCCGCCACAGCGATGCGTCGCCGGCGTCCAGAGACGGGACGACCAAATCCGCCTCCAGGATGCTCTCCCGGACCCGCTCGTTCCAGAGCAGCGAGGCGTTGGTGATGACCGCCACGGGGACGGCCGTTCGCTTCTTGATGCCGGCAACCAGTTCGGCCATGCGCGAGTAAAGCGTCGGCTCGCCGGAACCGGACAGGGTAATGTAGTCCGGCGGCGCGATCTCCGGCAACTTCCGCTCGATCTCCGCGAGAACCTCGTCAAGAGGCACGTATTCGGCACGGTCGAGCGTCCGCTGCGACGTCCGTCCGAGTTGGCAGTACACACAATCGTAGGTGCATGTTTTGAGCGGCACCAGATCGACGCCGAGCGATCGGCCGAGGCGACGCGATGGAACCGGCCCGTACACGTATTTGAACTCGGCTGCCACGGGGTCACCGCTCCTCGCTCTGCACAGCCTGCCGCCCCGCCAGCCGCTTCACCGCATCGAACAGACTCGCGAAATCGTCGCGGAGGCTCGGCACCGCAGCGACCGCCAGTTCGCCGCGCGAGTACGCCTCGGCCACACGGCGGTCATCGGCGATCTCCAGCAGAATGGGGATGTCCTCCGATGCGCAATACTCATACACCCCGGCGTCGCCTATACCGACGCGGTTGACAACGACGCCGAACGGTATCCCCAGCAACCGGACCGTCTCGACCGCCAGCGTGAGGTCGTTCAGGCCAAAAGGCGTGGGCTCCGTTACCAGGACCACCACGTCGCTGCCCCGCACGGCGGTGATCACCGGGCACGACGTACCGGGGGGGCAATCGAGAATCGTCACGCCGTCGGGCCGGATGTGCCGCTTGACCGCCCGGATGAGCGGCGGCGACATCACCTCGCCCACCTGTAGGCGGCCGTGGACGAACTCGATGGGGCCCGCACGGCCGACCTCCACGACTCCGATGTCGCGGCTGCGCTCTGTGATGGCCGCCTCCGGGCAGACCCGCATACAGCCCCCGCATCCGTGGCACAGTTCCGGGAAGACGAGCGCCTTGGTCTTCACCGAGACGATGGCGTTATACTCGCACATCCGACTACACTCGCCGCAGCCCGTGCACTTCGTCTCATCCACTACGGGGACCAGCACGCCGACGGGCTCCACTTCGTTGAAGACCGCGTTCAGGAAGATGTGGCAGTTGGGCTCCTCGACGTCGCAGTCGAGGAGGCGGACCTCCCGGCCGATGCTCGCGGCCAGGTTGACCGCCACGGTCGTCTTGCCCGTGCCGCCCTTGCCGGATGCCACAGCGATGATCATGCGGTTATCCCCAGTGACCCTCAACGTCGGGTGTTTCGGCGGGCTTGAGCGTCCCGGCCTTGAACTGTTCGATTGCCTCGGCCACGGTTCCCTCGACGCCGACAATGACCTTGACGCCGGCGACCGAGAGGGTGCGAAAGGCGTTCGGGCCGCAGTGCCCCGTCAGGAGCACGTCGGGCCCAAGTTCCGAGACGTTCTGGGCGGCCTGGATGCCGGCGCCCCCGGCGGCGTTGACGTTTTGAGAATTGTCCACGGCCTCGAATTCGCCGCTCTCGGTGTCATAGATGATAAACGTCGGCGCGCGGCCGAAGCGCGGATCAACGGGGGATTCCAACGTCTCACCGCTCGCGGTTATCGCAATCTTCATGTCGCCTTCCTTTCCACAGCAGAGGGACGGTATCGTTCATGCACCCGGCACGCCCTGCACGGCGCGCAGAGGCCGTGCAGGGGCGCCCGCACATGGTATCACCCGATCACGTATCCTGCTTTTGCTCCTGGGCGGCAAGTTCGTCAAGCCGCTTCTTGGCGTACTCGACTTGCTGTTGAAGCGCCTCGACCTGCTGCGTCAGGAACTGCGTTTCGGCTTCAGCGGCCTGCGGGCCGTAGGCCGGCGGCACACCGCCGACGTAGGCCGGCGGAACGCCCCCGGCGGGGTATCCCATTCCCGCCCGCTGCCAGCCGGTCAAGCCGGTCGCGTAGAACTGGTTGCGCCGGCCCCAGCCGCCTCCGCGGCCCCGTCCGAAGCCAAAGCCACCACCCGGACCCGGGTTCATGTAACCGGGAACCGGATAACCTGCGCAGTAACCCGCTGCGCGTCCTGTCATCGGCCCCATTCCACCAGGGCCTGTTCCGTCTCCACCTGGCATAGCAATTCTCCTTTCTCGAGAAACCGTTTGACCTGTCTTCCCTGTGCGCCCAACCGTGTTGCTGGTTATGGCGCGAACGCGAACCTCTCAGATCCCACCAACAGCGGCGCGACGCCCTTGGCCCCTGACCCGTCCGGCGCCGGGCCGCGGGCGCCTGGTTGGCGCCACGACACGATTCACCAGCGACCTCGACCACGCCCCCTGCCGCGTCCGAAACCGCGACCGAACCCGCCGCGTCCGAAACCGCGACCGAACGCGCCGCGTCCCCAAACCGGGCCATACGATGCGCCATAGCCCAGCCCATAGCCTGCGCCATAGCCGTACGGCGCCATGGAAAGCGGATAGCGCCCCGCCGTGCCGAGCGCGGTCGCGCCGCCGTAGTACGCTCCCGGGTAGCCAAAACCTCCACCGGGAATCGGATTCATGTAGCCCGGGACGCCGTATCCCGCGCAGAAGCCCGCGCCACGGCCGGTCATCGGACCCATTCCCATCGGTCCAGTTCCATCACCCCAAGGCATTGTACTCTCCTTTCTTCTCGTTTGTCAACCTCTGGTCATCATACCGCCGCACTTCGGACATGCCACGCCCGTACAGGGAGCACCCCTCTGGTGCGGCTGTATGTGCCCACAATTCGGGCAGACGCATGTGCCGGCGGGCCCTGCGGCCAACGGTCCGCCCATGCGTCCTCTGCCCCCTTGGCCGGCCCCCGCGCCCGCCCCGCCGCCACCTCCGCCGCCACCTCCGCCGCCACCTCCGCCGCGGCCCTGGCCCATTCCACCCATGCCGCGGCCGGTGCGTGGTCCGCCGCCCGTCGGTCCTGTTCCATCGCCTCTAGGCATTGCGTATCTCCTTTCTGCTATCGGTCTTGCTGCGCGTGCCGACTACATGGTACGCCACGGTTGACCTCCACGGCCGCGCATGCCGCCGCGACCGAATCGCCTTCGTCGGCCTCCGCCGCATCCCGGCATCAGAAACGCCGGGCCCGGCAGGGCTCCCCTCGCGTAGGCGTTAAGGATCTGCTCCAACTCGCCTGCGACGAACGGGACGAGTCGGATGCCCGACGCCGTTACCATGTCGGCCAGTGGCCGCGACACCGCCCCGCAAACCAGAACCTGCACACCCAGTTGCCGCAGAAGGGCAACCTTCTGGAGCGGCAGGTTCGTCTCAAGGGCCTCGTAATGCCGGGTTCCGACCTCGCCGTTTTCAACCTCAGCGATGAGAATCTGGCTGGCCGTATCGAAAACCGGCGAGATTCTGTCGTCCCACGCTGCGAAAGCCACCTTCACCGTGGATTACCTCCTGCTGCGAACAAGGGGCAAATCGGATGCCAACCGCCGTCACGATCGACTTTTGGCGCGCAAGTCTTTCCCATACAATGTGTTGCAGCGCAGACCAGCTCGCTCGGGGAAGGCATGTTCCGCCAGGAAGAGTTGCGGCGATGCAACGTTACGCAAGAGACAGTAGCGTGTACGCAGCGTTACCTGCGGACCTTTCGGCCTGCGCGCCCATCCTTTTCCGGCAGCGTGATACCCAGCGTTTTGATCTTTCGGAAGAGGGTAGTCTTGTGGATACCGAGGTCCCTTGCAGCAGCCTGGCGATTGTAGTCGTTTCGCTCCAGGGCATCGAGGATGGCCCGGGCCTCGGCTGCTTTCAGCGCGGAGGCGATACCTCCGGAGGCCGCCATGGGCGGGGTCCGGGCGACGAAATCGTCGGGCAGATGACGGGGTTCGATCTCGCCTTCCTCACAAAGGACAAACGCCCGCTCGATGAAGTTCTCGAGTTCCCGGACGTTGCCGGGGTAATCGTGTGCCATCAGGGTCGCGAGCGCGCCCGGACTGATGCCGCCTATGGTTTTCCCGCGCAGGGTGTTGAAGCGCGTGATGAAGTGCTCGACCAGCAGGGGGATATCTTCTTTGCGGTCCCTCAGGGGCGGCACATCCAGCCGGACAACGTTGATACGATAGTACAGATCTTGCCGAAAGACGCCGGCTTGCACCATGGCGTCGAGGTCCTTATTCGTGGCGGCGATGATGCGAATATCGGCTTTGACCGATTCGCTTCCGCCGAGGGGTTCGTAGGTCCTGTTTTCCAAGACTCGCAGCAACCGCGCCTGGAGGGCCGGACTCACATCGCCGATCTCATCGAAGAAGATCGTGCCGCCTTCGGCCAAGGCAAAGCGGCCGGGTTTGTCCTTTTCCGCACCGGTGAACGCGCCGGCCTTGTAGCCGAAGAGTTCCGATTCGAGCAACGTATCGGGCAGCGAGCCGGAGTTGACGGCGATAAACGGTCCGGCCCTCCGCCCGCTGAGGTTGTGGATCGCTTGTGCGAGGAGTTCCTTGCCCGTCCCCGTTTCGCCCTGGATGAGAACGGTCGAGTCGCTGGCGGCCACCTGGGGCAGAACGTCGAAGACCCGTCGGATGGCGGGGCTGCGACCGACGATGTCGCCGATTTCCGCGCGCCCCTCCAGTTCCTTACGCAACTCCTCGACGACGCTCAGGTCGCGGAACGTTTCCACGCCGCCCACAACCTCGCCATCGGCGTCGCGGAGCAAGGCCGTCGATACACTGACAGGGATGCGGCAGCCGTCGGCGTCAATGATGAAGGCGGACCGATTAACGATCGGCGTGCCCTGCTCCATCGTCTCGCGCAGGGCGCAGGCCCTCTCGCACATGCTGGCGCGGAAGACGTCCGCGCACCGCCTCCCGATGGCCTCGTCGCGCGGCACGCCGGTGATCTCCTCTGCGGCGCGGTTGAACGATGTGATGTGCCACTGGTGGTCCACCGTAAAGACACCGTCGGAGATGCTCTCGAGGATGGCCTCCGTGGCGCGGTCCGGCACGCGATTGGCCCTACTCTTAGTCATTGCCCGTTTGCCCGAACATGACGGTCGTTGGATCCGTCACCGGAAACCATTGTAGCCACCGGCCAGTTGGAAATCCAGCCCGGCAACCTGCGGTGGCGGGACCAGTCTTGCGGCGAGTTGGAAGATGCACAAACTGTTCGACGAGAAGTTCTTCGAAATCCACGCCCTCGGCGGCAAGCGTCTCGGGGACAAGACGTTTGCCACGTTTGTGATGGGCAAGTCCGATCCGAAGTGCCGCAAAAGCATCGAGGCAATGGCCACCGTCGTGCGGGCCTGGAAATCCCCGGGCGCCTGCAAGAGCCGGTCCTGACGGCGCCGTGTTGCTATTTGCCGCACAGTTTCTTCATCGCCTGGCCCATGCCGTCGCCGATGAGGAAGTAGGTCTCGGCATTGCTGTTCCAGTGATAGGCCTGCCGCGACGGCGAGACCTCGGGCGGCCGGAAGAAGTCCTTTGTCCCGACAAATGCCACGTTGCCCTTGAACTCCTCGTGTTTGGCGACGGCGGCCTGGGCCCGCATCAGCGACAGTGCCCTGGGATGCTTCTCCTCGTGGCCGGACATGCCGGTCTCCGCGATAACAAAGGGCAGGTTCGCCACACCCAGGTCCTTGCGGACGTCGCGAATGAAGTTGGCCATGTTCTGCTCGTACGCGTCGTTGGCGGCCTGGTTCACGCGATCGTTCCATCCCTGGTGCCAGCCGAAGCCTGCGATCTCATATCCGCGGCCGTCGTAGTCTGGGAAGTATGTCTTGAGATTCTTGAGCACATCCTTTACATGCTTAAGCATCTCGGTATAGTACGGCCCGACCTGACCGCCGGAACTGGGCGGCCGGAAATCCTTTGCCAGGCTCTTGCCGCCCCAGGCCGTCTTGATGAGGAGAACCTGGTTGTCGAGATGGTCGCCCATGACGTGTCCGAACTGAAACTCCGGCCCGATACGGTCGCTGCGCGCGCCGTAGCCGACCGTGAGTCCGCCCTTGCGGCCGAGGTACCAGATCCACACGTCGTCGCGCACGACCCAGTCGCCGCTCTTGTCGATGATGTGCTTATAGCGGGCCGCAGTGGCAGGATTCTTGACGAGGTATTCCAGTGTCCCCTTCCCCTCGTTCCGGTTGGCGTCCATCTTGATCTTGCCCTGGCCTTCCATGTTCGACTGGCCCGCCAGGATGAAGACCTTGACCGGGCTCTTGCCGGCCTGGCCGGCGCATGCGGCGCCGACGAGGACCAGCGCGGCCAGTGCCGCAACGACAGCCGTACTTCTCATCCGCTTCTTCGCAACTCTCATGAGGACCTCCTCCTTTTCGGGGATTCAAACCAGCCGCCCACCATCGGGTTTACCTCGAGTCGGTGTCGGTTCGGAACGAGACGGCCGGCAGACCTTCGTTGTTCATCAGGTTGGCCCTGGCCTCGCAATGCCACGCGAAGCGGACGAACTTGGGCTGGTTGACCTGTGGCGAGGCGACTTCGATCGTGTCCTTGCCGACCATCTTTGCCAAGGCATTGACGTATGTCAGGCGCCGCCCCTGTGTGGTTCCGTCGGAGACCTGGAACCAGTTGAGCGGCTTGGCGTCGCGTGCGGCCAGTCCGCTGCCGACGTGTTTGAACTTCACGAGGACCTTGTCGCCGTCGATCGTGTGCGAGTCGTACATAGGTCCATAGAGTACCCGTTCGGGCCTGCCGTACGTCTTGACGAGTGCGATATTGGCCAGCCGCTCGCCAACGATGTGCTTGTTGGGCGGATGCGGATTGCCGCCCCCCGCCTTGGGGAATCCGGTTTGCTCATCGACCTTGACCGTTTTCTCCGGCAGGATGTCGCCCGAGACGGCCAGGCCGGTGTGCGGCACGTTCTCGATGACCCAGACCTGGGATTCCCACAGGTACTGCATCTTGCCGCCGGCATAGGTGGTGGGGGCGATCTGCGCGAAGTAGAAGGGCATGTCGGGCCGGCGCCACAGCGTGCGCCAACTGTCGATCCATGCTTGCATATCATGATGATAGTTGCGATTGCGCCCGTCGTCCTCGCCCTGGTACCAGACGACGCCGCGCATCGTCAGCGGAACCATCCCGTGGACCATCGCCTGGTACATCAAGCCCGGCGTGTGGCCGACGTACCCCTTCTCGACGGCCTGGCCGAAGGGATATTCCTTCTCGATGTCCGGCTTGGGCGTCCAGGCCTTGACGTTCGACCCGCCGAAGGCCGATTTGATCAGGCCGACCGGCACCTTGAGTTCTTCGTGAATCTTGCGGCCAAAGACGTAGCCGACCTCCGTGAAGGTCTTCCGCGGCTTCCCCTTGAACCGGCCGCTGTGGATAGGGGCTGAGGCGGCAACGGCTTCGGGCGTGGACTCGACCCAGCCGGCGGTCCAGGTCAGGTCCTCCTTCTGCGGCACGGTGCTGCCTTCGATCCAGAACAGGCGGATGCCGGGATGACTCTCCTTGACCTCGACGCCCCGGTTCATGTTCGACTGGCCCG
>CAYVAM010000099.1:0-14578 GCA_964449275.1 uncultured Anaerolineales bacterium
GGCAACCAAAGCGGCCATCCCGCCGCCGGGTACTTCTCGTCCTCAAGTTGGGGGTTCTTATAGGGCGAGAAGTACCCGGCGGCGGGATGGCCGCTTTGGTTGCCCGCCACGTTGATGTCGAAGCCCTGGTGCTGTGGATAGTACGGCTTGCCGCCCAGGTGCCACTTGCCGATGAAGCATGTGGCGTATCCGGCCCCCTTGAACGCCTCGGCGAGTGTCACTTCTTCGAGCGGCAGTTGGCCGATGTAGGGTGCGCCGATGAGTTTCTTTCGGATGTGTCCGCTGAGCCAGTTCGTCAGGTTGAGCCGCGCGGGGTACTTGCCGGCCATGATGCTCGCCCGTGTCGGCGAGCAGACGGGGCACGCGGCGTAGGCGTCGGTGAAGCGCATCCCTTGGGCGGCGAGGCGGTCGATGTTCGGCGTATCGTAGAAGGTGCTGCCGTAACAGCCGGCGTCGGTCCAGCCCATGTCGTCGATGAGGATGAAGACGACGTTCAGCCTCTTCTCCTGCGTCTCCTTTGCCCCAAGGGCCCGCGGCAGGGCCAGGGAGGCCGCACCCAGGCCGACGGCCTTGAGGAAGTCGCGTCGTTTCATCAGGGGCCCCTTTCACCTATGTGGTCCGACATAAGTTTCTTGAAGTCGGTGCGCGGCAGGTCGGAGCCTGCCCTGAGCCTGTCGAAGGGTACCCGCCGCGAATAGGCGCCGTTATACGCGGTGGGTCCGGAGAAAAGCAAGAGCGTGACCTGGCCGGCGGGCACCGAGACGGGCGAGTGCAAATTCGGAGCGGTCGCACGCCGGTTGCCGACGGCGCACCTGCCGAGGAAGGCGGTCCGCCAAGCGGAACCGCTGAAACGGTGGCGAAGCGGCCGGAAAAAACCTTTGAGCCTGGCCGGTATCGTACCGATGGGAATCGTGCGGTTTATCCCTCGATAACCCGTTGCTCGCACAACACTTATCGTCAGACCGAGCCGCATCGCCTTTGCGGAATCTACCCTCGCCAACACCAGAATCGGTCAGTTTGAGTCCATAGCCAAGATTGTATCGAGAGGGAACGGCCGTTATGGTACGGGGCGGGTCAGCACGGAGAACGGCGCAGCGCCATGCTCTTCCACACCTGGACGTTCGTTCTGTTCTTCCTGGTCGTCTACGCGGTCTATCTGGCCGTCAGGCGGACGCGGTTTCGCCTGCCCTGGCTGCTCATCGCCTCGTACGTCTTTTACGGCTGGTGGAACCCACTGTACCTGGCGCTGATTCTCTGGTCCACGACGGTCGATTACCTGGCGGTGCTGGCGATGTCGCGCAGCCGCCGGCGCACACCGTGGCTCGTCGCCAGCGTCGTGAACAACCTGGGATTGCTCGGGTTCTTCAAGTACGGCGACTTCGTCGTCCGGAACCTCAACGGGTTGCTTGGCCGGTTCGGGGCGGTCTATGCCATCCCGGCTCCCGATCTGAGTTTTGTGTCGGAGGGCGTAAACGCGGTGCTGGCGGGGCTCGGCATGCCGCCGGCCGTGCCTGCGGTGGAGTTCCTCCTGCCGGTCGGCATCTCGTTCTATGTGTTCCAGTCGATGAGTTACACGATCGACTTCTACCGCGGCCGGGTGGCCAAGGAGCCGAACTTCATCCGGTACGCGACGTTCGTCTCGCTCTTTCCACAACTGGTGGCCGGGCCGATTGAGCGGGCACGGAACCTGCTGCCGCAACTGCGGCGGGCGCCCGCGATTGCGTTCGGCGACGTGGCCGACGGTGCGAGCCTCTTCATCGTCGGCCTCTTCAAGAAGGTGGCGCTGGCCGACTGCCTCGCCCTGTACGTCGATAAGGTGTACGCTGCGCCGGGCCGGTTCGAGGCGCCGGCCCTTGCCCTGGCGACGCTGGCCTTCGCGTGGCAAATCTATTTCGACTTCAGCGGGTACACCGACATGGCGCGCGGCATCGGGCGGATGCTCGGCATCCGGCTGATGCTCAACTTCAACAACCCGTACCTTGCGACGGGGCTGGGCGATTTCTGGCGCCGCTGGCACATCAGCCTCTCCACGTGGTTCCGCGATTACATCTACATACCGCTGGGCGGCAACCGGCGGGGCGAGGTCCGCACATACGTCAACATGGCCCTGACAATGATCATCTCGGGCCTCTGGCACGGCGCGGCGTGGACGTTCGTCCTGTGGGGCGCACTGCACGCCCTCGGCCGCGTGGCGACCCGGCGGCTGGAGACCTCCGCCTTCTATCGCGACTGCGTGCCGACCGCCGTGAAGCGGCTGTGGGTGTTCCTGTTCGTCACGTTTGCGTGGATCTTCTTCCGGGCCGAGACGTTCGGCGACGCCTGGACGATCCTCGGGCGGCTCGTCTCCTGGGGCGTGTCGGACCCGGCGTTTCCGCTCCTTGCGCTCGGCCTCATCGCCGGCGTGTGGCTGTACCAATGGATCTTCGAGTCGGGCCTTCGGCGGGTTCTGGAACTCGCGCCCGTGCGGATCGCCATCGTCGTCGGCATGGCGCTGTACCTGAGTCTCGTGGCCACCTCGGGCGGCCGGCCGTTCATTTACTTCCAGTTCTGAGGGTGACGCGCCCCGGCCGCAAGGTCGGGGTCACATGAAGAATGAGACAGATGCACGAATCCAGGAATCGCGACGTTCCCTTCGGCTCCAACGCCGTGCGCCTCTCGCCGCGCGAGTGGCTCCTGGCGCTGGCCATCATCGCGGCGGTGCTCGTCGTGCTGCCGCACGCCTGGGAGCGCGTCGAGCCGCTGGACGTGCGAGTCGATTACCGCCTGCCGTACCATCTCTCGGACGACTACTGGACGTTCAGCCGGTGGGCCCGTGCGGCAGCGTCCGCCGAGCCGGGGCACACGCGGACGCTCGTCGGCGGCGATTCGGTTGTCTGGGGGCACTATGTCTCGCCCGGCCGGACGCTGTCGGGGCACTTGAACCACTGCGAAACCAACGCACGCGTGTCCTATGCCAACCTCGGCGTGGACGGCATCCATCCGGCCGCCATGGCGGGGCTCGTCGAGTATTACGGCCGCGCCATCGCCGACCGTGACGTCATCCTCCACTGCAACCTCCTGTGGATGAGCAGCAAGCGGCACGACCTGACGACCCGCAAGGAGTTCGCCTTCAACCATCCGCGATTGGTGCCGCAGTTCGTGCCGCGGATTCCGTGTTACCGGGAGCCGGCCGACGCGCGGCTGGCCATCGCGATTGGGCGGCACCTCCCGTTTTCCGCCTGGGCGGAACACGTGCGTGTGGCGTACTTCGATTCGCTCGACCTCGCTTCATGGACGGTCGGGCATCCCTACGCGTGCCCGATGGAGCAGGTGACGCTGGACCTTCCTTCGCCGGATGAGCCGCCCTCGCCGGCGCCCGACGCGCGACCGTGGACCGAGAAGGGGATTCCGCCATTCGGCGCGGCGTGGGTCCCGCTTGGCGAGTCGCTTCAGTGGGCGTCGTTCCGCGCGACCGTTGAGGTGCTGCGTCGGCGCGGCTGCCGCGTGTTCGTCCTGGTCGGCCCGTTCAACGAACACATGCTGACGGCGGAGAGCCTGGAAACGTATAAGAAGAGGAAGCGCGAGGCGGCGGCGTGGCTCAAGATGCAGGGCCTGGCGCACTTTGTCCCGGCGGCGCTTCCGAGCGAACTGTACGCCGACGCGAGCCATCCGCTTTCGGAAGGTTACCAACTGCTGGCGAAGCGGCTGCTGGCAAAAGAGGAGTTCCGGGCGTTTATGAGGGATTCGCCCGGCCGACGCTCGAAAGGATCGCCCCTGACCGAGCCGCGACCGGAAGGTCGCGGGTACCTTGACAGGCGGCGCACGACGCCCGCGCAGGAGACTGCCCGAAGATGAGAACCATTCTGGCATTTGCAGTTGCGATCACGAGCGCGGTGGCCCTCCCGCTTCGCGCGGTGGGTCGGGAGACCCACCGCGCAGAAAGGCCCGCGCTTCGCGCGGTGGGTCTCCCGACCCACCGCGCTCCGGCCGCGGAGGACCCCGGCCGCATCATCTTCTCAAGCAACCGAACCGGCGCCTGGCGCATCTGGACCGTGCGCCCGGATGGGACGGATCTGAAGCAACTCTCGAAAGCGGCCGACGATGAAGACGACGTAGACCCGGTCTTCTCGCCCAACGGCAAGCGCATTCTCTTCACCTCCACGCGCGGCGGGAAGACGGGCACGTGGATGATGGCCGCCCACGGCTCGGACCCGAAGCGAATCTGCGACGGCGACCAGGCGGAATGGGCGCCCGACGGCAAGTGCATCGTCTTTCGCCGCGACGGCCGCATACTTGTCCGCAACTTGGTTTCCGGGGCCGAAAAGACGATTGCGCCGGACGGCTGGACGACGTGCTCCGGCCCGGCGTGGAGCCCGGACGGAAAGACGATCGCCTTCGCCCGTTTGCAGGACCGCGCGAACGCCATCTACACGATCCCGGCCGGCGGCGGCCAGCCGGCGAAGGTGTACGACAGGAAAGGCGCCTGCGAGCCGCACTTCTCGCCCGACGGTTCGCGCATCATCTACGAGACCGAGACGCACGTCTGGACCATCCAGCCGGACGGGACGAAGAACCGGCCGGTCACGTATTTCGGCGGCGTGCAGCGGTACGCCCGCTTCAGCCCCGACGGGAAGTCCGTTGTGTTCTGCCAGGCGCCCTCGCCGCGCGGACCGTGGGAACTCTACATCATCCCCGCCGCCGGCGGCACGCCGAGAAAACTCACCGACGAAGGTTCAGACATGTATCCGGACTGGAAGTAACCATGTAGGCCGGGGCGTGCCCCGGCACGTAGGGGCGAGGCACGCCTCGCCGGAAGCCGGGTGGCATGGGCACCCCCCTGTGGAGACTTTGCGAGCATGACCCAGACTGTCACTGCGAGCGAGCGCCGCGAGTCGAGCAGTCTCGCCGTGGTCGTTGCTGTTTTGCTGTGCGCCTTCGCGCCCGCCTTCGCCGCCGCCCCGCCCGACCCCTCCGTCCGCCTGTACGACACGGGCGGGGCCGTCGCTGGGGATCCGGCGACGGAAAGGAACTGGGTCCAAGTCCCACAAGCCGATCTGTCCCACACGTTCAAAGACAGCCCTGTTCTCAAGAACGACAAACTGGCCGTCTTTCTGTTCAAGAACGGGCTGGGCGCCGGGGTGCGCGCGGAGTTACCACACGGCCAGGTCTCGGCCATATTCCTTGACCTGCAAGCAGCGGCCGAGAGTGCGAGCACAATCAAGATCATCGAGAATAACCCTGGAGCAGTCGAACTCGAGAAGAGCATTAAAGCCAACGGTGGCAGACAGACCCGCTGCCGCTACCGTCTGACCGCGGGCGAGCCATTTGTAGAAGTCCGCCCGGGCGAGGGGATGGGCCAGATCGACATCTCCGGGTTCTTCCGCCACGTCGTCGTGCCGGAGTTCTTTGGCGACGACATCGTCTTGGGCGAAGCATTGGAAGAGGGGCTCCCGACCGAGAACTTCTTCGTGGCCCTCCTTGACAGCGGCGAATCGTTCGTCACGTGCGTCTGGGAGTCGGAGCACCAGAATGCACATCTTCGCGCCTTGATGCAGATGGAGACCGTGGAAGTCAAGGACGCGAGCAAGCAACCTCCCGCCCTGGAAACCGTCCGGTTCTCGGCCGGCGAATGCCGCATCGAGTGCCTGCCCGGCAAGAGAATATGGATGGGCCTGGTGCAGGGCCCCGGTCTTTGGCGCCGCCGCTACGTCGCCGATGGCAATAAAGCAGCAGACGTCCTCCGCAACTTCAAGCCGCCCTTCCCCGCCAAGTGGCGGGCGAGTTTCGTCGGAAAAGACGGCGTGTGCGAGTCGATCACCTTCGAGAAACCGCCCGAGAAAGCGCCCGTGCCGGACGATTGGCGCGGGCCGGTCATCTTCTATCCCATCGACCGCAGCCGCGCCACGCCCCTCACGACGATCCTGCCGATGGACGTGCTGCGCTCGACACTCGGCGTCGGGCCGTGCCAGTATATCCTGGATCTGGAAGGTCTGGGCGGCGACGAGCCTGCGCCGCCGGACGCCGTCCTCGCGTGGATCGAGCGGCTCGTCAAGAAGAAGCGGGCCGCGCGGTCGGCCGAGGAAATCAAGGAGCGGCTGGATGCGATGCTCGCTCACCTTGCGGCCGCGCGGAAGCGGATCGAGCATTACGCCGCCTTCGGCAAGCAGGTGCGTCACGCGTGCGAGACGGCGGCGAAGAATGACGCGGATACCGAGGCCGTCAAGGCCGTTCTTGCCATTTGCGACCGTCTCGACCATGATCTTGAGCGCGGGCGCCGGGGGATGCGGACGCCCGAAGACGCGGCGAGACTCGCACGCGAGATTATCTCGCTCATCGACAAGCCCGGGGCGCTCACCGAGTTCGAGAACCCCGCGAACGCGCTCCGCGCCGTCGGCGCCGCTTGCGACGCCACACTTGCCCGCTCGCGCATGGCCGCCCGACGCATGAAGGCGACCTGTCGCGGCGCGAAGAGCGACCTCGCCGGGAAGGTCAAGCGGATGGCCGACGCCATGCTGCGGTCGCGCCGCTAGCCTTGGCGCACGGCCGAGTTAGCCGCGGGGCTTGCCCCGCGCGGTCGCGCGCACGGCCCGTACGGGGCGCGAGAAAACGCTCTAACGCGCGGTGGGTGCGGAGACCCACCGCGCGGGATCGCGGTAAGTGACGCTGTAGTGCTAACGCGAACAGGGAGACGCACCATGCCGTCGAGATTCCGAACCACGGTCGCCATAGCCGCCGTAGCCTCGCTGCTTTGTGCCAATGTTCAGGCCGCCGCGCCCGTCAACCTCTTCAGCAACCCGAGTCTCGAGATGGGTTCGGGCGGTTGGCGGATGGACAAGGGCAAGGGCACCGTCGCCCGCTTCGCCATCGATGAGAAAGACGCCGCCGACGCCCAGCGCAGCATGCTCGTCGAAATCGGGACGGTCGGCGAGTATGGCACACAGTTCGGCCAGATCGTCGAACCCGGCGCCAAGGGCAAGACCTACACCTTCACCGTCATGGCGAAGAGCGTCGGCCGGCCCATCCCGGTGATGCTCGAGATCGAGCGGTGCGCCAAGCCGTACGACCGGGCCCTGCGAAGCAAGACGTTTACCGTCACGCCCGACAAGTGGACGGAACTGCACGCGACGTTCACGGTCGAGAAGGCCTTCCCCGAGGGCTGGTTCGCCTACATCAGTTGCCGCGAGGCGAACGTCCGCTACCGCTGCGACATGTTCCGGCTCTGCGAGGGCGCGTATCTCCCATACGAGAAGGTGGTGAAGGCAAAGCAGGCGGTGGCGGGGGTGCGGCTGTACGACACGGGCGCCGCCTCGCCCGCGCCGCTGTCGCCCTCGGCCATGGCGGCGCGCACCGGCTGGACGCAGGTGCCGGAGGATAACGTGTTGCACGCCTTCAAGGGCGACGCCGTCATGGCGAACAACCGGCTGGCGGTGGTTCTTCGCAAGCGCGGCCGCGGCGCGGAGGTCTACGCGGCCGGGCCGAACGGGATGGCCCGGCGCGCTGCGCTCCTGCCGGCGGCGGGGCACGTGGCGGCGGGGCACGTGGCGGCGGAACACCTCGCGGCAGTCAAGGTTACAGAGAACGGCCCGGGCGCGGCCGCGGTCGATGCCACGTTTGCGGCCGGAGGGGGGAAGCGGCTCACCGTGAACTACGCTCTGGCGATGGGCCAGGTCTTCGTCAAGACCGAGCCGCGCGCCGGCGCCCGGGCACTGACCCTCGAGGCCCCGTGCCGGTTCGCCGTGCTGCCGGACTTCTTCGCGGACGACATCGTCATCGACGCCGCCGACCTGCCGGTCGCGGAGGCGGAACTGCCGGCGGATCATTTTCTGCTGCACCTCGCCGGCGCAGGCGACTCGATGGTGATGGCCGTGTGGAACCCGGCGGGCGAGTTCGTCCGCTCCACCTTCGACGGCGAACGTGCAAACCGACGCCTCCGGCGGTCCACGATACCCTACGGCAAGGACGGAAAGGTCTGGGTCGCCGTGCTGGAACGGCCCGGCATCTGGCACAGCCACGACGTGACCAAGGCGGACGCCGGGAAGATCGTGCCGCTTGCGTGGCGGCAGCCGTTCCCGGGGCAGTGGCGGATGGACTGGCAGCGCGACGACGGCCTGACGGACAGTTGGGAGATGATCGCCCAGCGTCAGAGCGGCAAGTTCACGAAGATCGGCTGGTTCGGCGACGAGGGGACGCTCCCCGCCAACCGCAAGCGATGGACCACGGTCCTGGGCAGTTTCGCGTACCCGTGCTGGATCGACCGGAACGGTCGCGGCCACATCCAGCCGCTGCGCAAAGGCCTCGCGTTCGAAGGGCCGGCGGTCATCTACCCGATCAACCGGGCGCGGGCGACGCCGCTGGACGTTTTCACGGTGGTCGATATCGTCCGGACGACCCTCGGCGTGGGCCCGTGCGAGTACATCCTCGACGTGGAGGGCCAGCGATCGCAGTACAGGGGGCGGGCCACGTGCTCGAACCGCGACGTGCTTAACGGCATCTATCAGAAGAAAGAGCAGAAGAAGCGGCGGGCGGATATCGAGAAATCGCTCGTCGAGGTCATGGCCTTTATCCGGCACATCCGAGGACGGATCGAGCAGTACGTCGCCTTCGGCCACGAACTGCTCGCGTACCTGGCCGAGCAGAAGAAGGCACACCCTGACCTCGCCGGCCCCATCGTCGACCTCGAGCGGCTCGCGCGCGAGATCGACGCCCGCTATGCGGCCCGCGAAGCGAAGATCAAGACGCCCGCCTACGCCGCCGCGATGGTCAAGCAGTTCAAGGCGACCGTCCTGGACGACACGAGCAAGAGCGCTCTGGAGAAATGCAAGCGGTTCACGAAGGCGTGGGTCGAGATCGGCGCGAACCAGGACGAACTGGTCGGCGAGTGCCGGTGGGCCGTCAAGGTGGTGCGGCAGCGGGCGGGACTTCTGGTGGCCCGCGAACCGCGCCTGGCCGAGATCGCCCGCGAGATCCGACGCCGCACCCGGAAGGTCCTCCGCAGCCCGGCCGGCCACGAAGGAGCCAGGCATTGAGGCCGCTGAACGGCATCGGATGGTGCGCGGCGGGTCTCCGTACCCGCCGCGCTCGCCGCATCGGGGATGAACGCGACGTGCCGAGGCGCTTTCCTTCCACGGTGCGCGGCGGGTACGGAGACCCGCCGCGCAACGGTCCCACCTGCGCCCGCGCGGTCCTGTGGGTGAGCCTGACTGTTGCCGCACTGCTTGCAATTCTCGCCGGCGGCTGCGCCGAGGCAGGCGATCCGACCGTGCCGGAGGTCATCACCACGAAGACGGGCGTCCGGATGGTGCGGATTCCCGCGGGCGCCTTCCGCATGGGCGATGACCAGGGCGACGAGGACGAGCGGCCCGCCCACACCGTCCGCGTCAGCCCGTTTTACATGGACATCACTGAGGTCACCCAGAGGTCCTACCGGACGCTCATGGGCCGCAACCCCGCAAAGTTCAAGAGTCCCGACCGTCCGGTCGAGCGTCTGAGTTGGTCGGCGGCCGTCAGGTACTGCAACATGCGGAGTCTGCGCGAGGGCCTGACGCCGTGCTACGATCCCACGACGCTGGCGTGCGACGCCTCGGCCGACGGGTACCGCCTGCCCACCGAGGCGGAGTGGGAATACGCCTGCCGCGCCGGCACGACTACCGCCTACTCCTTCGGCATCGACGCCCGCAAGTTGGCCGCCCACGCCTGGTTCAAGCAGAACGCCGGCAAGACGACCCATCCGGTCGGCACCAGGAAACCCAACGCGTGGGGCCTCGGCGACATGCACGGCAACGTGGCCGAGTGGACGGGCGATCTCTACGGCGACTCCTTCTACGCCAAGGCCGGTGGCGAGGACCCGACCGGCCCGGCGTCGGGGGACGAGCGAGTGCTTCGCGGCGGCAGTTGGCGCGCCGGCGCCGCCGCCTGCCGGTCTGCCGCCCGCTTCAGCGAACCGCCGGGGCTCGCGGACGTCTGTTTCGGCTACGAAGCGTACGGCTTTCGATGCGTGCGGCGCGCGACGCCTCCAGAGGCGCGCGGTGCGGACAAGTGAGCGCCGTGCGCGGCAGCCGGGTCAGTTCCGCGAACCGCCCCGCTGCTTTCAGAGAAAGCCTGCGCTCAGGCCGCGCGGCGGCGACGCAGGAATAAACCCGCACTACCAAGGGCCAGGAGCGCCAGCGTGGCCGGCTCGGGCGTCGGGAGGGGGCCGCCGGCGCCGAGCGGGGCGCCGCCGCTCAAGATCCACGCATTGTCGATCTTGTCGTAGTCGTTCGAGTTGATCACACCGTCGAAGTTGAAGTCGCCGACCGCGTAGCGGAACCCACCTTCGGGCACCCTGCCTTCGTTGTCCCACAGCATCCAGGCCGTGTCGATCAAGTCGTAGTCGTTCGAGTTGATCACGCCGTCCATGTTGGCATCGCCATTCCAGGTGTATTTAATCAGGATGCACGTGGCATCCAGCGGCACGCCGTCCAGGTCGGTCAGGCCGCCGACCTTCGGGGGGACGGTATGGCTGAGCACGTCGTCGTTGTCGATGATGGCCAGGCCGGTCGTCAACTGCGAGTTGTCCCTGGCCCCGGTGCTGGTGATGCCGGTGCCTTCCCACAGGTTCGGGTAGCCGTCCGGCGGGTCGTCGGTATCGATGTTGTTGAAGCCTTCTTCGACCAGGGCCACCAGGTCGTCGAACGGGTTGGCGCCGGGCTCGTAGTCGACGACGAGGCTGCCGTTTGTGAGGTCGAAGGTGCCGCCCGGCTCCACCGTCAGTTCGCGGGTCACGTTGACGCCTTCGTCGCCCGTGGTCAGCATGCCGCCGACCGTGATGTTGCTCATGTCGCGGATGTCGGACGCCACGGTCATCGTGGCGCCGGCGCCGACGGTCACGCTCGGGTCGGTGCCGACGCCGCGCAGACTGGCCAGCGTCGCCGAGCCGTTGCGCAAGTTGACGACGTTGGCCGTCGTGGCGCCGGCGGTGAACGTGCCGACGGCCGGCTGACTGCCCGGGTCGACGAGGGCTTGCCCGGCGTAGTGAGCCGCAACCCGCTCCGCGCTGAGAACCGAATCGTAGATGGCGAACTCGTCCATGTAGCCGTCCCACTCCCTGTCGTTGCCGTTCCACGCGCCGATGTTGCCGGGGGTGATGGTCGGGTCGTTGTTCCCGTTGTCGGCGCCTGTGTACTTCAGGTCGCCGTCGACGTACAGGTTCACCGCGCCGGTGGCCCCGTCGTAGGTCGTCACGACGTGGTACCACTGGCCGGCGGTGAAGTCGGGGCTCCAGTTCATGTTCACGTCGCCGCCGTTGCCGTTGATGCACCACCTGAGGGGGTTGTTGCTGAACTGGTAATGGACATAACCGCCGGACCAGCCGTCGTGGTTCAGGATGGTGCGCCAGCCGTTCATGGCGTCGCCGTTGAACCACGTCTCGATGGTCATCTTCTCGCTGGTGATCGTATCAGCGATCTCGACGGAGTCGTCGACGCCGTCGAACTCCACGGCGTTGCCCAGCATGGGCCCCGCGCTGGGTTGGCCGGGCGTGGTATTGCCGAGGTACGTGCCGTTGTGGTTGTTGCCGGACGAGTCGGCGACGGGGTCGCCCGCGCCGGCTTCCTCGAACCGGTAGTAGAGCACCGGGTTGTCTGCCAGCACGGAGGACACGTAATCGCCTGCGTACGCCGGGTCGCGGTGGACGCTGCCGATGGTGATCGCGCCGGTCATGTTCACCGCGCCGGCGCCGTAGTCGGCCGTCCCGGACGCGATATCCAGGTCCTGGCCGCTTGCGCCGGCCGCCGTGAGGCTGCCCGTGATCACCTGGCCGCCCGCGGGGATGATCGGGGCCGGTTGCCCCACGTTGGTCGTCCCGGCGTCGGCGGGGCCGGTGGGGACGTTCGCCGTCCCGAGGACCGTCAGGTTGCTCATCGCCGTCACTCCGGCGGCCTCAGTCACCGTCAGGGCGCCGTCGGCCCCCACGGTGGCGGTCGGTGTGGCGCCCGTGCCGGTCAGGCTATCCAGCGTGGCCGAGCCGTTGGTGAGGTTGAAGGCGTTGGCGGTGGTGGGGCCGGCCGTCAGAGCGCCGGCGGTGGTGTCGTCGCCGATGTTGACCGTCTCGCTCGCCGCCAGGCTCGCCAGGTTGGCGGTGCCGTTGACGAGGTTCAAGGCGTTGGTGGTGGTGGCGCCGGCGGTGAAACTTCCGGCGCTGGCGCCGTCGCCGACGTTGATCGTCGCGGCCGAGGGGTCGCCGACCGTCGTGAGGGTGCCCAGGACGTTGACCATTCCCTGGTTGACGAAGCCGCCGACCACCAGTGTCGCCCCGCCGTCCACGCGGATGGAGGGAGCCGACCAGAGCGCATTATCCGGACCTGCGGCGAAACTGAGGCCAATGTTTGCGTCGCTGAGTGCCTCGTTATAGATGCGGAACTCGTTGTAGGAGGCGTTGGCGGTGGCGTCGTTCCACTTGGAGCGCCCGATGACGTTATCGGTGTCGCTGAGGTCCGAAAGTTTGTTGTCCGTCTCGAGCGAACCCGCCCAGACGCCGTCTTTGTACCAGTTGAGGACGGTCTTGGTGCCCGGGCCGGTGGCCTCTTCATCGACCGTCCAGACGAGGTGGAACTCCTGGCCGAGCGTGTACGGCGCCATGGTGTCGTAGATGTTGTTGCTGTCGTTGTCGCCGGCGACGCCGGTGTCTCTCCAGCGGATTCCGTCCCGGTTGATGTCGGTGGCCACTGTCCAGGCGACCAGCAAGACGTCGGTGTTGGTGCTACCGAACGAGAAGACGCGGGACCAGTTCTTGGTGCTCTCCTGGGTGGCCCAGAACTCGAAGGTGGCGTCGCCCAGAGAGGAGATGAGGCCGTCGTCGAGTTTCAGGTAGTCCGAGTCAGCCTTGCCGCCGCCCGTCATGTGCAGTTGGCCGGCCAGGGTCATGCCGACGTCGGCGTCGTAGGCGCCCACCTCAATGATGGTGGCGCTGGCGCCGCCGACCGTATCGACGAGCGTCGTGCCGGCGCCGCCCGTCTCGCCGAAACTCCAGCGGTTGAGCAGGCTCGCCGGCGGGGCGGGACTCCCTGCCGGGCTCGTGATGACGGCGGGGATCGTCGTCGTCCCGCTCTTGGCGTGGACCACGCCCGCGCTGTCAACCGTGCCGCCGTAGGTGATGGCGTTGCCGACGCCCGGATCGAACGCGAGGGTGCCGCCCTGGATGTCGGTGGTCTGCAATGTGACGTCGTGGTCTTTGTAGATGGTCGTCGTGCCGCTCTGGATCGTCAGGTTGTCGATCATGTCCGGGTCCTTGGCGCCGGCGAGGCTGCTGGTGAACCGGACGTTGCCGGTGGTCGTCACGTTGACCGGGTCGGCGCTGGCGGTGGCGATGCCGCTCGCGAAGTTGATCGAGCCGGCGAAGGTGACGTTCATCTCGCTGCTGCCGACCAGCGTCGGGTAGCACAGGTACGTATCGGTGCCGGCGTTGGGGGCGGCAAAGGTCTGGTAGAAGCCGAGTTGCAGGTTGTTGCCCTGGAGCGTCGAGCCGTCGTACATCTTGAACTCGCCGGCATTGAAGCCGTCGCCCTCACCGGCGGGCAGACCGCCGTACTTGTCGGCCTCCAGGAACCCGTGCGTGCCGCCCCATCCGAGTGTGGCCCCGTCGTGGATCTCCATCCCTTCCAGGTGCTGGTTGGCCACCGTGGTCCGCTTGTCGCCCATGACCCATCCGTACGCGTCGGCGCCGAGACCCTGACCGTCATCCGCCGTGGCCTCGAGCGTGCCGCCCACGATGTCCCAGGCGAGTTTGCGTGTCACGGTGGTGCTGCCGGAGTCGAACGTTCCGCCGGCCGTCCGCAGGATGCCGTCGCCGGTCTTGGCGATGTGTGCCACCGGACGGTACCGGATGTCGGCGTCGTCGGTGTAGGAGGCCGACCGGAAGCCGTCGCCGGAGGTGAAGTCGATCTCGCTGGTCCCGGGGCCCGGAACGGGGTTCACCACGTTGACGGTGTACACGCGGGTTGTGCCGTTCGACCAGCCGGCCGAGCCGGCGTCCGGGTCCACGTCGAACGTCAGGGCACTGCCACCGCCGACGTTGGCGTTAACCGCCACCGCCAACGGATCGACATCATCACCGAACTTCAACGTGGCCTTCGGCAGCATCGACCCGATGCCTGAACCGTTGGCGGCCGTCGTGAAGTTCAGGAGACTGTCTTCCATGATGCGGAGCCGCGCCGAACTGCCGCCGTACTGCGCCGTCAGCGTGGCGCCCTCGAGGGTGGCCGTGCCGGCGCCGCCAACGACCGCCGTGCCGATGTCCAGGTTGCCTGCGATCGTGACGTTGCCTGAGGCGCTCAGACCGCTCGCGACGAGTGTCTCGCCTGAGGCGATCTCGAGCGTGGCGTCGCCTTCGAGAATCACGTCGGCGCTTTCGGGCAGCGTGCCGCCGGCCTCAAACTCCGCCACGCCCTCGCCCTGCACGCGGAGGTGCTGAGCCAAACCGAGCGAGGACACGTCCATGACCACCAATCGGCCGTCTTCCACGCGCGTCTCGCCGGGGCCGTACTGGTTCAGGGAAACGCCCGGGGTGGCCGGCGCGAGCATGCGAACCTGGTTGCTCCCGACCTTGACCAGGTTCACCGCCAGC
>CAYVAM010000100.1:0-14532 GCA_964449275.1 uncultured Anaerolineales bacterium
TTGAACTGGCTGCCGACGGTCTGTCCGGCCGCGCCGCAGAAGAACAGGATGACGCGGGGCCACTGGGGGAACTGCCGCCGCTGCTCCGCCTCGGTCGTGCACGACTGGAGGCCGTTGAAGTCGGAGTCGCCGTCCGTGCCCCACTCGCAACCCGCCTGCCGCCGCATGTCGTCGGCCGTCCGAAAGAGGATGACGTTCAGGGCGTAACTTTCGGGCGGGGCGTCGAGCAGGGCCACAGCGTGTTCGCTGCCGTCCGGCAGCACGTCGGCGCCTCGCAGGCCCGCTTTGGGATCGGCCGGGCAGGTGTACACTTCGAGCGACTGGATGTACGGCCACAGGACGATGCTCCAGTGCGGCCCGGGCTGGCCCCATCCGGCCGCCGGCCGGCGGGGCGCCATGACCAAGCGCGTCTCGGTCTCGATCCGCTTGAACAGTTCCTCCGGCACGTCGCTGGTCAGGATGGGTGGCCAGACGCCGCCCGAGTCGGTCATGTATCGCTCGTAGGCCACGGCGATGGTGCGCAGATTGCCCTGGCACTGGAGCATGTATGCCAGCCCTATCGCATCGAAGAGCGCGGGTACCAACAACGCCGCCAGGACGGCTATGATGGCGATGACCACGAGCAGTTCGAGCAGCGTGAACCCGCACGGTCCGGCACAGGCGTTGCGCGGTGGGTCGGAGCCTGCCCTGAGCCTGTCGAACGGGGACCCACCGCGCGCCAACGTTGAGAGATCGGCGTCGGGCCGCTTAGCCATCACGGCACCAGGAACGAGTCGGCGGGGGCCCGCGGCACGTTGAACGGGTCGTCCGGCTGCCCGGCGTCGGGCCGGTAGATGTTGTCGCGTCGGCCGTGGGCCCGCATGGCGCCGCAGAAGGGGGTGTCCTGCCACTCGACCTCGCCGCTCAGATACAGGACGTTTTGGCCGGCCCCGTGATGGTTCAGACTGTTGGCCTCTGGATGCTCCTCGGGGGAGATGATGGGCTGGTGCACGAGGTCGGTCCGCGTGTACGGGTTGCGGTCGGCCAGGATAGCGAGCCTTGGCGGATGGACCGCGCGGAGGGTGGTGGCAGGGCTGCGCGCGGCGCCACCGGAGGCGGTTTCGGGATGGGCGAACTGGTTCTGGTACGAGTAGGAGCATCGACCTGCCCGCACGCGCTTCAGGAAACGGTCTTCGGCCGGCACGGCCCGCCCGGTGGTGGGGTCCATCGCCAGGAACCCCATGGCCGCCGGCGAGGTGTCGGGGTTCAGGCTGGGCCGGTCCGCCGTGGCGGGGCAGACGAGAACCGCCGGAAGGGTGTAGCCCTCGCGGACCAGCAGCCAGAGGTTGGCCTGGTTTCCGACGGCCCTGACGTGCGGCCACGCGCACGTCCCGGGCGCATCGAACCGGCTGGGGAAATGCCACCCGTCCTTCGGCACCTCGCCGCCCAACGGCGAAGCGGCTCCACAATCCGGAAGTCGGCCGTTGTGATCGATGGCGTACAACGCGATGGCCTTACTGAGGGACGACAGGTGGGCCGCGCACACCGTCCGATCAGCAACGTCTTTGGCGCCTATGACGGCCGGAACCAGCGCAGTCGAGAGGCAGAGCAAGCCGGCGATGGTGACGAGAAGTTCCGTAAGCGTGATGCCTCGCCGGGCTCCCATGTGCCAATTCCGTCGAGAACCGGTGACTCAGTGACAGCTGAGTGGCACACCTGCCACGGCCAAGACAAACGTGTGGCACAGGCATCTTGAATCGCGTACGGCCTCGATGCAAGGGATTTTGCGCGATTCTTTTGGCAGAATCTGAAAGGCGCCGCCCCCTTGGCCCCGGGCGCGCCGAGCCGCTGCAAGCCTGGGCGTCGCGCCTCGTCACCGCGGCTTGTTTCTCGTTGACTGGGCCGTAGACCGGCCTACAATACGAGTTGCACCTTGGTAGAGGAGAGCGATGGCGGATCAGGATTCGCCGCTCGCGTTTGTGACCGGGGCGACCGGGATGGTCGGCAGCCATCTTGTCCGGCGCCTGCTCGATGAAGGGTGGTGCGTGCGGGCTCTGGTCCGAACGACCAGCGATACGGCGCTCCTCGAATCTTGGGGCGTGGACCTTGTTGAAGGCGACGTCAGCGACCCTGCCGGATCGTTCACGCCGGTGTTGGAAGACGCCGACTACATCTTCCACTGTGCGGCGGCGGTCTCGGACTGGGCGCCGCTGGCCGAGATGGTCCGCGTCAACGTCGAGGGCACGGGGCACCTGGCGGAGGCGGCGATCGCGTGCGGCCGACTCAAGCGGTTCGTGTATCTGAGTTCCATGGTCGTCTTCGGGATGCACCCGCAGCGGAATCTCGACGAGACCGCCCCCCTGATTCACGCCGGCGACAATTACAACCTGACGAAGATCCGCAGCGAGGAACTCATCCACCGGTTCGTCCGCGAACGCGGCCTTCAGGCCGTCATCATCCGGCCGCCGTACGTGTACGGGCCGCGCGACCGCCAGGTCTTGCCGAGACTTCTTGAGAATCTCAAGACGGGACGGTTCAAGTTCATCGGCTCCGGCCGCCATCCACTGACGCTGGTCTATGTCGGGAACCTCGTGGACGGCCTGTTCCGGGCAGCCACTCGGCCCGACGTCGTGGGCGAAGCGTTCCTCGTGACCAACGGCGAGGCCATCACCCGGGTGCGGCTGCTGGAGATCATCTGCGAAGAGACGGGGTATCCGATGCCGACGGCGCACGCGCCGACATGGCTGGTCCGGATGGTGTGCCCGCTCTTCGAGGGGATTTACTCGCTCCGGCGAGGCCGGGAACCGCCGCTCGTCAACAAGATGCGCCTGAAGTTCATGGCCACGCCCCTGACGTACAACATCGACAAGGCCCGGCGCGTGCTCGGCTACCAGCCGCACGTCGGCACCGAAGAATCGCTCCGCGAAACGCTGGCCTGGTTCCGCGAGAACCGGCCGGACCTCATGGCGGCCGCCGATTGAGCGGGTGTGGTAGCGATTTCTGGCAGGGGACGATTTCCTGCGGCTTGGCCTCTGTGGTGGTTGTAGCGCCGGGGTTTATCCCCGGCGCATCCTGGCCGGTGCCGCCGCCGTCAGGCAAAAAGGTTCCAGGATCCTTTTCCCTGAAAGGCCCGGAGGGTGCTACGCAGAAAAGGTTCCTGGAACCTTTTTGCCCCGCCGCCAACGGCCGCCGGGCATAAAGCCCGGCGCTACAACCGCCTGCGCTCGCCAGAAAAACTTGCCACACCCGATTGAGCGGCCTCAACCCCGCCGTTGCCGCGCCATGGCGTTTGCCAGGCGGATGATCTCCTCGACCGAGTACGCTTCGCCGCGCGCCTTCGGGTCGAGCCCTGCCGCCGTCAGCCGTTCCGCCCAGGCCTCGAGCGATGCGCCGGACGGGTCGGCCAGCGCGAGGCTTCGGGCCGCGCGTTTCCGCCGATGGCCGAACAGACCGTCGATGGTTTGGCGGAACATCCCAAGGTCCGCCACCCGCGCTCGCTTCGCTGCGCTCGGCCGGATGCGCACCATCGCCGACCACACGCGCGGCCGGGGCCAGAAGACGCTCGGCCCCAGACGCCGCAGCACGGCCACCTCCGCCAGCGCCTGGACCAGCACCCCAGCGGGGCCGTAATCGGACGTGTCGGGCATGGCGACCAGACGGTCGGCCACTTCCTTCTGGACCGTAAAGACGAGCCGTTCGGGCGGCGGGTCGGCCCGGACCAGTTCGGCCACGAGCGGTGTGGCGGCCTGGTACGGCAGGTTCGCGACGAGTTTCACCGCCCCGCCGAGTTCCGCCCGGCGTCTCTCGACCCTTTCCAGGACGGCCGGCGCCACGCGGTGCTTGTCGGCCAGGACGTCGGCGACCAACAGGTCGAGGTTGGCGGCGTCGGCGAGGCGGTCGCGCGCGATGGCGGCCAGGTTCGGGTCCACCTCCACCGCCACCACGCGGCCGGCCTCCGCCAGGAGCAGCCCCGTCAGGTTGCCCACCGCGGCGCCGACCTCCAGGACGGTGTCGGCGTGCGAGAGGTCTGCGGCCGCGACGAGCATCCGCATGAGGTTGCCGTCGATGAGGAAGTGTTGTCCCCATCGGCGCTCCGGCCTCAGCCCCGCCTCGGCCAGCATCGCCTTGATCTCGCTCTGCGTGGGAGGATGGTTCATTACGGCCTTCTGTGGTGTGCGGCCACAGAGATTGTAACCGTTCACGATGCATCGCGCGCAGGCAAAAAGGTTCCAGGAACCTTTTCTGCGTGGCACTCTCCGGGCCCTTCAGGGAAAAGGTTCCAGGAACCTTTTTGCCCTGCCGCCCGCCAGTGAAAAGAGTCACACCCCTGTCGCCTGCCTGTATGCCTGCCGCAGCCGCGATTGCGCCTTGCTCTTTTCCCCGAAGGTGGTACCATTCGCGTTGGAGGTGTTCACGATGGCCAAGACCTTGCATCTGACGGCGGTGATCTGGCGTGAAGGCAACCGCTTCGTGTCGCGGTGCCCCGAGATAGGGGTTGCTTCTTACGGCAAGACCCCCGTGGCCGCTCGCAAGGCCCTTCAGGAAGCCGTCGAACTGTGGATCGCCAACGCCAAGGAACTGGGCATTCTCGCTGAAATCCAGCCGTCCCTCGAGAAGGCCGAGCGCTACACCGCGCCGCTGGAAGTGGCCGTCTGAGCCATGAGCAAACTGCCCGCGCTGTCCTCCAGACAGATCATCGCGGCCCTGCGCCGAGCGGGGTTCGTTGAGGCGCCGCACCGAGGCAAGGGAAGCCATCGTGCCTTTTGCCGCGTCCAACCGGGGGATGAGACGCGCCTCGTTATTGTGCCGCAGGGGAAAGACATACCCAGGGGCACGGTTCTCGCCATCCTTTACCAGGCGGGCCTGAGCCGGGAGCAGTTTCTGAATCTTCTGTAGGGGCGCGGCCACCCGCCGGTTCAGGAGCGACGAACACCCCGTCGTGCCGCGCGGCGCCCTCTGCCGTTCAGTCCACCTCGCGCCTGCGGCCGACCATCTCGACCGCCATGCGGATCGCCGCCTTCATGCTGCTGGGGTCGGCCACGTTGCGGCCGGCGATGTCGTAGGCCGTGCCGTGGTCGACGCTCGTCCGGACGATGGGCAGGCCCAGCGTCACGTTCACCGACTCCTCGAACGCGACGGTCTTGATCGGAATCAGGCCCTGGTCGTGGTACATGGCCACGATCAGGTCGAACTTGCCCTGCATCGCCTGGCGGAACGCCGTGTCGGGCGCGAGGGGCCCGAACGCGCACAGGCCGGCGGCGTTGGCTTCCTCGATGGCAGGGCCGATTGTTTCGCGTTCCTCGTGGCCGAACCGTCCGGCTTCGCCCGCGTGCGGGTTCAGGCCGCACACCCCGAGACGCGGCACATCGACGCCGAACCACCGGCGGACCGCCTCGGAGCCCAGGCGGCAGGCGGTCAGAATCCGCTCGACCGTTATGGACCGGATAGCCTCGGCCAGGGCCAGGTGGATCGTCACGAGGACCACCCGAAACGGGCCGCCCGCCAGCATCATGGCGACCTCGCGGGCGCCGAACTCGTCGGCCAGCAGTTCCGTGTGCCCCGGCCACGGGTACCCCGCCAGGCCGACGGCTTCCTTCGAGATGGGCCCCGTGACGATGGCGTCGATCCATCCGCGTTTGGCCGCCTCGACGGCCGCCAGGACGTAGGCGATGCTCGCCTTGCCGCTTGCCTTGCTCGGCCCGCCGGGAGGTACTCCGTCGAGGTCCGCCTTGACCTGAACGAGTTCGACGCCTTCGAGACTTCCGTCCCACGTGTCCCGGTCGTGCGACCGCGTGAGGAACGACGGCTGGGCGCCGGCCGATTCCGTCCAACGCTCGCGCGGCGGGCCGAAGACGGCAAAGCGCGCGAGGCCCCGCACCGTCTCGTCCGCGAGCGCCTTCAGGGCAACCTCCGGGCCCACGCCCGCCGGGTCGCCCAGCGTGATGCCGATTCGGTGTAGTGATGCGTCGGGCATGATAACCCCACAACAATGGCGCGCCGCGCAAGCGCGGCGGCTAACCAGACATAGCCGAGTTCACTCGGCGCGTGCGACGCTATGCATTGCGCGCCGCGCAAGCGCGGCGGCTAAGCAGGCATAGCCGAGTTCACTCGGCGCGTGCGACGCGATCAATGGCGCGCCGCGCAAGCGCGGTGGCTAACCAGGCATAGCCGAGTTCACTCGGCGCGTGCGACGCTCAGTCGAGAAACCCCGACCGTTCGAGCGTCTCCATCAGCCTGTGATTGGCTGCGTCGGCGTCGCCGCCGGCGGCAAGGGCGCGGCGGACGTACTTCGCCAGCAGGTCGGTCTCGAGGTTCACGAGGTCGCCCGGCCTCAGCCGCCCGAGGGTTGTCTCGGCGAGCGTCGTCGGAATCAGCGCGACGCTGACGGCCGGCGGCCCGGCCTCGACGACCGTCAGGCTGACGCCGTCGATGGCGATGCACCCTTTCGGCGCGATCTCCGGCAGAAGGTCCGCCGGGGTCTCGACGCTCAGCACCCATCCGCCGCCGCGCTCACCGTTCTGGAGCACCCGCGCGGCGCCGTCCACGTGCCCGGCCACGAAGTGTCCGCCCAGACGGTCGCCCGGCCGCAGGCTCCGCTCGATGTTGACCGCCGTGCCCGGCCCCCACGAGTTGAGGGTGGTTTTGGCGAGCGTCTCGGCGACCGTGTCGAATGCTGCGACGCGTCGGTCAATTGCGGCTACCGTGTGGCAGGCGCCGCTGAGGTTGATGGAATCGCCGGCGGCCACGTCCTCGGCGGCGGCCTTCAGGTCCACGCGCAGGCGCAGCCCCGCCGCCGTTCGCTCGGCCGAGACGACTTCGCCAACCGTTTCTACCAGTCCCGTAAACATGGCGCCGCCATCGTAAGGCCGCACAGAGCGCCCGTCAAGCCGCGTGTCGATGGCTTGCAGCGCGCCGGCACGCCGCTATACTGCCGGGCTGTTGTTGCCTTCAACGAGAGCCGGCCGATGACCAGTGACGAACCACTGCGCCTGACGGACCGCGACCACGACCCCGCCCGCTGGTGGGGCGTCGGGGAGGTCGTGCGCCTGGCCGTACCCACGGTCCTGAGCACCATCAGCGTCACGGTGATGCAGTTCGTGGACGGGTGGATGGTCTCGACGGTCAGCAAAGAGGCGCTGTCGGCCCAGTTCATCGGCGGCATCTCGGCGTTCGTGCCGGTCTGTTTCTTCATGGGCCTGCTCTCGTGCGTCAGCACGTTCGCGTCTCAGAACATGGGCGCCGGGCGGCCCGAGCAGTCGTCGGTGTACGGCTGGCACGGCCTGTGGGTGGCGTGGGCGGCGGCGGGGCTGCTCGCGCTGCTCATCGTGCCCGCACCGCAGGTCATGGCCCTGTTCGGCCACGAGGCGCACGTCACGGCGCTGGAGACGAAGTACTTCCAGATTCTCTTGGGCGGCGCCCTGTTCTGCCTGTCGGCCCGGGCGCTTGGAGCGTGGTTTGTGGGCGTCCATCGGCCGGGTATCAATCTGGTGGCCGGGGTGGCGGCCAACACGGTCAACATCCTGGGGAACTACGTGCTGATCTTCGGCAAGTTCGGTTTTCCCGAACTCGGCCTCGTGGGCGCCGGCATTGCGACGGTCATCGGCTTCGCGGTCGAGGCCGCCATCTTCGGGGCGGCCTTCGTGGCGGGCGTGGCGGGGCCGCAGTTCCAGGTCCGCCGCCGGTGCTGTTTCCGATGGTCGGCCGTGCGCGACCTGCTCAGGATCGGCACCCCCGCCGGCGTCATGTTCAGCGGCGACATTCTTATGTGGACCATCTTCATGGGCCGCATCCTCGGCGGTTTCGGAACCGCCCACCTGGCGGCTGCCGCCATCCTGAACCGGTACTGGCACCTGTGTTTCATGCCGGCTATCGGCGTCAGCGTCGCCGTTACGGCCATCGTGGGCCGATACTGCGGGGCAGGGCGGCAAGGTCTGGCGTGGCGGCGGGCCCATGCGGGGTTCGCCCTGGTGGAGGTCTACATGGTCGGGATGGGCGTGGCCATCTGGCTCTTGCGCCACACGCTGGTCGGCATCTTCAACGGCCAGCGCCTCGCGTTTGACTGGGTGTCGCTGCTTTACCTCTCGGGCGAGGTGGCCGACCCGCTGGTCCAGTCGATCGCCACCCGTGCGGCGCTGGTCATCCTTGTCTGCCAGGCCTTCGACGCCATGAACGTCATCTTTATCGGGAGTTTGCGCGGGGCGGGCGACACCCTTTGGCCGGGCGTCGTCCAACTGGTGCTTTGCTACGGCCTGGGACTGGGTGGCTCGTGGCTGGTGGCTTCCCTGAGACCCGAGTGGGGCAGTTTCGGCCCGTGGGGCGCCGTTACCGTCTACATCGCGGTCCTGGGCCTCGTGATGTGGGGCCGCTTCCTGGGCGGCAAATGGCGCTCGATGCAAATCGTCGAACCGCCGCCGGCTATTTCCATCACCGACGAACCGACGTCGCTGCCGCCGGGGTGAGCGTCGCCGGCTGCGGCGATTCCAATAAACGTTTGACTCCCCCGGAGCCGATGGTATACTTTGACGTGTCATCTGTGTCCGGTCGGGAGTGTGGCCGGGCGATTCGCCGCAAGGAGGACGTAGCGTGCCGGCACACGGACATCGAGGCCAAGAAACACGCCTCGGCGGGGCTCCGGGTGCCGCGCGCGCCGGTATCGTTGTGGTTGTCGTAGCGGTAGGAGGGCCTCGGGTCTAGGCGTGGCCAAGCCGGTGACGGACCCGGGGCCGACGGCTCCGGGTTTTTTTGTGGCGTCAGACAGGTCGGTTACGGCAATCTGCCGTCCTCGGCCCGAGGACGCACAGAATAGACGAGGCGCAAGCCATGAAAACGATAACCGTTTGCGACACGACGCTGCGCGATGGCACACAGGGCGAGGGCGTCAGTTTCAGTCTCCAGGACAAGATCGAGATCGCCCGCCGCCTCGACGATCTCGGCGTCGATTATATCGAAGCGGGGTACCCCGTCTCGAACCCCAAGGACGAGGCGGTCTTCGAGGCCCTGGCACGTGAACCGTTGGCCCACGCCTTGCCGGTCGCCTTCGGCATGACGCGGCGCGTGGGTGTCGAGCCGGGCGAAGACGCCGCACTTCAGGGCCTGGTTGCAGCCAAGACCGAGGCGGTGGCCGTCGTCGGCAAGGCGTGGGACTTCCACGTGACGAAGGTTCTGCGGACCGATCTGGACGAGAACGTGGCGATGGTCCGCGATTCGGTCGCGTTTCTCAAAGGCGCCGGCCGCACCGTCTTCTTCGACGCCGAGCACTTCTTCGACGGATACAAGGCCAACGGCGAGTACGCCCTGCGCGTGCTGCGTGCGGCCCTGGAGGCGGGGGCCGACTGGTTGGTCCTGTGCGATACGAACGGCGGGCGCCTGCCGGACGAGATGGAGGCGATCGTCGCGGCGACCGTCGGCGAGGTCGGCGGGTCGTTCGCCGTTCACTGCCACAACGACGCCGGGCTGGCGGTGGCGAACACGCTTGCGGCGGTCCGCGCAGGGTGCACGCAGGTTCAGGGCACCATCAACGGGCTTGGCGAACGTTGCGGCAACGCGGACCTGTGCTCGGTTCTGCCGGACCTGGAACTGAAGATGGGTCTGGAGTGCCTCGGCCCGACGGGCCTGGCGAAACTGACCGACGCGTCGCGGTTCGTCTACGACCTGGCGAACATGCTGATGGTGCCCGGACAGCCGTATGTCGGCCCGGGCGCGTTCGCGCACAAGGGTGGGATGCACGTGGCGGCCGTCGCGCGGGAGCGTGGCTCCTACGAGCACGTGGACCCGGTGATGGTGGGGAACACGCGGCGGATCCTGGTGAGCGAACTGTCGGGCCGCGGCACGATTCTCGCAAAGGTCGCCGGCACGCGGTTCGAAGATGACGTTGAACTTCAGGAGAAGGTGCTCGACGAGATCCAGCGGCTGGAGAACGCCGGCTACCAGTTTGAGTCGGCCGAGGCGTCGTTTGCGCTGCTTGTGCGGCGGCTGGCCGGGCTCGCGAAACCGTTCTTTGAACTCGACCACTACAACGTCGTCATCAAGAAGGACGAGCACCGCGAAGCCGTCACCGAGGCGACGATCAAACTCAAGGTGGCCGGTGAGTGGCACCACACCGTGGCAGAGGGCGACGGTCCCGTCAACGCCCTCGACGCCGCACTCCGCAAGGCCCTGCAGCCGGCCTTCCCGAACCTTGCCGAGATGAACCTGACGGACTATAAGGTCCGCGTCATCAACTCGGGCGCCGGCACGGCCGCCAGCGTCCGCGTGATCATCGAGTCGAGGGACCGCGACGAGCACTGGGGCACGGTCGGCGTCTCGGAGAACATCATCGATGCCTCCTGGCAAGCGCTTGTCGACAGCATCGCATACAAACTCACCAAGGACAGGGAACAGGGAATCGGGAACGGGGGTCAGGCAACGCCAACGGCAACGTGTTAGCCGCCGCGCTTGCGCGGCGCGTCATGCAAAAACGCGGAGGGAGCACAGCGTGTCAGCAGGGACCAGTGACGAGAGAGCCGGCGCCGGCGAGCTGCCGAAGGTCTACGACCCGGCGTCGGTCGAGGATCGCATCTACCGGGCGTGGGAAGAGGGCGGGTTCTTCGAGCCCGACGCCGACGCGCCGAACGGGCCGTTCACGATCGTCATTCCGCCGCCGAACGTCACGGACCGGCTGCACCTGGGTCACGCGCTGAACAACGCCCTCCAGGACATCCTCATCCGCTGGCGCCGGATGCAGGGCCGCAAGACGCTCTGGCTTCCCGGCACCGACCACGCCGGCATCGCGACGCAGGCGGTGGTCGAGCGTCGGATGTTTGAGGAGGAAGGCAAGACCCGCCGCGACGTCGGCCGCGATGAACTCGTGCGGCGAATCTGGGCCTGGCGCCAGCGCAGCGGCGACATCATCCTGAAGCAACTGCGGCGAATCGGATGCTCCTGCGACTGGACACGCACCCGGTTCACACTCGACGACACGTGCGCCCGCGCCGTCCGCACGGCCTTCTACAAGATGTTCTGCGACGGCCTCATCTATCGCGGCCTACGCCTGGTGAACTGGGACACCCACCTTCAGACCGCCGTCGCCGACGACGAGGTGTATCACGAGACGGTGGCGGGGCACATGTGGCACATCAAGTACCCCATTAAGGATGAGCCGGGCGAGTTCGTGACCGTTGCGACGACGCGGCCCGAGACGATGCTCGGCGACACCGCCGTGGCCGTCCATCCGAACGACGAGCGGTACTCGGGACTCATCGGCAAGACCGTCATCCTGCCGCTCCTTGACCGCCAACTGCCGGTCATCGCCGACGGGCAACTGGTGGACCCGGAGTTCGGATCGGGGTGCGTCAAGGTCACGCCCGCCCACGACCCGAACGATTACGAGGTGGGCCTGCGGCACGACCTGGAGATGATCAACATCCTGACGCCCGACGGCCGCATCAATGAAAACGGAGGACCGTACGAGGGTCTCGACCGGTTCGAGGCCCGCAAGAAGGTCGTCGCGGACCTCGAAGCCCTGGGCCTCATGGAGCGGATCGAGCCGTACGAGACCGAAATCGGCCACTCCGACCGTTCAAAGACGCCCATCGAGCCGTATTTGTCGGAGCAGTGGTTCGTGAAGATGGCCGACCTGGCCCAGCAGGCAATGGAGGCCGTGCGCGACGGCCGCCTGCGCTTCCATCCCGAACGGTACGCCCGGACGTACCTCGACTGGCTCAGCCAGAAGCGCGACTGGTGCATAAGCCGGCAACTATGGTGGGGTCATCAGATTCCGATCTGGAGTTGCGCGACGTGCTCCGAGCAGGACTTGAAGGAGGTGTTTGCCGACCGCGACGACGTGGCGTGGCGCACGGACGAGTCGCGGGGCGGCTGGTTGATCTGCTCGCCGGCGTACCTCGCGCCCGACGCCGTGGCCGGCCACACGCTCGAGCGGGACCCCGACGTGCTCGATACGTGGTTTTCGAGCGCCCTCTGGCCGTTCTCGACCCTCGGCTGGCCGGAGCCGACGGACGACCTGAAGGCGTTTTACCCGACCGACGTTCTCATAACGGCCCGTGAGATCGTCACCCTGTGGGTCGCCAGGATGGTGATGATGGGTCTGTACATCAACCCGGTCGATTCGGACGATTCCAACCGGAAGGTCCCGTTCGGCGACGTGTACATCCATGCGATGATCCAGGACGGGCAGGGCCGGCGGATGCAGAAGAGCCTCGGCAACGGCGTGGACCCGCTCGAGGTCATCGCAACGCACGGGGCCGATGCCCTGCGGTTCACGCTGGCCTACATGACGACCGAGACGCAGGACGTGCGCATGCCCGTCGAGATGGACCCGGAGACCGGCCGCAATACGTCGCCGAAGTTCGACATGGGCCGCAACTTCTGCAACAAAGTGTGGAACGCCGTCCGCTTCGCCCTGATGAACCTGGAGGGCGCGGCCGAGGCCGAGTTCGACGCTGCGGCGATGCGCCTGGAAGACCGCTGGATCCTGTCACGGTCGGAGCATACGTTGCGCACCGTCACCGGTTACCTGGAGGCGTTCCGATTCCAGGGGGCCATTTCCACGCTCTATGCCTTCTTCTGGGACGACCTGTGCGACTGGTACCTCGAGGCCGTCAAGCCGCGCATGGCCGACGCGGAGCAGCGAGGGGTGGCGCAGCGGGTCCTGGCGTTTGTGCTCGATAGGACGCTGCGGATGTTGCACCCCTTCATGCCGTTCATCACCGAGGCCGCATGGGAGGGGCTGAACGCGACCGTGGCGGACCGGAGCCTGACGCACCTGGCCGAAGCGCCGCCGTCCGAACGATTGATTGCCGCCGCGTGGCCTGACGCCTGCGACGCGCTACTCGATGAAGAGGGCGAGCAGGCGTTCGCCTTGCGGCGTGACCTCATCGACGGCGTGCGGCGGGCCAAGGCCGAAAGCGGGCAGTCGGCGTCGTCGGCGCCGGCGTATTTTCCCGAACCCGGCGGTCAGGAAGAGTTGATCGCCTCCACATTTGCCGATTACGGCCAACTGGCGGGTGTGACCGAGGTGCATATCGGCGAGGCGCCGGCCGACGGGCAGGTCTGCGCGTCAGATTACGTGGCGTCGCTCGGTGGCAGCGTGTACGTGCCGATGCCCCAGGAGAAGGTCGATCAGGAACGCCGGCGCGTCGCCAGGCAGATCGCGGACAAGAAACGTCTGCTCGCCGGCGCCGAGAAGAAACTCGCGAACACGAACTTCACTGAGCGGGCGCCGGCCGAGGTGGTCGCGCGCCAGCGCGCCCTGGCCGAGGAGGCCCGCGCCGTCATCGACGCGCTCCAGAAACGCGCCGCTGAGTTGGGGTAGGTGCCGCGTTAGCCGCCGCGCTTGCGCGGCGCGTTCATAGGCACAGCCTGGGCAGCACGCAATGCACGGCCGGGCAAGCCGGTCGTGCCACACGCGCGAGTTCAGGATCGCGGCTCGCGCGCCTGAAAACTCGCAACTTGCCCAACCGCCGCAGCGCGGTAGAATAGTTGAGGTATCATGGCAAGGAACGTCCGATGCAGATTCACTGCGAACTCATTCGGATTATGATCAGCGAGACCGAGGACAGCCAGGTCATCGTCCTCAAGGAGAAGGAGGGCGAGCGGGTGTTCCCGATCATCATCGGTTTCTTCGAGGCCGCCGCCATCGACCGGCGTATCAAGGGCCACATGCTGCCCCGGCCGATGACGCACGACCTGCTGGCGTCGGTCATCGAATCGATGGGCGGGCACCTGGCGAAGATCGTCGTGACCGACCTGAAGGACCACACGTTCTACGCCAACCTGGTCGTCGAGCGGAACGGCGACGAGATCCTGATCGATTCGCGGCCGTCGGACGCCATCGCCCTGGCGGTGGCGAACGACACGCCCATCTTCGTCGAGGACCACGTGCTGGACCAGGTGGCCGGACCGGGCGCACCCGGCTTCGGGTTTACCGTTTGAAGGCGCGCCGCCGAGACGTGCGTGTGCCACGGCTCGCTCAGGCGAGCCGTGTTCTTACCCCGATTGGCGAGCAGTGTCTCATGGGAGCACCTATGCCTAAGCGGCATCAGGAAAGTTTTGCGCGGTGGGTCTCCGTACCTACCGCGCTTGCGACCGCCATGTCGCGGCGGGTACGGAGACCCGCCGCGCATCAACCGCATAAGATTTACCTGATACCGCCTGGAGCCGCCTCGATCGCTCTGGTAGCCTTGGTGCTCGGGGCGGCACAGGTTCTTCGGGCGGCTCATCCTGAGGCGGCCAGGACGATCGTCGTGGCGTCCGAGACGGTTCCCGAGGGGCTGGACGTGGCGCATCATTATATGGCGGCGCGCGGTATCCCGCGGCAGAACCTTTGCGTGGTCAAGGCTCCCGCCGGCGAAGCGATCACCCGCGAGGAGTTCGACGCGACGCTGTGGCGGCCGCTCCTCAACTTCCTGGCCCGCTGGGGAGGACGGTTCGGGGTGGCCCTGCCGGACGGTGTGGTTCAACTGCGGCTGGACCGTCGCCGGCCCAAGTACCTCGTACCGGTTTACGGCGTCCCCGTCAAGGTGACCGGTTACGAGGACGTGCAGACGATGTACATGT
>CAYVAM010000101.1:0-14369 GCA_964449275.1 uncultured Anaerolineales bacterium
TGTCCTTGCCGGCCTGGACGGTCCAGATGGTCATCAGCGTGTGCCAGTGGTTGCAGGTGGCGCAGGAGATGCCGTCGAGGTTCTTGTCGTCGAGTGCCTTGCGGATGTCCTGGACGCCGGCGGGTTTCTTTTTCTGCTTCTTCTCGACCTTGCCGACGGCCGAATTGAGGCGGTTCAGGTCCGGCTCGATGCAATGGCTGACCTCGACGTCCTTCATGCCGAGGTAGGAGCCGATGTGACCTCCGCCGCGGCCGCCACAACCCGCAACGCCCATGTGGATGGTCTCGTTCGCGCCCAGGACGCGGTGCCCGGCGTGGCTGACGACGAACGACGCGCCCGCCATCGCCAGAGACTGTTTCACAAACTTCCGTCGATTCATGCGCGACATGTCGTGAGTCCTCCAAAAGCCCCTTCACCGAGAAGTCCCCAGGCCCGCCGCGACCCACCATACACCGTCGGCTGCGGCAATGCAAGCGCGATCGTGTCGGCCCGACCGCAAGATTCGCCTTCGACAGGGCGCCCCCAAGCCGATTCCGGCGCCATGGCGGCACGGGTTTTTGGTGGCCAACGGCCTCAGCCACGGCTATCGTCGGGGCGTATTCGGCGGCGAGGTGTGCCCGCGCCGCCGGCCCCTGCCGATGGAGAACGCCGATGAACCGCCAACCCGGCACGTGGCCCATCGCCTGTGTCCTGATTGCCCTGACAAGCGCCGCCGCCTGTGCGGACGCGCAGCCGGTAAACGACTCGCCCGCCCGTCCCGGCGAATGGGGGTTCCGCCCTCTCGACGGCCGGCCGAGCCCCACAAATCCGCCGGCGTTCGTCTGGCGGCCGCAGAAGGATGCCGTGGCGTATGAACTCCAGTGCACCCGCGACGCCGCGTTCAAGAGGATCGCGCATCAGGCCAAGGTCCAGCGGTACAACTGCCACTGCCCGCCGAAGGCGTTGGCCGAAGGCACGTGGCACTGGCAGTTCCGGTTCATCGACAAAAAGGGCGAGACGTCGGCGTGGAGCAGGGCGCGGGCTTTCATCATCGACAAGACCGCCGTCGCCTTCCCGATGCCGCCGCGCAAGGAACTCCTCGGCCGCATCCCGAAGCGGCACCCGCGTCTGTTCGTCCGTCCGGAGCAACTGCCGCACCTCAAGCAACTCGCAAAGGGTGAACTCAAGAAGGAGTTTGATGCGCTCGTCAAGGAATGCGACCGGCTTCTGAAGAACCCGCCGCCCACGAACGAGCCGCCCACCTATCCCAAGGACATGGTCCGAAGGAGCGAGGACTGGCGCAAGATGTGGTGGGGCAACCGCGTGCACACGATCCGGTGCCTGAACGGCGCCGCGACGCTCGGCTTCACGCGGCGACTGAGCGGCAACGACGCCTACGGCCGCCTGGCCAAGCGCCTTCTGATGGCCGCCGCCGAGTGGGACCCCAAGGGCAGCACCGGATACCGGTACAACGACGAGGCCGGGATGCCGTACAACTACTACTTCGCCCGCACGTACACCTTCGCTAACGACCTTCTGACCGAGAAGGAGAAGGCCAAGTGCCGCCAGGTCATGACCGTCCGCGGCCGCGAGATGTACGACCACCTGGCGCGCCGCCACCTCTGGCGGCCGTACGCCAGCCACTCGAACCGGGCGTGGCACTGGCTGGGCGAGGTCGGCGTCGCCTTCCTCAACGAGATTCCCGACGCCGAGGAGTGGGTCTGGTTCGCCATGAACGTCTTTTACAACGTTTACCCCGCCTGGAGCGACGCCGACGGCGGGTGGCACGAAGGCGCCAGTTACTGGGCAGGGTACATCCATCGCTTCACGTGGTGGGCCGATGCCATGCGCGTCGCCATGGACGTTAATGCATACCGCAAGCCGTACTTCTCGCAGGTCGGGTATTACCCGATGTACCTCCAGCCGCCGGGCACGCGCGGCGGGGGATTCGGTGACCTGTGCGCGGTCCGCCGGTCGAGTAACAACCGCTCACTGATGACGATCCTGGCCGCCCAGGCCCGCAACCCGCACTGGCAGTGGTACGTCGACGTGCACGGCGGCCCGCGGCCCGAAGGCGGTTACATCGGCTTCATCCGCGGGGCGCTGCCGAAGGTCGATGCCCGGCCGCCCGACGACCTGCCCGGCAGCCGATGCTTCCGCGGCACCGGCCTGGCGATGCTCAACACGAACCTCGCCGGCGCCGCCGACAACGTCCAGGTCATCTTCAAGTCCAGCCCCTTCGGCACCCAGAGCCACGGGTACGAATCGAACAACTCGTTCCTGCTGTACGCCTTCGGCGAGCGGCTGCTTATCCGAACCGGCCGCCGCGACATCTACGGCAGCCTCCACCACAAGAACTGGATGTGGCACACGAAGTCCACCAACTGCATCACCGTCGGCGGCGAGGGACAGACGCCGCACAGCGCCGCGACGCGCGGCCGTGTCCTCGGCTTCCACACCTCACGGGCGTTCGACTACGTCGCAGGCGAGGCCGGGTCGTGCTACGGAAAGACGCTCGAGCGTTTCACGCGGCACATCCTGTTCGTCAAGCCCGGCCTGATCGTCGTGTTCGACCGTGTGAAGGCGCCGAAGGCGGGTCCGCTGGAGTGGCGCCTGCACGCGCCGACCGAGATGACGGTCAACGGGCCGGGCGACATCCGCGTGACGGTCGGCAAAGCGGCCTGCCGCGTGTCGCTGCTTGCGCCGAAGGGCCTGGAGGTCTCGCAGACGGACCGGTTCGATCCACCGCCCCGGCCGCGCGTCAAACTCACCGAGTGGCACCTGACGGCCCGGACGCCGCCCGTCGCACAAACGGAGTTCGTCACCGTCATCCGCCCGCACCGCGCCGGCGAGAGCATGCCGACGGCGGCGAAACTGCACCAGATCAAGGGCGGCTACGCGCTCGCGGCCGATCTGTCGGACGGCCGCGTCGTTGTCCTGATGCGCTCGCGCGACGCCGGCGCCCTTGCCTTCGGCGGCGTTACCGCCACGACCGACCTGGCAGCCGTCCGATTCGACGCCGCTGGCAAAGCCACGAACCACATCCTCGTCACCGGCAGCAAGGTCCGGGCGGGCAAGGGGAACCTGCCGAAGCGAACGGAGTGACCCGCGATTCGCTGCGATCTACCGACGCCTGCTAGGGCACAGCCCTACCAGTTCAAGCACTGCTCAGCGAGTCCTTGACGCGAGAACCGGTTATCGCCCACACGGAGGAGTAGCAAGTTATGAAATGCAGCATCGAAGGATGCCCGGGCGAGTATGAGAACCGTCGCATCGCGCACACGGTTCGCCAGGGAGACCAGGTTATTGTCGTCGATCACGTCCCGGCCGAAGTCTGCAACCTATGTGGGGACGTGCTCCTGAAGCCCGAAACCATCCGGCGAATCGAGAAACTGCTCGAATCGCAGCGCGAACCGACCGGGACCGTGCCGTTGTATGAATACGCATGAGACGTGTGGACACGCGCCGGCACTTCAGACGCGACGATGGGGCAGCGGAAATGATGCGGTCGGGGCGGCGGGCACAAACCGTATCGGCACGCCGGCGAGCCCGTTGATGCAGCCTGTATGCCTCTGCCGTCACGCCTTCTTCGGCGGGGGCTTCCTGGCAGGTGTGGACTTCTTCGGCGCCGGTTTCGGCGGCGCCTTCTTGGCCGGCGCAGGCTTCTTCGGCGCCGGCGCCTTGCAGTAGGTCTTCTGGATGTGGGCGATGATGGAGGGGATCTCCGGGTCCTTGATCCACCCTTTGCGCTTGGCAATCATGCGCCGGACCGTTGCGGGGATCTGGTCGGGCGTCTTCTTCTTCATCATGTCGTTGCGGCGGTAGTCGTGGCACTCGAAGCAGCGGACCTTGAACGCCTCCTCGGGGTCGGGGATGGGTTTGGCCAGAGCCGCATAGGCGGCCTTGGCCATTTTGCTGCTCGCCGCGGCGTCGTAGCCCGGCAGGTCGTCCTCGGCGAGGATGTTGTCCCACTGGGCGCCCAGGTCGATCCACTCGACGAGGAGTTTCTTCTCGGCGTCGGAGATCGGCCTTCCGGGCGGCATCAGCCGGACCTCTTTCTTGTAGGGATTGCGCTGGTCGCTCCATCCGAGTTTCTTCCCGTAGAGGCGCCAGATGAGCGGGCTGTGCCGGGCCGAGCACGGAACCACGAGCGTGCCGACGCGGCTCGTGGGCGCCTGGAGCAGGCTCTCGTAGGCGTGGTTGAAGAATGCCGCGTTGATCTTCCGTCCACGCGACCCCGAGCGGTGGAAGGCCAGTTCGAAGCCCTTCCGCAGGTCGAGGCCGCCGGCCTTCGTCTCGGCGCCGTGGCACTTCGGCATCGAGCAGTTCTTCTCGATAATCGGCATGATGTCGCGGCGGAAATCCACGGTCCGGCGCTTCTCGGGCGGCGTCGTGACCGGGTGCGGCCGTTTTCGCATGGCCACGCAGTCGAGGTTCGGCAGGGCCTGCTCGCGGTCCTCGTGGCAGCCGACGCACATCCGCGTCTCGCCGGGGCGGACCCACGTCCAGGTCAATTGCGTCTCGATGGCCATGCCGCCCGAATCGAGTGTCTGGAGGCTGATGACGGTGTCGGCGGGCACCTCGATGTTGAAACTGCCGTCCGCCTCGGCCGGGGCGTAGCCGATGATCCGCTTCTGCTCGAAGTTGTTGCCGCCGTTCGAGTTCGACCCGAAACTCATCTGGAGCATGTCGATGACCGTCGAGCGGTGCTTGTTGCGGTCGGTGTCGTGGACGCCGAACCCCTCGACGACGCGCACCGCCTTGATCTGGCCCGGCTCGGCGGGGGGCAGTTCGCCCACCACGACGCGATTCGCCTGCTTCGGCCGGTCCGACAGGTAGGCGTTCACGCAGCACATGACGCCGGTCTTCTTGCCGGGCGCCACCATGCTCGGGACGTTCGGCGGAACGGGCCGCGAGTAGATGGCGACGGCGTCGAAATCCTGGGCGTTCGGGTCATCGAACACCAGCCGCCCCGCCCGCCCCGACGCAAAGTCGAACCGGTAGATGCCCAGGTGAATCTCCTCAGAGGGCTGCTGCTCCAACGGCGCCGTGCCGCGCCCGGGAGAGTAGGAGACCAGCATCCCGCCGTCCGGCAGCGGATACGGCGAGGCGAAGCGGCCGCCCAGGTTCTGCCCGTTCAACTGGACCTCCGGCGTCAGGAACTTGCGCGTCTTGAGCGGCTTTCGCGGATGCACACTCGTCAGGTACCCCGCGTTGTAGTGCCGGTGCCCGCCCGTCTCGACCACGATGACGCGGCCGTCAAGGAGTTGCTGCGAGAACGACTTGGTCTTGCTCATCACGTTGACGTTGCCGCAGAACAGGTTGAAGCCGGTGCCGTCGGGCATGATGGTGCAGAGGGCGAAGTTGCCCGCCACGCCCTGGTGGTCGCCGTGATGCTGCCAACTCGTGAACAGCACCCGCCCGTCGGCCAGCACGACCGAGGCGGTGTCGCTCGAGAGGTTGAACGAGGTTTTCTGGACGTCCGACCCGTCGGGGTTGCAGGTGAAAAGGAGCGGCGGCACGTCGCGGTCGTACTCGTCGCGGAACCCCGACTTGGTGCAACTGAAGATGATCCGACCGTTGGGCAGGTAGTACGGGTCGTAGCAGTCGCCCGGCTCTTCCGTGATTTGCCTCAGACCGGTGCCGTCGAGGTTCATCTCCCAGACCTGCCACTTGTCCTCGCGGCCGGTGGTCTTTTTGCCCGAGAAGACGATCTTCTTGCCGTCGTACGAGAGGTCCGGATAGATGGCAGACGCGAAGTGCTCGCTCGTCAGGTCCGTCAGTACCCCGTCGGGCGCCGCCGGGATGAGCGTCGAGATGCGGGCCTTGGGCGGCCGGCGGACAATGCGGAACAGTTCATAATGGAGCCCGCTGCGGCCGTTCGGCAGGTTCGGCGTCTGGCAGAACACGATTCCCTTGATGCCCTCGACGGGCGGAGGCAGCGCCGGCTTGGCCGCCGCCGTGCTATGGCTCGTGGCTACCTTGGCCTCACCCCGCCCCGCCGCCACGGTCACTTGGTACGTGTGCCAGCGCTCCACGAGCACACGCATCGGCCAGGCGCTGTACTGGCTGGCGAAGGTCTTGATCATCACGACGTTCCTGCCTTTGCGGAGCGTCGGGAAGACCTCGATGCGGCCGGACCGGTAGTTTCGGACCGGGGGGATATTCTTGAGGACCTTGCCGTTGAGCCATATCTTCGCTCCGCCGCGGCACGTGAGGGTCAACTGCACGCTGCGCTCGGCCTCCGAGTTGATCTCGGTCGCCAGGTAGAAGATGCCCGCCCCTTTGGACCCGTCCCAGACGTTGCCTTCCGGCCGGCCGCCCACCTGCTTCCAGGTATACCGCGTCTTGCCGACGGTGTAGGCCTTCGAGAAGTCCGGGACGGCGGCTTGCTCGGGAGGGAAGACGTTCACCAGTTCGCGTCCCTTGACGTACTTGGAACGGAACGGCCCCACGGCGCGCCACGACCGCAGCACCTCGGCGTTTCTCTCGTCCGCCGGCGCACGGTGCCGCACGGTGTACGTGCCGGGCAGCAGCCGCGCCGTCTGCCCCCGGTAGCCCGTCACGAGGTACGTGTCGCCGTGGTACAGTTTCTGCGGGACGGTTGAAGGAAGGTCCGGCGGCATGAGAGGGCGGAACCGGAACAGGCCCGTCGGCACGGCCGTCGTCTGCCCCGCCTTGACCGTCACCTTCTGCGTCAGCCAGCCGGACGGGAAGCCGACCTTGACGTCGTACTCGCCCGGCGCGAGCGGCAGTCTCTGACCGATGCGGGCGCCGTACTTGACGCACCGCGACCCCTGGTACACCGCAAAGACGCGCGAGGAGTCCGGCCGCAGACCGCTCGCGTCGATCGTGATGCCCGTGACCGTCTTGGCGGGCGCCTTCCTGGCCGGCGCCGGTTTCCTGGCAGATGGTTTCTTGGCCGCGGGTTTCCCGGCGGTCGGACGCTTCGCAGCGGCGGTCTTTTTCTCGGGCGCCGCTTTCTTTTCGGCGGCAGCCTTGCCCTTCGGCGCGGGCGCGGCAAGGGCGCACGCTGCGGCCGCAAGCAGGAACGCCGTGATGAGCCATCGCGTCGGTTTCACCGTTCTGCCCTCGCTTCCGCCTTACAGAGACATCAGGAACGCCACGAGGTCGTCGATCTCGTTCTCCGAGAGGTTGCCCGTTGCGCCGTGCCGGTCTTTGGGGTTGAACTTCGTGACCACTTCCTTGAGCGTCGCGGCCCGTCCGTCGTGCAGGTACGGGCCCGTGCGATACATTTCCTTGAGCGTCGGCGTGTCGAACGGCTTGTTCTCGGGGTAGTCTCTGGGGACGTACGTTCCGACGTCGTAGAACTGGAGGTCGGTGTATAGCGGCGCGGGATGGCACCCGGCGCAGCCTGCCTTCTTGAACACCGCTTCTCCGCGCTTGGCCCGGGCGTCCATCTTGCCGTCGGCCGTCCGGTGCCACGGGCTGGGGATAAACGGCACGGACCGCAGGTACGCCCCGACGGCCTTCAGTTCATCCGGCTGCGGCGTGATGAACTGGATAAACTTGAAGCCCTTCTCCACGGCCACGTCCATCGACGCCCGCACGCCCAGTGCCATGGACGGCGGCGTCAGGTGCGAGCCGACCAGCGACTTCGCGTTCTTGGGGTTCGTCATGCCGTCGTTCAGCAGGTCCCAGTTGACGCCGTCGGCCCGCACGCCCGGATGGCACGACGTGCAACTGACCCAGTGCTGGAAGCAGTGGGTGGCGTCGCGGAACAGAAAGTCGCCTCGCCGCACCAGCGTCATCTCCTTCGGCCCACCCAGGCTGATGCGCTTTCTGACCTTGCCCGTCGCCGGGTCGAGCACCGCCACTTCGTCGGAGAAGTAGTTGGTCACGTAGAGTGCCCCGTCGGCCGGCGAGACCGCGATGCCGTTCGGCCCCAGCCCGCCCGAGGAGACACGCCGCACCACGTCGCCGGTCTGCCACAGAAGTCCGAGGTCCACGTGAGGCGGCGTCGATTTGACGCGGCCCGGCTCCAGCAGGTAACGCAGTTTCGGCAGGTCCACCATCGAGATCTCGTGCGTGCCGCGATGGCTCACGAACAGCAGCCGCCCGTCCTTCGAGACCGCCACGCCGTGCGGGTTGGCCGCCCCGGCGCCCACGTTGTCCAGGAGGACCGTCATGACCTTCGCATCCGGGTTGGCCAGCGGAATCATCGAAAGGGCGTTCGTCTGGGCCCATCCCTGGTTCAGTTGCGACGGGGTGATGTTGAAGTTCGGCCGCGAGTGCACCGCCAACGCGAACTTGCCGTCCGCTGTGACCGCGATGCCCATGCCCAGGAGCATCGTCCCGGGGGACCGCTTCTCGGCAACGACCTTGCCGGCCGCGGTGTCGATCACCGAGACGAAGGCCGAGAGGTTCGGGTTGGTGGCAGGCTCGCGCGAGAGCGAGTTGTTCACCAGCACGCGCTTGCCGTCGGGCGTGACGGCCAGGTAGGTCGGCGCGCGGCCGACCTTGATCCGCCGGACCTCCTTGCGGGCCGCCGTGTCGATGACCGAGACGTCATCGGAGACGTAGTTGGCCGAGTACAGCCGCTTCCCGTCCGGCGAGAGGGCCAGGCCCGTCGGCTCGTAGCCACACTTGACCGTCGCGACCGCCTTCCGCGCCTTGGCGTCGAGAACCGAAACCGTGTGGTCGCGCGTGTTGGCAACGTAACAAGTGGCTCCGTCGGGGCTGACGGCCACGCCGGTCGGTGCGCGGCCGACCTTCATCTCGGCGACGACCTTGCCGGCGGCCGTGTCGATCACGGCGAGCGCCCCGGCCGTGTGCAGCGTCACGTAGGCGAACTTGCCGTCGGGCGAGAAGGCGATGCACGTGGGAGACTTGTAGAGGGTCTGCTTCGCGCCCGGCTTCCTGGCCGGCGGCTTCGGCGCGGCCTTCGCCGGCGGCGACCCGCCGACAGACGCCCCGACCAAAAGGCAGCAGCCCGCCGCCACAAGCGCCACTGCAATGATCGGCCCGATGCTTCTCTTGAACTTCAGCCTCACGACGCGATCCATTCCCAGACTCTCCACTCGGACATTGTCCCTGAGTATAACCCGGACGGGCCATGAAGGGCGCTGGGATTTCGGCCGAGGGCACGATCACCGGCCCGCAGCACGGACAACCTGCGGGCCGAGCACCTTCGTCAGGTCGAACTCGATATGGAAGAAACGCTGCACGGCCTTTACCGGCGGGTTGGTCGGGTCGCGGCCGGCCGGCAGCGTCCCGCAGGCCAGGAGTACGATAAGCACGCACAACGCGTTTCGGGCTGCCATGAGAGCGCCTCCGTTCAACTAAACGGATAGGGGGCGGGCGAATTGCACACAGGCCGAATCGCGGCGCGCACGTTCCCCCGCGCCGCCGTCCTCACGGGGTAGCCGGGCGTACGCCCTTCTTGCACAGCAGCGCACCGGCGGGCGCCTCGACCTTCGCGCCGTCGGAGAACGACACGGTCACAGGCCGCGTCCCCGGATTCCACGCGGCGTAGGTGCGCGTGCCGTTCTTTGTGAAAACGGCGGCCGTCGGGATGTCTGCCGTGACCTTTGTGTCGAGCCGGCCCATGGCCGCCAGGTTGCCGAGCCAGTGATAGGTGTGAGCCTTCGACAGGCCGCTGGTTGGCCGGTAGTCGGCGTGTTGCTCGAACGTCGTCAGCGCTGCCTGGGGGTCGGCCATCGCCCGGAACATCCAGATGATGTCGCGCCACTCGGCCTCCGGCCCGCCGTTTGTCGCGACGAGGTCACGGTGGTTGCGGGCGACGTAGTCCGGACGCCGCCCCAGGTACAGCGACCCGCCCGTCACGGGCAGGAAGTTGATGCCGTGGATCTCTTCCGGATTGCCCGTCCACCACGTGGCGTAGGCGCCGCCGTTGGACCACAGGATGCCGAGGGCCGAGTGGCGGAACCCCTTCGGAAAGACCGCGCGGTCGACGTCGAACCAGTACTGCTCCACGGCCCGCACCTCGTTTGCGTAGAGAAAGATGCCGAGGTCGCGGACGGTCGCGTCGCCGGTCGCGGCGCCCCACAGGATCAGCGCCGTCGCGAAGTTCAGCGCCTCCGACGACGATTCCTGATTGTTCCCCGCCGCAAACGCCGCCGGCCCGTTCGCCCACGAGTGACCCGCGTAGGGGTCGAAGCATCGGAGGAACGGGAACTGCCTGTCGCGCCGGTCTGCGTTCGCCACGTCCTTGATGAGCAACCTGACCATGCCGCCCCAATTGGCGTCGCTTGCCCACCGGTGGTCGAACCGCGCGACCGTCGCGGCCGCCATGATGAAGTAGCCGTAGTGGAAATTGTGGTCGTTCAGTTCCCGGTCGCTGCCGTACCCGGCGGGGTAGGCGATGAGCGTGCCCCACGTCCGGTCGTAGTGGAACAGGCGGGCCGTCTTGCCGTCCGGCGCGCGGAACCAATCTTCCAGCGTTTGCTTGATGAGCGCGAGAAACCGGTCGCGCGCCTCCGTGTGGCCCGTCTGATCGGCCACCGCCGCCAGCGACGCCAGCCGACCCAGTTCCTTCCCCGTCCAGTACACGTCGTTGCGGCCGATCGGCTTGGCCGCACGCAACGCCTCAGCCACGTAACCGCGCAGCCGGTCGCGGTCGCACCCTCCCGCGTCGGGCAGGGCCGGAAGGACGCCGTCGAACGGCATCTGGGTCGTGAACTCCGCTGCGACGAGCGGCTTCATCTCGCCGCGCGGCGAAACGTACCCATGCGGGGAGGGGCTGGCCGACGTGTGCAGCCACTGATGGCGGTACAGGACCAGGATCGGACGCTTCTCCGTGCCCTCTCGCGGCTGCGTCGTCGCGGTGAACGTTGTCACCAGTCTTGCCCGCGGCGCATCGTACCGCCAACTGACGCGCGTATCGGTGACGAAGGCGAACGCATGGCGGCGGAAGAGGTCGAGCGCGGCGGCGCTTCGCTCCGGCAGGACCGCCACCGAGAAGCAGCCCTTGCCGGCCAACGGCGAACGCAGTGTCCGCTCTCCCTCCCACGACGCCCCGCTCGGCGCGAAGATGCCGTAATGGTGACCGTTGACCGTTGCCCCCACCGCGCCGGCGTCGCGATGCCAGACCGTCGGTTCGCCGCTGAACGTTACGACCGCATCGCCGCCCGTCGCCTCGCCGTAGACGTACGGCAGGCCGTGGCCGATGGTCGCCCGCAGCGTCCGCCCGCCGCCTTCCCACAGGACGGTGACCGTCCAGTCGGAGTACCCATCGACGCGCGTCTCGGGCGCTGCGAGTCCCTCGACGCCGACCAGCAGGTCCAGGGCGTAGTTGAAGTGATAGTTACGTCCGTTCGGCGCCACGGCGGCCTGCGTGGGATACTCGACGCCGAGCCCCTCGGCCCGCGCCCGAAACGCGAGCGGATGGGCGTACAGGTTTTCGGAGTACCGATTCTCGGGCCGCCGCTTCCACACGAGCGACGACCACCAGTCGTTCGTCGGCACGGGGCCCGCGACGCGTTTCGTGACGCACGGCACGGCGCAAGCGCCGCGCGCATCCGACGGTCCCTTGGCCCCGGCCGGCCGGACCGTCTGCAGACTGCCCCGCCCGACGTGCATCTCCTCGCCCCGGGCAGGGTCCGCGCCGTGCCAGAGAAGCGGCAGCACGACGGCCACCGCGACCGCCGGGCAGACCGATCTCACGATTCGTAGCGTCCGGGTGCCCGTCATGCGAGGGAGGTCCTCCGTCTGGTGCGCGGGCCGTTCGAGACCCACGGCGGCTCACCTTTCATCGGCCGCAAGCGCCTCGAAGCCCGAGATGATGTCCAGCAGTTCCTCCGTGATGGAATGCTGCCGGTTCAGGCGATAGTGCATGGCCAGTTCGGCCAGACGCTCCTCGATGTTCCGTTCGGCCGCCTGCATCGAGGCCAAGCGGCTGGCGTTCTCGCCGGCGAGCGATTCGGCAGACGCACGGAACAGCAACACCCACAGATGCTCGCGGATGAGCGACGAGAACAGGCCTTCCCACTTCACCGTGAAGATCGGCAGGCACCGGCTCGGCCACTCCCGCCCGCTCAGGTCATCGAACCATTCGGCATCGACCGGCAGGAGCCTTTGTGTGCGCGGCCGGTAGAGGGCGCCGCCGAGCGACTCGTTGAAGAACAGGACGACGCGGTCCACCGTGCCGCCGGCCCGCCACGCCTCGATCCGCATCAGCAGGTCTCGCACGAGCGGCCCGATCTGCGCGAGCGACGTCGCCGGTGCGACCTGCTCGTCAACCGTCAAGTCGTCCGTCGCCAGGAGCGGGATGATGCGCGTGCCGACGGCCAGGATGTGCCGCGCGGCCACCGGGCCGGCCATTTCACGGATGCCGGCGGCGGCGTGCCCGGCAATCTGCACGTTGAACCGGCCGCACAGACCCTGATCGGATCCGAAGACGACCGCCCCGAGCGCGGCGGGCTCGTCCTGCGACGGTGCGCGGGCGCGCTGAGGCCGCGATGCCAGGAGCACCTGGAGGCCGAGTTCGACCGTGCGGGCGTAATCGGCCAGCGACTCGACCGCCCGCTCGAACCGGCGGATGTTCGCCGCCGCCACACCCTTCATCGTCTTGACGACCGACTGAAGGTCCTCCGCCGTGGTGATGCGCTTTCGGATGGCTTCGAGGGCCTGCATGACCCGTGCCTCATTTGAGGGTGACATGGCCACGCCTGCGTGGCCATGGTTGCGCCTCGTCGAGAACGCGCCGCGCAAGCGCGGCGGCTAACGGTCGTCGGCGCCGCGCGAGGGCGGCGGCTAACGGTCGTCGGCGTTGGCCGAGGGCACGTCGGCTTCGTCGCCGGGGGCCTCGTCGGCCGGCGCGTCGGCTTCAGGTTCGGCGTTGTCGGCTTCGGCGTTATCGGGTTCGGCGTTATCAGGTTCGGCGTTTTCGGGTTCGGCGTTGTCAGGTTCGGCGTTATCAGGTTCGGCGTTGTCGGGTTCGGCGTTATCAGGTTCGGCGTTGTCGGCTTCGGCGTTGTCGGCTTCGGCGTCATTCGGTTTGGGCAGGGCCTGGGCGATCATCTTTCGCAGGGACTCGCGGTCGGCGTCGGTAATCTTCTCGCCGTCGGCGATGCGCTTCGAGAGGTCCGGCAGGTCGCGCGTCACGGCCTGGCGGATGGCAGTCTCGGCAGCGGCGACGTCTTCGACGGGCAGATCGTCGAGCAGGCCCTCGGCGGCGGCAAAGAGGACGGCGATCTGCTCAACCATCGGCAGCGGCGCAAACTGGCGCTGCTTGAGCACCTCGCGCACCCGCCGGCCGCGCTCCAGACGCTTCTTCACGCTCTCCTCTAGCCGCGTGCCGTACCGCGAGAACCGTTCGAGTTCCTCGAACTGGGCGTAGGCGAGTTTCAGGTCGCCCGCCACCGCCCGGTACGCCGGCAGTTGGGCCTTTCCGCCGACGCGCGAGACGCTCGTGCCCACGTCCACGGCCGGCACGACGCCCTTCTGGAACAGGTCGGGGGAGAGGGCGATCTGCCCGTCGGTAATCGAGATGAGGTTCGTCGGAATGTACGCCGCCAGGTTCTGGGCCTGTGTCTCGACGATGGGCAGCGCGGTGATCGACCCGCCGCCTTTCTCCTGCCGCAGGTGCGTCGCCCGCTCCAGCAGCCGCGAATGGATGTAGAAGATGTCGCCCGGATACGCCTCCCGTCCCGGCGGCCGCCGCAGCAGCAGGCTGACCTCGCGATACGCGATGGCGTGGCGTTCCAGGTCATCGTAAACCACGAGGACGTCGCGGCCCTGCTCCATAAAATGCTCGGCCATGGTGGCGGCGGCGTAGGGGGCGATGAACTGAAGCCCCGCCGCGTCCTCGCCCGTCGTCACGACGACGGTCGAGTATTCCATCGCCTCGTGGTCGCGCAGTTCGGCAATGACCCGCGCGGCGGCCGACCCGCGTTGGCCGATGGCGCAGTAGATGCACACCACGTCCTTGTCGCGCTGGTTGATGATGGCGTCGAGCGCGATCGCCGTCTTGCCCGTCTGACGGTCCCCGACGATGAGTTCCCGCTGGCCGCGCCCGATCGGAATCAGGGCATCCACCACCTTGATACCCGTCTCGAGCGGCGTCGTCACCGGCGCACGGTCGATGATGGGCGGCGCGGGACGCTCGACCGGGCGGCGCTCGTCGGCCACAATCGGACCCGCCTCGTCGAGGGGGCGGCCGGCGGCGTCGACCACGCGGCCGAGAAGCCCGGCCCCGACCGGCACGTCCATAACGCGGCCCGTGCGGGAAACCTCTTCGCCGGCAGCGATGCCCTCGACGTCGTCGATCAGCACCACGCCGAGTTCGTCGCGGTCGAGGTTGAAGGCCATGCCGAGGCGGCCGCTCTCAAACCGCACGAGTTCCTCGGCCTGGACGTTCGGCAGACCGCTGACCCGCGCGACGCCCGCCCCGACGCTCGTGACGATGC
>CAYVAM010000102.1:0-14221 GCA_964449275.1 uncultured Anaerolineales bacterium
TCGTACTCGCCCACGACGGCGAGCGCCGGCTCGGGGAGTGCGAGCGCGGCCGCACTGTCGGCGACACGGACGCATGCGGGGGCGCGATCCGGATCGCGCGCACTCGGGGCAAGGAGGGAGAAGAAGGTCCGGTGCCGCCCCTTCCTCGCTTTCCCGCGCCACTCCATGGCGGCGAGCCTGCCCCGGACGGTCGTCCTGGTGGGGTCGCAGAGGCACACGTCGAACGCTTTGCCCTGCGCCGCCCCGCGTCCTGCCAGCCGCATCGCGCCGGGCGCGGGGGTCGTCCGACGGACAGCCGAGGCCGTCTCCCACTGGACCTGCACCTCGAGGTTCTCGCTGTCCGTGCGGAACGCCAAGTCATCGATGATGAGGGCGTACTTGCCCGTGCGCTGGACGAGCGTGCGACGCCAGTTGCACCAGGCGGCATCGGGCACCTCGGCCACCGCGACGGCCGTCGGGCCGATGACGTCGCGATATCGCAGCGCCCCGTTCATGGCGACCCTGGGCTCAACCAGGCCGTCGGCTCGCGTGACAACCTGGTTGCGGTAGCCCTCCAGGAGCGTCAGACCGTCGATGCGCAGTTGGAGAATCGCAAACGTATGGTACGGGTTGCGCGACGCGCCGTTGAGGCCGTCGATGAGGACGAAGTCGCCGGAAGCATCCGTAGCGCTTCGGTAACTGCCGAACTGGAACGACTCCTCAAGCGGAAACCCGTTTTGCCGACGGTGCCATGCCGGTTCCGACAGGCCGTGAACGCTCCACCGGCCGACCAGATCATCCGGGGGCGCGGGCACGAGGTGCTCCTCCGGCCAGAATGACTGGCCAAGACGAAAGACGTCCGTGTCCACGCCGCACCGCGTTCGGTAGGTAACGTAGCGGCCGTCTTGCATCAGGTGGGCGGCCTTGTGCAGAAACCCGACGGACGCTGACCTCAGTGCCCAGTCTGCGTCCCGCCCGGAGACCAAGATTTCCTGTCCCCTGAGCAGTGTCCTCAGCGCTGCGTTGGTCACCGGTTTCCGATCGCCCGAGAGGATCAGATACGTGAAGATGGGGGCGATGCCCGTGTTGTACCAGAACAGGTTGTCGTTCTCCCCGCCGACCCAGGCGTAGTCGTCGAGCGACGCGAAGTGCATGCCGGCGCTGTGCATCGCGTGACGCCAGACGGGATGGGGATAGTCCTTCTGGAAGTAGCGCGCGAGGCAGTAGAGCGAGACGGCCGACCACTGGCCGTGGCGCGATCCCACGGCCTGCGGCGGCGTCGTCCGCCCGTAGACACCCTCATCCCGCCGGTGCAGGAGTTGCCTGGCAAAGGCGTTCGCGACGCGCAGCCGCTCGGCGTCGGTGAAGAGGGGGCTCTCCTCGATGAGGTCCCAGAACAGGATCATCAGGTGGGCGTTGTAGTGGTACGGCCCGCTGAGTGGCTCGTCCTTATTCTCGATGCGTTCGCCGTCGATCTCGGCAATCTCTTGTCGGGCCTTGGCGTCGGGCAGCGCCAGACGAAGGAATTCGCGAGCACTTCGCTCGTTGCCGGTCATGTAGTACATGGCCATGTGCTTGCTGATGCTGTTCCAGCCGAAGTAGCCGACGGAACCGTAGCCGCGCGACGCGTCCCAAATCTTGAACTCCCGAACGTCGGTCGGCACGGCCGTGCCCTTGCCCAGCCGGATGTCCGCAAGGCGGCCAATCGCCAGCGTCCCGGGCCCGGCCTTTACCCGGCCAAGCCGCTCCAGAAACAGATCGGTCGCCGTCCTGACTCCCGCCGGATCGCTGCCCCCGAGGAAGATGACGTTCCGACCATCTCCAAACGGGTTGTGCAGCGTCCGCACCACGTAGCCTTCGCGACCGGGGTAGCGCAGGTCGAGCAGCGTGTAATAGCGGTTGTACAGTTCACTTATGGTCCGGTTCGTCGAACGGTTGCCCAGGGCGATGAGGTTCGACCTGATGGGTACGGCCGCTTCCGCCGACGTGTCGCGGGCGATTGGCACACGCACGCCCGCCTTCGTCTCGATGGCCTGCTGAATGCGCCGGGCCTCGGCTGCATACAGACCCGAGGCCGGCGCGCTGATCGTAACGCCGGGCTTGCCGCTGCTGACGAGGACGGTCTCGATGTGCAAGTCCTTCAGTTCCGCATAGGTTGGAGGCACGGCCTTGCGGCCCGTGTCGGCCGTCTCGACAAGGCTCAGGCGAAGGGCCTTTCCCCCGGCGTACAGCGACCAACCTTCAGGCAGGCCGTTCGGTCGCACAGCATCTTCGAAGGAGGGGTTCTTCAGTGGCACCTCGGAAACCGCCGCCGCGCACCGCCTCTGGGTAGATCCCGCAAGCAGCGCCGTCGCAAGGAGCGCCGTCAGCGTCGCCCTCGTCGACTGCGAGCCCATGCTCTACCCCCTCCCGCCATCCTCGACGAACTGTCACGGACCGGCCGCGACGTGACGTCCTTTCAACCCTTCTCGTCGGCGAGCGTCCCGGCCGGATCGGCTATCAGGCCGTCGATGAGCGGATCGGCGTACCACCGCCGGGCCTCCGGGCGCAGGCGCACGATGCGCTGGAGCCAGTCGGCAACGATGCCGGCCTCGCGTCGGCCGATGGTTCGGATCTTCATCGCCCGGCCGATGCGGCAGAACTCGGCCAGCCGCGCGGCAAAGGTCGCCCGGTCCACCGCCAGTTTGCCGTTGCCGGGGTTCCGCTCGTTCAGGTCGGCAAAGAGGACACAGAACTTCTCGGCCCGGACGCGGTAGAGCGACGCCCGGTCGTCCGCGGCGGCCTGCTCGGCCTTGCGGAACATCTCGAGCGCCCGCTCGGCATACTCGGCGGTCACGAGGCCGGGGTTGGCGCCCTCGCACATCTGGTGGACCTGTCTCTCGTCAATCTGGCGGTGCAGAAAGTCGAAGTATTCGCGCACGTGCGGCGCCGCCTTGCCGTAATAGGCCGCCATGAAGGACTGGATGAGGGCCTCGACGTCGGCCTTCGGGTACCACAGGAGGCGGCTCTGGACGAAGACGAACAGGTCCTTGAAGTTGTACGGCACGCCGCAGTAGTAGATGCCGCGGATGCCGTGGGCCGCGTAGAAATCCAGTTTCCGCTTCATCGCCCGGAAACTGCCGAACGGTTCGTACCATATCTTGTAACCGCGCGGGTAATCAAAGATGTACATGTTCTTTGGACACTTGGCGATCCATCCTTTCAGGTCCTCCATCGCCCGGCGGTTCTGTGGGCACGTCAGGTCGTGACTCTGGCAGGCCGCGCGGCGCGGGTACGGGCAGAACTGGACCATGACGTTCGGTTCAGGCATGACCTTCACGGGCGGGGGCGACGTCGCGTTGGTGTAGGCGAGTGTCAGGATGCGCTTGTCGGGATATTTCTTCGCAACCTTGCGCGCGATGTAGTTCACGTAGTCGAGCAGCCGGTCGGTCATCTCGACGCCCGCCACGGCGTCGAGCGCCTTGCATTTTTCGCACCGGCACCATGCGCGTCCGTCGCCCTGGCTGACGCCGAAGAACGTCCGGTCCTTCTGCTTCTCGATGAGTGCAAGCATCCGCTCGGCCGAGATGCGCCGCACGTCCGGGTTCGAGAGGCAGAGGTGCACGTCGAACCGGTGCTTCTTCGGGTCGCGCCACAACCGCTTGCCGTCCTTCTGGAGCGCGAAGTACTCCGGATGCTCTTTGCCGTACTTGTCGTAAGGCAGCAGGTACGCGGCCGCATGGACCAGGCCGCCCGGCTCGCCGATCTCGCGCGGGTTGCCCAGGTCGTCGGCGGGCGTGTGGCCGAGTTTCAGGTTCTGCGTCATCTTGCGCAACTCGTACTGAGGCCGGGCGCGCAGGTCGGCGTCGGCGATGACCAGGTCGCGTACCGTCGGCACGACCTCGCAGTCCGGCGCGTAGAACCTGACGCCGAGGTGCTCGAGCAGCGCGTACGCGCCGTACACGGTCCCGAGGTCGCGCCAGCCGCAGACGGCGGCCCTGCCGTTGGCGACCTTGACGACGTACCCGTCGCGGCGGACGGCATCGAGTTCGTCCTGCGTGATGAGGCCGGCGTCACGCGCCGGCCGCCCAACCGCGATTACGCCCTCCGGCACTTTGCCGCCGGCGATTTCGATTCTCTCGAGTCCCTTGCCCGAGATGCGCTTGAGGTACGCCGCCAGTTCGTCGGCCGCCAGCCGCTCGCGCCGGCTCGCGTCGGGGCCGGTCGCCACGGTCTTGACGGCGGCGCCGGACGAAAAGCGAATCGTGCCGACCACGGACACGGGGTCGGGCGGTTCGACGCGGAGTTCGACCATTGAAATCGTCTCCTTCCCTGCCGCGGCGGGGATCGACGTGAAGGCCCACAGGCCCTGGCTGCTGCCGTAGCGCGGGACACGGGCATCGAACGGATACACGTCCGTCGGCGAGGCGGAAGAGACGATGATCGTCCTGGCTGGTGTCTTGACGGCAATCGCGTCGCCGCCGCGCGCCATGCCGCCCTGTTTGCCGACCTTCGGGATCGCCTTGCGCTCGGCGACCAACCCGGCCGCGTTCCACACCTCGACCGTCCCGCCGGCGACAAGGTGCGGCGGCATCTGAAACACGGCGTACTCGACCGGTCCGACCGTCTCGCCCTCCGCCACGGCCAGGCGGACGGCGGCTCGCACGCCCTTTTCCGACACGGTGGCCGAGTAGGTGAAGCGGCCCTTCTTGAGGTCCGCTTCGAGCGTAATCGTACGGCCGTTGGGCGAGACTGCGGCGCGGCCTTTGTGCCAGCCATCGCCGGATGAGACCAACACGCTCTTGTAGCCGGGCGTCGAGACGCTGAAATAGGAGCCGATGGACACCGTCTCGCCCTTGTGCGTGACCTTCAGGCCCGAGGCGCTCATGCGGACGGCGTAGTCGCCCGCACGGACGCGTAGAGCGTCCTTTTCTCCTGCCGCAGCGTCCGGCACCGCGGCTGCAAGCAGAACCAGCAAGGCTAAAGCGATGGGGCGAGCTGGCATCGGAGTCTCTCCTTATTGGCATGAAATCCGGTCGTTCGAAGCGTCGCGGCGCGGGCGCCGCCGCTTCCGGCGGTCCGTGTCAACGCTCACGGTGTATGGCCGAGGCCAGGCGCGCGACGCCCGTTCGAATCTCGTCGATGGTCGGCACGCCGAAGCTCAGGCGCAGCGTGTTGGTGGGGATGGTGCGTGTCGGGTCGTTCGGGTAGCAGTAGGCGCCCGGGACGTACAGGACGCCTTCGTCGATGGCCCGGCCGAAGAGGCGGCCATCGCGGCCCGTGTCGGCCGTCTCGACAAGGCTCAGGCGAAGGGCCTTTCCCCCGGCGTACAGCGACCAACCTTCAGGCAGGCCGTTCGGTCGCACAGCATCTTCGAAGGAGGGGTTCTTCAGTGGCACCTCGGAAACCGCCGCCGCGCACCGCCTCTGGGTAGATCCCGCAAGCAGCGCCGTCGCAAGGAGCGCCGTCAGCGTCGCCCTCGTCGACTGCGAGCCCATGCTCTACCCTCTGCCGCCATCCTCGACCGACACTCACAGACTGGCCGCGACGTCCGGCTTCCGACCCGGTTCGCAACATCACCGGCCGTGAACGGGAGAAGCATCATACACGCGGCACACGACCGTGTCATCATGCGAATGACCGCTCTCCCGGCACTCGGACCAATGTGGGCCTGCATGCCGCTACGGCTCGGGATCGGTGCGAGCGAACATGCTCGCCGCGCGTCTCGCCAGGGGAATGGCCGCCCGGAATCGATCGCGCTCGCAGCCACGAGCGCCACCGGGTTCAGCGCGCCTCGTTCACACGGTCGCAAGTAGGGCCGAGAATCTCGCTGTTGGGCTACACCTTGGTGGACAGGTTCGCGAAGAAGACGCCATCCCCAAGAGCGAAGGCACGCGGACGACGTGGCGGATGTGCTGCAGAGACTGCATGCCCGCTGCGACGAACTCCGCGACCACCACGGCGACATGGAACGGATACGTCAAGATCAAGAGCCGCCCGGGCCGATCTTCCCGCAGGGCTGTACCCCGATCCGTTGGTTCCGTTCATCAGTCCGATCACGGGCAAACGGATCGAACCGCGACGCCGCCTTCCGGAAAGATGGGGAGGACCGGTGACGGTCCGAGGGCAGGACATGTATGCGCTGCCCTTTGAGGTCTTCCGAGGTCAAAACCAGCCGATTTGGGTCGACGTTTACGTGCCCAAGGACGCTGCGGCAGGAGTATACGAGGGCAAGTTCCGCGTCACCGCCCGCCGCGGCGAGATCGACCCGCGGGTGGCCAACGCCGTAGGCTACCTGAGCGGGACGCTTCTGAAGGCCCTCCAGCAGGGCGACATCGCCAAGGCGGACGCGCTGTGGGACATCGGCCAGAGAGAAGCCGCGGCGCGGTTGTGGAAGGCTCAGGCGGGAGTCGGCCTGCGCACCCGTGAGTGAGATGTGGCGGCCCGGCGTGTCGCCGTTGCGGCTGCGGGCGCTGCCCGGCGATTTGCCCGAGGCACGTCTGATGGTCGGGCTGCCCGAAGAGAGCCACCTCAGCAGTTGGCATATTGGCGAAACGTAGTGTATACCGTCAGTATCAGAAGCCTGTGCCGAGAGCAGAAGTGAGCCCTTTTGCGCGAGGGATTGCAGTGAACGCGCCGAACCGTACCTCAACTGTTGCACCTCTTTTCGAGCCGCTTGAGCAGCGGCTGCTGCTCGACGGCGGTCCGCTCATCACCGAGTTCCTGGCCATCAACAACACGCCCTGGTACGCCGACAATCCAGACTCCGACTGGGACTGGATCGAAATCCACAACCCGACACCCGATCCCATCGCGTTGGACGGCTGGCACTTGACGGACAACCGGTCGGACCTGACCAAGTGGACGTTCCCCACGGGTACGACGCTGGATCCCGACGAGTACCTTATCGTCTTTGCGTCGCGCCTGGACAGCGGCGATCCGTCTCATCCCGATGACCTTCACGCCGGCTTCAAACTCGATGGCGGCGACCCCGAATACTTGGGCCTTGTGAAGCCCTGCGGCTCGGTCCAGGACATCGTTCACGAGTACTTCCCCACCTACCCGGAACAGTTTGCGGACGTCTCGTACGGCATCAGTAGCGTGACCACGTCGTCGTCAACCCTCGTGGCCTCCGGCGCCACCGCGGTCTTCCACGTCCCGGGCGCCGGTGAGGACGTCCTCGCCTGGACCGCGACCGACTTCGACGACTCGGGCTGGCTCGATACCCTCGCCCTGGACCAGAGCGGCGTGGTCGTCACCGAAATCGCAACCGGCGACACCCGGTTCGTCGAAATCCAGAACGTCATCGACCAGGCCGCGGATACGGCGGGCTGGTCGGTGCTGGTGAACGATGCGTCGTCCGGCAACATCAACGACGTGCACGGCGTGGCCTGGAGTCTGCCGGCCTCGGTCGCCGTGGGCGAGGTGCTCTATCGGACCGACGACCCCGGCGATGCCTACTGGGGCAGCACCATCAACTGGGCCGCCGATGGGCCCGGCTGGGCGATGATCCTCGATTCGGGCGGCGCCGTCATGGACTTCGTCGTCTGGGGCTACACGGCGACCGAGATCGCCTCGCTCGAGATCGACTACGGCGGCTTTACACACATCACGGTCGCAGACGAGGCGAATCTTCCGGCCGGCATAGGCTCGCAGCAGGACGACCAGGAACGCAATGAAGTTCCAGCCGCTCTTGGTGTCGGCCACCGTGTAGGTGATCCGGCCGGTGGCATAGTTGACACCCCCGTAAACGACCTTCTTCTCGTTCTGGCCAGGGGCCGGAACCTCGGGCTGCTCGCCGACCGGCGCCCACATGCGGGCCAGCGTCGGATGACGATGAATCTCCATCTCGTCTTGAAAAATCAGAACTTCCGGGGCGCTGCGCTGCGTCGCCCCTTTTTTAGCCGGCCCAGTTGCCGGCGAGCCCTCTGGTACGCCGCTTCGTCGCGTTTGCCCTTCAGGGTGTGTTTCGGGCGTTGGTAGGAGAAGCCTTCCTGATGCAAAATCCGGCGAATCTGATCGTCGCGGAAGCCAATACCGGTGACTTGGGCCATGTGTTCGGCCAGACGCCCCGCCGTCCAGGTCGAAAAGCCGTATCCGAGCTTCAGGGGCGAGGTCTGAACCACCTTCCGCAACGCTTTGCGAAACGCAGGCGTGGCCCGGCTGGTGCGGCCCGGGGGCTTGATCGGGTGCAGGGCGTTGATGCCGCCCATCCGGTAGAGCTTGCGAATCCGCTTGACCGTCTCGGGGCTGCACCCCAGCCGACCGGCAATCGTGGCGATGGTGTCGTTCGATTCGGACATCAGGATAATCAAACAGTTCCGGAAGACGCCGGCCGAGCCCGTGGTCAATCGCAGCCCATCGAGGGCGTCCCGCTGGCCGTCTGTGAGCTTGATACCGTATCCCATGGCAGCCTCCTGGCGGCTCTGCCGCCGGAGAACTCATCGGCCAACATGGATACGGAGGGTAAATCATTCTGCGTTCCTACTTAGAAGCAGGAGCAACACGTCCCGCCTCGCCTCCTCAGATCGACACCAAGACGGCGATGGACTACCGACGGCAGACCGACAAGGTATTCGCCCAGGGGACGCCGGCCCAGCGCAAGCAGTTGCTGCGAATCTGGGTCGAGAAAGTGACACTGGCTCCGGAACACCTGGAGGTGGAGGTCACCTACCGCGTCCCGGAGCCTGTGGTGAATAGCGTGGTAGCGGGGGGCCGCTATGTACCCTTTCACATCAGGGCGGCGTTGTGGCAAAGGCTCCGGCACGCGGCCTGAGGCCTCTTGCGAAGCCCCAACCGGAGGCGGGCCAGCGGTCCAAAGGAAATTCGAGGCCGATGACGCGGCGCCACATCATGTCCTCCGCCGCCTCAGCAGCACGCCCAGCCCTCCAACGGCCAGGAGGGCCAACGTGGCGGGTTCGAGTGTGACGGGCTCGGAGCCAACGCAATTCTTGCTGCTCTGGCGGTCCGTGATAGAATCTTCAGAAAGGCCGATGGCGGTCGTCGGCTGGAAGCCATCCGGGAAATCCCGGCGTACAAGCGTGAGCTTTTGGTGCGGCGCCTGGCGTACCGCATCCAGGAACTGGCCTTCGGCGGGTTGGCGGACGAGACGAAGACCCGGTTGCGGCAGGTGGCCAAGGAGCACCCCCTCAGCGGTGGACGCAAACGCCGGGACCGGCGCGTCCGTCGCCGCAACGTGCCCGTGGCGGGGACGCGGCTCATCCGGGAGTGGCAGGGTAGGCGGTACGAGGTCACAGTCCTCCGCGACGGCTTCGAGTTCGAGGGCCGCCGCTACCGGTCCCTGACGGCGGTCGCGCGGGCCATCACGGGGACCTATCACAGCGGGCCACGGTTCTTCGGCCTCCAGCCGGCCGGGAAGGAGGCGTCATGATCCAGGCGGCCGTCCAGACCGAGCGCGCCACCGTCCGCTGCGCCGTGTACACCCGCAAGAGCCACGAGGAAGGGCTTGACCAGGACTTCAACTCCCTCGACGCCCAGCGCGAGGCCTGCGAGGCCTACATCGCCAGCCAGAAGCACGACGGATGGGCCCTCCTGCCGGACCGCTACGACGATGACACCTCCCCGATTCTCTCATAACACCTGGTACAAGAATCGGGGAGGCGTCAGTGTTGTTCGCCCAGTAGACCTTCGCGAAATCGGTCTCCATGACGATGCGGTTGGCCTCGTTCACGTCCTCGTTCAGGTACAACCGGGCCAGGGCGCCTTCCAGGCCGTCGCCCTCCGCCTTCTTCTCCAACGTCTCCGTCCGGCGTGCGTCGTATTCGGCAAACCGCGCCGCCCGATCGGCAACACCGGCGGTCGCAGACAGCCCTAGGAACACAACGACAATCACGATCACCGATAGCCGCACAAAACGTCGCGCCCACCTGTTGTTGTTACAACTTTTCGACCTTCAACGGCGTGAAGTCGACCACGGCATTATCCATGGCAAAGCCGACGTGGGTGATGGACTTCAGCGGCCGGGCCAGTTTCGCTTCGACGGTCGTCCCCGCAGCCACCAGCCGGACCCGCTGGGACGCTAGGTCCACCTCGACGACGAGGTCGACGGGCTTTCCGACCTGGGCCGTGACGTCGACCTGCTTCGTCGTGCCGCCCTCGGCTAGGCTCCCCTGTACAATCATGGCCTTCTGTGGCTTGAAACGAATGCCGCACTTCACCAGTTTGGCCACTTCCGGACCGTCGCCGAAAACGACGAACCCATTGACGAGGAAGCCCTTCGCGCCGGGCACCGTCATACGGGTCCGGAGGGTCACCTTCCCCACGAGGGCCTTGGGGCACTTTGTAAGCGCCAGGCCCGTCTCTTTGGCCTGGCCGGTGGGAATCAGGCGGTACCCGGGCTTCGATTGGATGACGCGGCACCGGGCAACGCGCGAGAAGTCGCCGGACTTGTCCACCTCGGGCGGCTTCAGGTAATCGGGTTCCTCGGGTTCGTCGGAGATGACCTGCACCGGTGCCGTGCCGGCTTCGGTCGGCAGCGCCTCTGCGCCGTCGGCGGCCAGGCACGAGACCTTTCCGTCGAGCGAGGCCAAGACGACTCGGCCCGGGACGGCCGCCATGCCGTCGAAGACGGGCGGCGCATCGAGGCGGTACCGGGCCATTGGCTTGCCCGAGGTCTTGCTCACGATCCAGACCCGGCCACCGTGCCGGCCTGCCAAGGCCTCGGCCTGCTTCCGGAGGAGACGCTGTACGCTGGGATCGTCGGGCAGGCGGAAGGCCCGGCGTTCATCGATGAAGTCGGGATGGCCGGCCAGGACGAGGGCATTGCCGGCGGCCACCAGGGCTCGCACCTGCACAGCCGGCTGGTCCAGGTTCCATTGGTAGCGTACGGCCGTCAGGTCTTCGGTCGGGAACGCCCGACGCAGTTTCCAGTCGGAGGAATCGGCGTTGCGGTACGACGACCGCCGATTCATCTTGCCTCCCGACCGGTTGACGCGATCGGCGGCCTTGGCCGCGACCGTCTTGTCGGCCCCGAAGAGGTGGTGTTCGAGCACGGAGGCGTTGACGTAGTACTGCGGCTTCCGGCCATACCCGTACACCCGCTGGTCGTCGACGGCGAGGATGCGGCCGGCCGGCACGTACCGGGCGGCGCGGAACCAGCCCCCGTAACCGCCCGTCACCCGCCGGCCGTACGTCCAGAACGACCGGTGGAACCACGAGTCGTCCAGGAACCCGATCTGGCAAAACAGGTGCGACACCTCGTCGTGCTGATCCATCCGGTTCTCGACGGGAATCTCGACCCGCGTGCCGTCGGGCTGAATCCGCTGCGACCGCATATACAGGTGCGTGCCGTCGTACGAGAGCACGTCCGACAACGCCACCGGCATGTTCAGGCCCTGGACGTGGATCTGCATGTTCTTGCCGGTCTTGGGATCCGTCTCGCCCCAGACGGTCTCGCCGAGTTTCTTGCCGGTCATCGGGTCCAGCCGGAGGAACCGGATGCCGCCGTCCAGATACATCGAGCGTCCGGCGGTACAGTAGAGCACACCGTCGACCACCAGCACGCTGCCGTGCACCCGCCAGGCCGATTCCACCTGGTTGTAGGCGACGATGCGACGGTCCATCGGTGCGGCCCGGTACCGCCAAGCGAGGTTCCCGTCGGCCGCGCGAACGGCGTAGACGTACCCGTCGGTCGAACCGAACAGCACCAGGCCGTTGTAGACGGTGGGCGGGGAATCAACGCGTCCGCCCGTAGCGTACGTCCAAACCGTTTTGCCGGATGCCAGGTCGAGGGCGTGGACGGTATGGGTGTCGACGGCCGCGACGTACACGCGTCCGCCGGCCACTACGGGGGCGCTGAGCCGGCCGCCCACGTCCGCGGTCCAGGCCCGTTTCAGATCCGTTGGCACGTCGGCCGAGGTGCCGCCCGAACGGGCCGCGTCGTGGCGGTAGGTGGGCCAGTCCGTGCCCTTCCGGCCGATCGATTTCGGCTGATCGACTTTCCCGTAGGCCGGGCCGCGCTCCAGCCGGCCGGCTTCCGCGAGATCGGCCTTGGACGGTTCGGCCACCGGCCCGGGGGCCAGCGCGTTGAAGCCGTTCAGTTTGGCTTCGAGGTAACATCCGCACGAGTGCATCGGCGCGTACACCATGCCATTGCACGGCAGGACGCCGTAGATGCATCCGCCGCGGACCCAGTGATGGGTCTCCCAGTGTTCGGTGGCCGGGTCGATGAACTCGATGCCGGTGCGCGAGGTCATGATGTACCGCTGAGTGGCCTTGGCGGGATAGCAGCGGTGGTGGAACCAGTAAATCTTGACGTCGGGCGGGAACTCCTTCCGCACCTTGCCGGTGCGCGGGTCCATGCCGGTGAACACCCCGGAGTTGTGTCCGCTGGCGATGGCGCCCGACCAGACAAGCCCGTCCATCACGAAAAGGTCGCGCAGTGACTGGTGACCGGACGGATGCTGTTTGCCTTGCCAAAGCGTTTTGCCGTCGGCCGCCGAGAGCGCGGTGATGCGGCCGTTGTTGCCGGCAAAGAGGACGACGTCTTCGTAGAGCAGGGTGCGCGGGCCGGTACTCGTATGGACGGGCATGTTGGCGGCAATCGGTTCACTGGCCCAGAGGCGTTTGCCGTCCGACGGACTGAGGCACACGACGCGTTCGCCGTCATAGAAGATGATATGCCGAGCATCGGCCGCCAGCGAACACGGCGCAACGGGCGCCTCGATCTTCCAGCGGGGCCGGCCGGTGGCGACGTCGTAGGCGGCGATACGGCGCCGAGTACCCTTCCAAGCCCAATCGCTGTTGGCCCGGCGCGTGTTGGCCCAGACATAGGCGTCGCACCGGCGCCACGCGGGCAGGGGCGAGGGCTCCAGGCCCACCACCGCCAGCATCAGACCGTCGGAAACCAGAATCTCGCGCGTGTGATCGCTGCCTGCGAAGGTGTGGACGACCTTGCCGGAGGCCGCGTCGAGCGCGGTGACAGGCGCTTCGAGCGAAAGCGTCGTGTACACCCGGTCGCCGACGGCAACCAGCCGGCGAAGCAGGTGAGCCGGTCCGCTCTTGAGCGGCCACTGGTGGGTGTTCCACTGTTCGACCGGGCGTTTCCAGAGCAGCGTCCCGCTGAACGCGTCTCGGGCCACCAGGCGCCACTCGGCGGGCAGTTGGACCGAGGCCGTGGGCCCCTCGTCCATGATGTAGAAGAGCCGGCCGCCCGCCGCCACCAGCGACGTCATGCTGGCCATGTGATCGTGATGACGGGCCCACCGCGGGCCGCCGACCCACTGGAGCCGGCGCGGCGGGCCGACGACGGTATCCTTCGAGACGGGATTGCCGCTGGCGTCGTGCAGGTAGTGGGTCCATTCGTCCATCGCCTCGGGCCGGGGCTTGACGGTGGTCTTGCCGGCCACGTGGGCCGACCCGCCTGGTGCCAGCACGCGCGTCACCTCGCGCATCGGCACCTGGCCGAGGTCGTCGGCCACGAGCAATGCGACCAGGCCGTCGGCGTAGGGCAGGCGGCTGCCGTCGAACCGGTCGACCGACACGCGCCCGTACAGGCCTTGTGCGCGGACGTGGGCCCGCGCCTTCTCGACGTCCGCCGGGTCGGTCTCCAGGCTGTGGACGAGGTACGCCTCGTCGGCGCCGAGGGCGCCGGTGAGCTGGCCGTCGCCGCACCCGACGTGGATGATCAGACCGCCCGTCACGCCCGTGGCGTCGAGGATGCGTCGGGCCTGCTGCTCGGCGTCGGCCGCGTGGGTGGCGGCGGTGACGCCCAAGAGGAGCCCCATTACAACAAGGCCCGCCGCAGCGGCGCGGGACGCAAGTCGACTTCTCATGGCATGGCTCCTCAGTGGGATCGCGTTGGACCGCTATTCCTTCGATTAAACCGGCAGAACCGGCACAATCATCGCGGAAATCCGTGACGAGGTTAAGAGCCTATCCGGATGGGCTCTAAGCAGGGCTGCAGCCTAGCGGAGAACGTGCGGCGGTCGGAACGGCTGCCACGCGTTAAACCCTTATGAAACGGGCGCTACTGCTTGCCAAGGCAAACCACCTGCCCGTTCGTAAGGCTCAGCAGGACCTTGCCTCCGCCGACGGCCATGCCATCGAAGACGGGGACGCCATCGAGCCCGTACTCCGCCACTTTCTGGCCATCCTCAGCGGCAACCAGCCGGAGCAGCCCCCCGCGCTTGCCTTGCCAAGCCTCGTTCTGGGCCTGGAGTTGACGGTTGATGTCGTCGCGGGCACCCGGCAGGTAGCCGAGCATCTTGGTTTCGTCGGCCACGTCGGGAGGGCCGGCCGGCGC
>CAYVAM010000103.1:0-14019 GCA_964449275.1 uncultured Anaerolineales bacterium
CCCTGGCCTCGGCGCTCGTGATGCCCGTGCCTTCCCACAGGTTCGGGTAGCCGTCACCGTCGGTATCGATGTTGTTGAAGCCTTCTTCGACCAGGGCCACGAGGTCGTCGAACGGGCTTGCGCCGTCGGTGTAATTGACGACAAGCGCGCCCTCTGCCAGGTCCAGCGCGGCACCGGAACCGATCACGAGGGCTTCCGTCACAAGGATGGCAGCCCCGCCGCTCGTCAGCCGCACGTTCCCGGAAGCGATGTTGAAGGCCGCCAGGTCCTCGGCGCCGCTGATCGCGAGCGTGCCGCCACCCTCTTTGGTGAGGGTCTGCCCGCCGCCGCTGAGTGGCCCGCTGACGGCCAACGTGTTTCCCGCCTCGACCGTCCAAGTTGAGTTACCGCTCAGCACAACGCCCGCACCGACGGTGTTGACCCCCGTACCGGCACTCGTAATGCCCCCGGCGCCGACCGACAGCGCGGAGGAGTCTCCGCCAAGCGTCCACCCCGACGTGGCAAAGTCCACCCCACTTACGCGCCCGTCGCTTTGTAGTGTGGGCTGAAACGCACGTGGCTCGTCGAAGACCGCCGTTTGGGACGACACCGGCCGGAGACCCGTTGACCAGTTGGCGCCTTCTTCCCAGTGCTCGTCCACGGCCGCAACCCAGTTCGCGTTGGGCGAGCCACCAATGATCGTTCCGTCCTCGATGAGGACCCCGTCGCAATAGAGGTGCAGGCCGTTCATGTCAAGCGTGGAGCCCGTGCCCACATACAGGTTGGAAACATACTGGGCCTCCGGAGACGACCGGTTCCCATTGTCAACCTGGTCTTCAAGTCGCACCGTGGCAGGCTGGCCTCCGCCCACCGACAGGCCGCCCAATGTGAAGTTGTGCACAAAGCCTTCCGGGCCGGGGCCGAGATCCCGGCCTGCCACCTCGAACGTGGCCCAGTCAGCCGTCCCGCCCTCGAAAACCATCTCCAAATTTGCGAGCCCTGCCAAGGCGGCTTCGTCGCTGGACCAATTTCGAAAGGCCGAACCTGTCATGTGGACGGTCGCGCCCTGAACAGCGTCTAAGGCGCCATACGGGCCGAGAGTCAACTCATTCTGTATCTCAAGATAAAACGCAGTGGTCTCAATGTTGAGCTCTCCCTCGCCGTCATTGCCACCGACGCTCAGGTCATGCGTAATGAGCGAGCCCGCCCCCTTAAGGAACACTATTCCGGAAGACCCGCTCCCATACCCAAGGTGCAGGCCCTCTCCCACGGTGTGGCTGCCACCCCTTTGCTCGAGGCGGCCAGTTCCCCGGAAGCCAACGTATTCCGATGTGCCGACTGCGAGCGTCCCGCCGCCAAACGTGTAGGTGCCGTATCCCTCGACATTATGGCCCAAGTGCATTTCGCCACTCACCGAGTGTGTGCCCCCCCACTGGCTGAACGAGGCCGCCCCGTTCAGCCCGACCGCCACGCCAGAGGCCTCCAGCAAACCGCCCGAAAGCACATACTTCCCTTGGGAACCCGACTCATATCCCAGCGTCAGCATGGTAATCACACTGTGGGTGCCGCCGGATTGGGTCACCTCGGCAACTTGGCTCTTCTCGCCCACCACCTCCTTAAAGCAACTCAGGTTCGCGGAGCCTGATATGTCGATCTTGCCGGCAGCAGAGGAATACGCCCCAACAATCGTCTCCGTAACGACCGCCGTCGCATCTCCGGACAGTGCATACAGGCCATCCCCGCCCAAAGATGCGCCTATCTCCATGCGCCCACCCTCAAACGACCCGCCGGATTGACTGAAGGTGCCCCTGCCCTGGTAGCCAAGATAAAGCGTGGCGTCTCGCGTCGCGCTCATGACGGCAGTTCCGCCCGATTGCACAAATCTGCCTTCGCCGTACTTCCCAACATAAAAGTGGGCGTCGCCTTCAGGGTCGTGCGGGGCTTGCACGCGGAGGTCCCCACCGGACAACTCGTAAACCCCGCAGGATCCTTCTTCGCTACCCAGACACACCTCAGAGTCGCCCTTATCACCTACGATCACTGTTCCGCCGGACTGACCAAAGACGCCATCACCACGGCGGCCAACACAAACGTGCGAGCTATAATAAGTACCAGAGTTTCCTACATAGAGCATCCCGCTTGATAACTCATAACACCCCCAGGACCCTTCGGCGTCACCCAGGTACAGGTAAGCATTCCGGGCGGTCGAACAAACATTATGCCTTCCCCCAGATTGAACGACCCGCCCCGTTGACCGGTGGCCGATGTACTCGTAGACATCGCCAGGAATTCGCACAGAGAATGTGACATCGTCGCGTATGTGGAACGCCCCCTTTGGGGTGATGCCATCCACATAAAGCGTCTCAATGTACTCGTCGGCGAGCGGTCGATTGGGGGCGTTGCAGTACCCCCGGTTTGTGAGAGAAACATGCACCGTATCACAAGAGCGCGGAACCTCAACCTCCCACCAGTTGCCTGCGTTATCCCAGAGGGTCGTCGGGTCGCCCTCGTCCGTCGCCGTGTTCCCGCCGGTTCCGGCCCCGATCCAGTGGTAGTCCGTGGCCGAGACGTGAGATGCGGCCAGGAGCAAGCCAAGGGCAACCACAAGCGAGCAAATACCATTCGACCTCAGAACTCGTGCAACAGCCATCGCAATTCCCCCTGCTGTAATGCCGTAACGTTTGAACCCTCTCCCAGCCATCAGGTGTCACCACCTTCTACCGATCGACGCCGCCCGAAACCGAGCAGCCGCAGTTTTCCACCCAGCAGCAAGGGGACTGTCGCAGGTGCCCCAACATCGCACAGCGCAGCAAATGGGCCGCGCCCGCTTCACACGGACTCGGCCCCCGAGTGCGCACACCTGTCCCCAACTCCTATAAGTATACCTCACGAATCGGGAGAATGCAAATCAAAACCAATGCGGAATTCGGAACGCGGAATGCGGAACGAACGGCAAACGGAAACGGCAACAGATCTTAACGCAGAGAACGCAGAGGGCACAGAGAGAACGAGGAGAACGCAACGGATTTTACTGAAGGCAAACGGCAACGGCGAGACCCGTTCGACCCTGGCTGGGCGCCGTGGCGACCGCTCGCTGCGCTCGCTCTCCGGTGACAGCGCATCTGGCCTTCGGGCCCCGCGTGTGGCCGCGCGTCACTTCTTGGCGGCGGGTTTCTTCTTGCGGGGCGGTTTCGGGTCGCGGACGGGGAAGTTCGGGTTGTCGGTGCGGGCGGCGGTGAAGAGTTCCTCGATCTTCCTGACGACGTCCGGATGGTCCGCTGCGATGTTCTTCGTTTCGCCGAGGTCTTTCGAGAGGTCGTAGAGTTCGGTCTCGCCGCTTCGGCCGCGCCGCCGCACGCCTTTCCAGTCGCCCATCCGGATGGCCTGGTTGAAGCCCTCGTGGAACTCCCAGTACAGATACTCGTGGGCCTTCTGCGGTTTGCCGACAAGGGCGGGCAGAAACGAGAGGCCGTCGATGTTTTTCGGGACGGGCGCGCCGGCGAGTTCGCACGCGGTGGGCATGAAATCCCAGAACGCCCAGGCGTGGTCGCTGACGGAGCCGGCCTTGATGCGTCCGGGCCATCGGGCCAGCGTCGGCACGCGGATGCCGCCCTCGTACAGGTCGCGTTTGATGCCGCGCAAGGGACCGTTGGCATCGAAGAAGTTCGGGTCGGCCCCGCCCTCGCGGTGGGGCCCGTTATCGCTCGAGAAGATGACGACCGTCCGCTCGTCGATGCCGAGTTGCTTTACGAGAGCCATGAGGCGGCCGATGTCGCGGTCCATCCGCGTGATCATGGCGGCGTGGTTCTTCTGCGGCTGGGGCCACGACTCGGCGGAGTACGGCTCGTCACTGGGCACTTCCATACCGTTGCGTCCGGCCTCGTTATTGGCATGTGGAATCGTGAATGCGAGATACAGGAAGAACGGCCCGGCCTTGTGCTTCTCGAGGAAGGCGAGGGCCTCCTTCACGAAGAGGTCGTGGGAATACTCGACGCGCTCGCTCGCCACGCCCGCGCCCTCTTTGCCTTCCTTGGGCACGACGTTCTTCAAGGGCACGCGCTCCTGGTTCCGCCATAGATATGTCGGCCAGTAGTTGTGGGCGTGCCGCTGGTTGAGGTAGCCGAACCAGGTGTCGAAGCCCTGGCGGTTCGGGATGCCGGTGGTGCCGGGTTCGCCGATGCCCCACTTGCCGATGATGCCGGTGGCGTAGCCCTGAGCCTTGAGCAGTTCCGCCACCGTCACGTCGTCGGGGCGCAGGGGCACAAGTTTGTTCCCGCGGACCCAGCAGTGTCCGGTGTGAAGGCCCGTCATCAGCGTGCACCGCGACGGGGCGCACACGGTGCTGCCGGCATAGGCCTGCGTGAACCGCATGCCTTCGGCCGCCAGGCGGTCGAGGCTGGGCGTCTTGATCCGCTTCTGGCCGTAACAGCCCACGTCGCCGTAGCCCAGGTCGTCGGCCAGGATGAAGATGATGTTGGGCTTTCGGTCCGAACTCGAAGCGGCGGCTGTCGCCCGGGCATCCTTCGTGCGCTCCAGCGCGCAGCCGGCCGCTGCTGCGCCGACGGCGCCCAGTCCCGCGCCGAGAAAACGGCGGCGGGTCACGGAACGTTTGGTATCGCCATGTGTCATCGCTCTTGCTCCTAACGGACGCGCCGGGCAAGCCCGGCGGCTAACGTATGCGCGGCGGCTGACGTATGCGCGGCGGCTGACGTATGCGCGGTGGCTGACGCGTGCGCCACACGTTCGCCGGCGCATCGCGACAACCTAACGCCGCGCCAGGGCGCCGCGCGCGGCGCGGCGGTTTCTGAGCCGGCGGAACAGGTCGTCGAACGAGAAATAGCGTCCCGGGCATTTCGTGCTATCGACGTCGCCGTGGCCGATGATGTGCGAATCGTCGATTGTGTAGCGTGCTGCCAGGTAATCGACCAGGCGTGCGAGCGAGGCCATCTGGGCGTCGGTCGGGCGGCGTGTCTCGAAGTTGCCCACCAGGCAGATGCCGATGCCGAAGTTGTTGTACGTCTCGTCCTGGCCGACCTTGCAGTGTGCCCCGTGCTTCTGCTTGGGCCAGCGGCTGCCCACCTCGACCCGGCCGTTCCCCGAACCCGTGCCGTTGCCGATGACGAAGTGGTACCCGAGTTCATCCCAGTGGCGGACCTTGCGATGGCAGGCGTCGAACGAGGCGGCCGACCCGCGATGGGTGGCGCTGTGATGGACAACGATCCATCGCCACGGTCGCTGCCAGCCACGGACTTCCCAGGCGGGATCGTGTTCGGGCAGATGCGCGACGCGCCGAATCGGTTCACGGCGTTTCGATTCGGGGGGTGTCCTGGGACGGACCTCGCTCGGCGAGCGGCGCCGGATCGGCGTATACGTGAAATCGTCGCCCCGCACGGGCGAGGGCGTGCCCGCCAGCCTCTTCGGGCCGGCGCACCCGAGTCCACCAAGAAGCGCCACGACCGCGGCCGCGGGCAGAGCCCATCGTCCGAACACGTTACCTCCTCACGTTGCCGTCACCTGCCCGCCGCCCCGTCAGATTCTCCAGAATGCGGCGCCAGGCGTTTCGCGTCTCGGCCGGTCCCGGCAGGGCATCGGCGGACGGCGCCTCTCGGACCGGGACCTTCACCCTGGCCGCCGCCTCCCGAATCTTCGGGTCGCAGACGATGGCGGCGTGAACGCGCGGCCACACGCCCTTGAGGCCGAGCAGCCGCGACCGTTCCTTGCCCGGGATCACCCAGAAGGCGGGCCCCGGCGGCGCCCCGTACGCCTTCAGACGCCGACGAGCCGACGCATACCCCTGTGCATCGGCCGACACAAGGTACACCGGCAGGCGGCCGCTCGCAAGAGTCTTCACGGCACCGACGACATCCGAAACTTCATCGGACGGGCCGGCCGCCGCACCCCCCGCAACAACACGGACACCGCAGGCCGGCACGATGGCCGCCGCGTCGAACCAGATGACGGACTCGGTCTGCGGCCACATGTAGACGGTGCCGCCGGCGCTCACGTCCAGACGTGGCTCTACTTCCGGCAGGCCGACGACAAAGCGGTAGGCCCCGACCGTGAGTCCTCGTGGTCCCACGGTCCGGCTGAGCCCGTTGCTGCTGATCCAGGCCCACGCCGAGGAGCCGTCCTCAAATCGTGCGACGAGCCAGCGGAACTCGGCGGGGCGGCCTGGCTCGGAGCCCCCGATCATCGCCCGGATGCGCGGCGGCGCGCCGCCCACCGCGCCGATGCCGTCGAATGCCGTCAGGCGCAGCACCGGGTCGGACGTCAAGCGCCCGGCCACAGAGCCGAACAGGATGACCGCGAGGCCGGCGGCCAGCGCGAGCGCCATGACGACGATCAGGATGGCCCCCAGGTATCGAAACACGGCAGGACTCCGACCCGAATCTCGCTCATTAGTTGGTGTCGGCAGAACAGCGGGCTAACCTTCGGCGTTTCCGGCGACCACGGCGGCGGCTTCTCGGCCGGGTGGCATGGCCACGCCAGAGAACGGCTACGCCGCCACGCCTCCGATGGACCGCAGGCGCCGGACGCGTTCCTCGATGGGCGGGTGGCTCGACCACGCGCTGCCGTGTCGCCTTCGCCGTCCGCGTGCCATGCGCGGTTCGTTGATGAACAGGTGTGCGGTGGCGCCGCTGGCCTGCGGCATTTCGTGCGTGTCGGCGGCCAGGACCTCCAGGGCGCCGGCCAGGCCCTCCGGGTAGCGGGTCATGCGTGCGGCGGAGGCGTCGGCCAGGAACTCGCGCTGGCGTGAGACGGCCAGTTGGATGAGTTTCGCCAGGATCGGCGCAACGATCGCCAGGACGATCGCGACCACCATGACGATGAGGATGAGGGGGCTGCTGCCCTTGCCGCTTCGGCGCCGGCCGCCGCCGTAGAAGATCGCCCGTGTGCCGATATGTGCCAGCATCACAACCGTGCCGACGAGGACGGCCATGAGCGTCATGAAACGGATGTCGAGGTTCTTGACGTGCGACAGTTCGTGGGCCAGGACGCCCTGGAGTTGGTCGCGGCTGAGGCGCTCCCTGAGGCCGCGCGTCACGGCCACGTGGGCGCGGTCGGGGCTGCGGCCGGTGGCGAAGGCGTTCATGGCGGGAGTCTCGATCATGTGGAGTTTGGGCATCGGCAGACCCGAGGCCAGCGTGAGTTCCTCCATCACGTTGTAAAGTTGCGGGTCTTGCTGCTTGGAGAGCGGGCGGGCGCCGCTCAGGGCGAGCACGGCCTGCGGCCCGGAGAAGTAGCCGATGAGCGCCATCGTCAGCGAGACCGCCAGCGCGATGGCGATGCTCGGAACAGCCGCCCGCGGGTCACCCCAGATCGCCCATCCCAGGACGCCGCCCAGGACGCAGATGAACACGACGAACGCGATGACCAGCAGGACGCTGTTGCGTTTGTTGGCCGCGACGAGTTGTTCGAACTGGGCCATGATTCCTCGCTTGCGCAGCGGGTCTGTTTCAGTGTTTGGCGTTGTCATTCTGAGGGCCGTACGGCCCGAAGAATCTCGCCGTGGTCGTTGCCGTTTCGTCGTTCACACGGCGAGATGCTTCGCTTCGCTCAGCATGACAACCTTCCCGTCGGCTAACGCTCCTTAAGGACGGGTCGGCCGATGCCCGCCGATCCGACGATCGGCCGGACCCATTCCGGTATACCAGGGCGTTTGTCCGAATCAAGGAGCGCCTTCCACGCGTCGTCGGTCAGCCGCTCGCCGTGCGCGAACTCGTAGTACGGCATGACGGCGCCGCGGCACAGGACCTCCCCGCCCTTATAGGGATAGAGGACGTACAGGGCCCGCGGGCGTGCGATGCCGACCTCCAGGTACTCTCCCTCGTTGGGATTGTAGTGGACGTCGATGGCGCGCGGGGCGTCATCGCGCGGCACCAGGTACGCGTTGCCGCCGTAGAGCATGACGCCGGCGATCCGGCACCCGTACGCTCTAATAAAATGCTCGTCGTCCTCGCTGAGCGGCCGGCCGCGCAGTTGCTTGTGGGCCAGCGTCTCCAGCCGCCGGCAGACCTCGACCAGCCCGTCCCAGAGAGGGCGGATGTCGGCGTGGTGCCGGGCCAGCAACATCCGAAGCCGCTCGTTGTCGGGCACGATGCCCTGGTCAAAGCGTTCGGCGAGGCCACGGAGTTCGGCGACGGCCTTCTTGAGGTACGCCTGCTCCTCGCCGCGCTGGGGCTGGACCTTGAGGCAGGCCAGCAGGTACATCATCCACTCGGCCTCGGACGGGTCGTCGGGGCAGGCTTCGAGCAGCGCCATGGTGCCTCGCTTCTGCCCTTGCGGCGAGGCGAGGATGTCGGCGGCTCGGCGGGTGTCGCGCGCCACCTTCGCCGTGTCCACCTGCAGCGCGCCGGCGCGGTCGAGGCGGTCGCGGGTGCGTTCCAGGAGGCGGGCCATCCGGCTAAAGAACTCCGGCTCCGGCTCGACGAACCCGGGCGGGACAAAAGACATGCCCAGATACGTTACTGACTGCTTCGCCTGGAGGGCCCACGTGTGCCGCAACTGCGCCCACCCCGCCAGGGCCGCCTGGCACGACTTGGCCTGCCAGGGCTCGCCCTTGAGGAAGGCCGGCGCGTCGGGCTCCGGCTCATCCAGGAGGCACCGGAGGCAGTCCAGGTAATCATAGTACAGGCTCCGGCCGCGGAAGAGCGGCAGGGTCTCTTCCAGCACCCGGAGCACCTTCTCGCGCTGGGGCCCCGGCAGGCGGGCCCGGGCATAGTCCGACCCGAGCGAGGCCGCGACCTCCAGGCCGCTCGGCAGGCCGCGGCTGAAGTGCCGCAGGTCCGTCGTGCGGTGGAACAGGATGGCGTCGGGCGTGCGGTAGGCCGAGAGCACCCGGAAGTTCGGTTCCGAGGCCGGCACGTTCGAGTCCACCGGCGGGAACCGGACCAAGTCGTTGATCATCGGCTCGTCGGCCTTGCGGCGGGCCTGTTGGAGCAGTCGCTTTCGCGTGCCCTTCAGGTCCTCGCCCCACTTGGCCGCCTCTGCCGCCTTCAACAGGTCCCAGTCGTCGCGCGTGCCGACGAAATCGCGGAACGTCTGGAAGTACTCGACGAACCGGCGACGCTCCGCGTCGGACGCGAAGCGGTTGTCATCGGCGGCGCGGCCAAGAAGCAGTGCGGCCACAAGTTCCTCGTCCTTCGAAAGACGAGAAGGAATCGACTGGAGCCAACTGACGGCGCGGAAGTACCGCTCCAGGTCCTCGGACTTCGTGTAGAACCCGCGGGGCTTGTAGCGCGAGTAGTCGATGCCGGTGAACGTCTCGTCCGGCTTGCCCAGCCAGGCCGGCAGGGTCGCCTCCATGTGCGCCGGGTCAAGGGTCCGGGCGGCGGTGACCTTGCGGACTTCTTCCTTGATGAGGCCGGCTTCCTCGGCGCTCGTTCCCTTTGGCTCGCCGCCGAGAAGCGCCGTCGCCGTGCCGATCAGGATTCGGGCCCGCCGATAGGCACGGGCGTGCGGGCCGCCGGCGTCGTTCGGCGGCTTCCGGGCCTCCAGCCCCTCCCAGATGAAGCGGAGAATCTGCGGCAGGCGGCGAGCGTTCACCTCCTCCAACCGCAGGACCGATTCCTCGTACAGGACGTGGAAGGCGGCGAGGAGCGAATCGGACGTAATGAACATCGGCAGGTCTGTGTGAATATACGGATCGAAGACCTGCTTGAACGCCTCGTTCGTCATGAGGACCTTGCGGTCGGCCAGGGCCTCGGCGTCCGCATCCGCCAGGCCGTGCCGGCGGGCCACCGGTCGCCAGTCGTAGTCCTCCTTGGCGGGGTCCGGCATGCGCGGCGGCTGCCAGGCAAGGGCCGGGACCGCCAAAAGGGAAACGAGCGAAACGACACGAGCGATTTCGCAAGCCAGGCGCATGACTCCCCCTTTCTCGCGACCGCCGCAACGGCCGGCCGCCGGATCACAGCCTGCCGTACTGGTGAATCGTCTCGTACATAGCAACGATGTTCTCAGTCGGCGAGACGGGCTGGAGGTTGTGGCACGGGGCGCAGATCCACCGGGCGGGGGCGAAGATGCGGATGTTATCGAGCACCTCTTCCCGCACGTCGTCCGGCGACCCGAACGCGAGCGTCTGCTGGTTGTCGACCGCCCCGTGAAAGACCAGCCGGTCGCCGAAGTCGCGCACGAGGCCCTCGCGTTCCATCCCGGTGCACCGCCACTGGATGGGGTTGAGAATCTCGATGCCGGTCACGTCGAGCAGGTCGCCGATGACGTCGCGCGCCGCCCCGTCGGTGTGGTAGAAGATGTGGATGCCACAGGAACGGGCGAGGTCGGCCATCCGTTTCTGGTTCGGCAACAGGAAGCGGCGGATAAGGTCCAGGCTCATCAGGAGGCCCGTCTGGCCGCCCAGGTCCTCGGCCACGTAGGTGATGTCGATCGCGCCCTTTCCGATCTCGAACATCCGCTGGTTCACCTGGAAATAGTAGTCGAAGATGTGCGAGAGGATGGCGTCGGCGACCTCCGGCTCCGTCACAAGGTCCACGTACGCCTGCTCCATGCCGCGCATGCGGCAGTATAGCAGGAACGGCTCGTAGCAGCCGCAACGGACGACGCGGTCGCCGGTGAGGTCGGCGATCTGGTCGCGTAAGGCGTCGAAGTCGTGGGCGTCGGGGTCGGGCCACGTGAAGGCGTGGACGTCGCCGGCCGTCTCGGCACCGGCGAGAGGGTGACTCGCGTCCTCATCGTAGGCGCCGCCGCCGTAATCGACCGTCCGGCTGCGGACGCCCCAGATGTCGGCCTCGGGGTCGTCCGGATGGCAGCGGACGGTGGCCGGCGCGTGGACGGCGTCCACACCGTCGATATGGAGGTGATCGTAGAGTTCGTCCTGGTCGGCGCAGCCGAGGTCCGCGAGCAGCCGCTCGGTGACCTCCGGCGTGGCCCAGTAATCGGTGGGGATGCGGTCGGGCGTTTCGCCTTCAAGCAGGGCGAGCCAGCGTTGGCGAGGCGTCATGGGCACAGGTTCACGTCCCTCCGCCGGAGAAGGCCGTGGGCGTCGGCGTGCTGCGGACGCGGCGGGTCAGGAAACCCGCCGCGCAGACTTTCGACTCGCGGCGCCCAACACTGCAGATCAGAACTCGACCTTCGGCGCCTCGCGCATCTCAACCTCTTCGAGTTCAAAGAAGTCGCTCGGCTCGAAGCCCATCATCCGGGCAACCATGTTCGCCGGGAACATCTGCTGCCGCGTGTTGAACGTCTGGACGGCGTCGTTGTAGTACTGGCGGGCGAAGCCGATCTTGTTCTCGGTCGAGGCGAGTTCTTCCTGCAGCGCCAGGAAATTCTGGTTCGCCTTCAGGTCGGGGTACGCTTCCGAGAGGGCGAACAGTTGCCGCAGGGCACCCGTGATCATGTTCTCGGCCTGCCCCTGCTCCTTGATGTTCGAGGCGTCGATGCCCGCCTGCCGCGCCTTGACCACGTTCTCGAACGTCTCCTTCTCGTGGGCGGCGTAGCCTTTGACCGTCTCGACGAGGTTGGGGATGAGGTCGTAGCGGCGACGCAGTTGCACGTCGATCTGCGCCCACGCATTCCTGACCCCGTTCCGCAGGCGCACGAGGCCGTTGTACGTCAGGACGAGCCACCCGACCACCAGCAGCGCGAGGCCGCCGATGACCAGGAGCACGATCATCGCCATTCCACCCAAAGCCAAGCCGCCCATGAGTCGCCTCCTTTCCCCTGCCGCGCGCCGCGCGGCGTGCGATTGCGATTATACCGACGCGCCCGCCTGCGTCAACGCACCAGCGTCGGCGCGTGGCGGTCGCATCGATGGGGTTACCAGCAGTACGCCCGGTGCGCGGGGATATTCACCGTTATGCGATACGCGAAATGAAGCGACCTGGTTAGCCGCCGGGCTTGCCCGGCGGGTGGTTAGCCGCCGGGCTTGCCCGGCGGGTTTGAGCCTGCCGCAAGCAATTCGTGCCGGTCGCCACTGTCGGCTCGCCCGCCGGTGCTTACTGTGCCCTGACGTCGAGGCACTTCATCTGGCTCTGGTCGCGGATGACGAGTCTGCCGTCCGAGAGGACCATCGGGCCCCAGATCTCCTTGCCGCCGAGCAGTTCGACCTTGTCGAGCGACTTAAAACCCGCCGGCGACGGCTGGATGATGTGCAGTTCACCCGTCTTGCCGTCCATCTGGTAAATCAGGCCGTCGGCCGTCAGGATGAGGCTCCCCTTGCACAGATATGGATGCCTGCCGGTCTTCCATTTGACCTGGCCGTCCAGGCCGAAGCAGACCATGCCGTTGGCCCTGCGGTTCGTGTTGCAGACGACGTACACGTGGCCCTCGTACAGAATGGGCTGCTGGATATGCGACCCGATTTCCTCGAACCTGTGAATCTTCTTGGCCACCAACCCGCCGCCCTGCCGCACGACCTGGATGATCTCGGAACCGGCCTCGTAGCCACCCGTCAGGAAGAACCGGTCCTGGCCGAGCGGCGTGGGGGCCGGGATGCCCGCCACAGGCACGCGGAACCCGTGCTTCCACAGGACCTTGCCGTTGGCCGGGTCCAGACCGACGACGCTGGTCCTGCTCTGCATGATGATCTGCTCGACGCCGCCAACGGTCGTCAGAAACGGCGAATGGTAATACATGCCGCCGATCGGTTCGGACCGCCACCGTTCCTTCCCCGTGGCCTTCTCGTACGCGATGACGCCGACCGACCCGCTCTCGGGCGCGGCAATGACCACGTCCTTGTAGAGGAGCGGCGACTGGCTCACGCCCCACGTCGGCCGTTTCCCGCCGTAGTCCTTCACCAGGTGCTTTTGCCAAAGGGACTTGTGGGTGGCCTTGTCAATGCAGTGGAAATGGCCGAACGGACCGACGGTGAAGATGTACTTCTCATCGACCGTCGGCGTGGACCGCGAGCCGGCGTGGTCCAGTTGGCCGGGGACGGCGTAGGCGAACGACCACTCCTCTTTGCCGGTTGCCAGGTCGAGGCACCGGAGTTTGTCCTGCTCGGTGCCGACGCGGTCGAGAAGGTAGACCTTACCGTCGCGGATCGCCGCCCCGCCGTAACCTCGGCCGACATCGACGGTCCAGAGGACCTTGGGCCCGCCCGCCGGCCATTTGCGCATCAGGCCTTTCTCCGGCGAGACGCCGTTTCGGTTGGGTCCAAGAAACTGTGGCCAATCCGAGCCCGGCGAAACCGTTGCCAGGCACACAACCATCAATGCGATGAACAGCGAACGCTGCATCACGATCCTCCTCAGAGATTCCCTTGCTTGCCACCCCCCGCGCGGCCAGACAGACACTCGCCCCCATAGCCACTCAGTTTATTATAGCCGCCGGCACGCCGCCACGCAACGATTCCACCGTGCGGACGGTGTCATTTTCTGGGCGTCGGCCGCTTGCAAATGACGATACGGTGGATATACTGTGCGGTTTCGGCGGGGCCGGCGTAGCTCAACGGTAGAGCACCGGTTTTGTAAACCGGATGTTGGGAGTTCGATCCTCCCCGCCGGCTCCAACGAGCGCGGAAGGCGGAACGCGGAAGGTGGAACGAACGGCCGCATGGCGGGCGCGAGTGTCCGGCCGGTGGCGCTTGGCGCGGGCGTTCCGCATTCCGAGTTCCGATTTTCACATTGGAAGTGGTGAGGTTCCCGAGCGGTCAAAGGGGGCAGACTGTAAATCTGCTGGCTCCGCCTTCGGTGGTTCGAATCCACCCCTCACCACCACTGCAAGACAAGTGCAGAGTTCCAAGTCCAGAGTTCAACGTGCGGAGGCGCCGGAGACGCGGCCTTGAACTTTGAACCTTGAACTTTGAACCTTGAACTTTGAACCTTGAACTTTGAACTTCGGCGGGCGGGCGTAGCTCAACGGCAGAGCCCCGGCCTTCCAAGCCGGCCATGTGGGTTCGATTCCCATCGCCCGCTCCATGAGACGGTCCGACCCGCGAAGGGGCCGAAGCGCAGCCGCTCTCCCGGCGCGCCGGGACTACCGGCCGGAGCGACCCAATTGCCGGGCGGGTTTCGCACCCGCTGAGAACCGGCGCCTTCCCACGGCGCACTGTGGCAAGTTTTTCTGGTCCCGATACATCGGGAC
>CAYVAM010000104.1:0-14013 GCA_964449275.1 uncultured Anaerolineales bacterium
GAGAGTGTAACCAACCCCAGCCCGCGGTCAATCCACAACAGGCAGGGGACCGGTGTGATCGACGAGACAGTGTAACCAACCCCAGCCCGCGGTCAATCCACAACTACACCACGTATCTCCAACTGATGAAACGGAAGTGTAACCAACCCCAGCCCGCGGTCAATCCACAACTGGAGCGCGGCTGTGTAGGTGGGGAATAGGAGTGTAACCAACCCCAGCCCGCGGTCAATCCACAACCGGCGGCTGCGCATGGCCCGCAAGGACCAAGTGTAACCAACCCCAGCCCGCGGTCAATCCACAACGGAGCGTGACGGTCAAGCAAAAACCGTTTTAGTGTAACCAACCCCAGCCCGCGGTCAATCCACAACGGCACACGCACAACATTCCCATCGGGGGACAGTGTAACCAACCCCAGCCCGCGGTCAATCCACAACCAAACGCGCGGTTGTGGGCACGCCTGTAAAAGTGTAACCAACCCCAGCCCGCGGTCAATCCACAACACATGTTCTCGGAGTTGCCCCTCGTATTCTAGTGTAACCAACCCCAGCCCGCGGTCAATCCACAACCCGTCGGCGTCGTCGGCCGTGAAGAACGCGAGTGTAACCAACCCCAGCCCGCGGTCAATCCACAACGGTTTCAGAAAGAGGGAAAAGACTTGTGGAGTGTAACCAACCCCAGCCCGCGGTCAATCCACAACACCGGGGAGGTTGTGTAAGGTCTCGGCATCAGGGCCGCGGCGGGTGCAGAGCACCCACCCTACGTCTGGCCAGAGGGACGAACATGGCCACGCAAGTTTACCCGCCGTGGCGGGCGTGGCCATGCCACCCGGCCGTTCGCGGGCGAGAGGGTGGCGCGGGGGCGCGGCGGGTCACTTCTTCTCCGTCAGCCGCACGGATTGGAGGTTCACCAGCCATGTCTTGACGCGCAGCGGCCGGACGGCGATGGTGGCCGGGCCGGCCTCGCGGATCTGGAGCGTGCCGAGGTCCTTCGTCACGAAGTTGCCCCAGCCCCCTGTGCCTTCGACGACGTGGGTGATCGAGCCGTCGCCGACCGAGAGTTCAAACTCCCCGCCGCCATATTCCTTGTCGAGGGCGTAGGTGACCTGGACGGCGTAGGCGCCGGGGCGGTCGATGACAACGTCCCAACTGACCCACGTGTCGGCGTTGTTCCAGAGGCCGATGTTGTCGCGGTCGTGGTTCTTCTCGTACCGCGCGTGGTCGCCGTGGATGGTCACGTCCCGGCCGGCGCGGACCTCGACGACGACGGGCGCGGCAGATACGGGTTTCGGCGGTTCCGGCGGTTTAGGTTGAGGTTCAGGCGGTTCGGGCGGCTTGGGTGGCGATTCCGGCGGCGGCTTCGGTGGCGGTTCGGGCGGCGTTGGGGCTTGAGTCTCTTCCGGAGCAGGCGGACTGGGCTGCGGCCTCGACTGCGTCGGTGGCGTTCGCGTTTTTTCCGCCCGGCCCAGGCGGTAGAGCGCCACCTGGGCGTCCTTGGCGGCGTTGGTTTCGGGATAGAACGTGATGATGTTCTTGTAGGCCTTGATGACTTCCTCCGGCCAGGCGTTCGGCGTGGTCTCCAGGGCCTTGGCCTGGTTGAGGGCGGCCTGTGCGCCGGCCTCCATCGGATGGAGCGTGTCGCGCCTGATTGTGGGCCGGAACGTGCCCGGCGGCTTCGCGGGGCCGCGCCCATCGCCCGTCGCGCCGAGACCAAACACGATGAGCAGCACGATCAATCCCACCGCCACGACGGCGAAGAAGGCGACGATTCCCACCAAGAGTCCCTTGTTTGCGCCGACCGGACGTTTCCGTTCCGGGATCGCGGGCGCCGTTCCGGTCGTTCGCCTGGGCGTGCGGCCGGGCTTGACGAGCCGGACGGGCGCGGGCTCCGTCCGGGCGAGGGCGGCGCGCCCCGCCGCATCGAGGCGGCCGGTCCGGCGGCGTTGGGTCTTGGCGATACCGGCCAGTTGCCTGACCATATCCAGCGGCGCCGACGCGCCCGTATCCAGGGTTGAGAGGTCCAGTTGGTCGAGCGCATCGATGAACTCCCGGGCGCTCTGGTACCGGTCTTCGGGTTCGCGGGCCATCGCCTTGGCAAGCAGCCGGCAGAGGGGCTGGGAGAGTTCGGGCACGAGGTCGCGCGGATCGGGCGGCTGCTGGAGCACGTGCATCCGCATGATCTCCTGCGGGGTCGGCGCCAGGAACGGCGGTCGCCCGGCGACCATCTCGTACAAGGTGACGCCGAGCGAATAGAGGTCGGTCCGATGGTCGGGCGGCGGGTCGCCGGTCACCTGTTCCGGCGAGATGTAGTAGGGCGTGCCGTAGGCCTTGCCTTCCTTCTGGTCGTCTTCGCCTGCGCGGCGTGCCAGGCCCATGTCGGCGAGTTTGACCAGGCCTTCGCTCGTGAGCATGATGTTGCTGGGCTTGATGTCGCGGTGGATGATGCCGCGCGCGTGAGCGGCCCTCAGGCCTTCGGCGGCCTGGCGCACGACGAGGACCGCCTCGGCGGGCTCGAAGCGTTTGCGGACCTGGAGCAGGTTCTTGACGGACCCGCCGTCGATGTACTCCATGACGATGCAGATGGTGTTCTTCAGCGGCCGGATCTCGTGGATGGTGACGATGTTGGGATGCGACAGTTGGGCCGCCGCCTTGGCTTCCTTGATGAACCGGGCCCGCGACTCGTCGTCGCCGGCGGCGCCGGGCAAGAGGATCTTGACCGCAACGTCCCGGTCGATGACGGTTTGGTGGCACTTGTACACGACGGCCTGGCTGCCGCGACCGATCCGTTCGAGCACCGTCAGGCCGGAGGCGCCGATGTCGGGCGCCGTCAGTTCGTCGGCGTCGATGCCGTCGTCGCCGGCCTCGAAGGCGGCAGCCGCCTGGTGGGCGCGGGCGTCGGCGGCGCCGGTGCGGAGCAACACTTCGGGCAGGAGGACCTCGCGTCCGTCCCTGGCAGCCTCTTCGAGCAGGCGAACGGCCGCCCGGGCCTCGTCTTCGGTCAGGAGGCCCTTCTCCTGAAGGTGCTGCAGCAGTTCCTGTCTGGTCGGTTTGGCCATCGATCCCCACCGGACCGGCATCGGCCGAGCGACCCTACCTTATCTCGCCCCCTGGCGGAAGTGTCAATCAGGAAATTGACTGCGCGGGCCGACCTTGGGTATAATCCCCCGCTCGGCAACTCGAGGGCACGGGCTGTAGGGTGGGTGCTGGGCACCCACGCGGATTCTTGCGACGCGGTGGATCGGGAGACCCACCGCGCAGTGGAGCGGCGCGCTTACGGGCTTTGCGAGGTTCATCGGGTCTGCGGCCCTGCGAAATGGATGGTGGGTGCAAAGCACCCACCCTACAGTCTAAACGGCTACGAAGAAGGAGGGGTTCGTGTATCTTGGCATTGACATTGGCTCGGTCAGTCTGAATCTCGTGCTGCTCGACGAGAACCTGCACGTCGTCAAGGAGCGTTACATCCGGGCGCGCGGCAGGCCGTTGGAGACGGCGCTGGCGGCGCTGGAGGACCTGTTCGGCGAGATGCCGCCGTCCGAGATAGACGGCGTAGCCTTGGCGGGCGCCGGCACCGCCGTCCTGGGCGAACTGTACGGCATCAAGCCCGTCAACGAGGTCGTCGCGCAGGCGAAGGCGACGGCGGCGCTCTATCCGGAGGTGCGGACGATCATCGAGATCGGCGGCGAGGACTCTAAACTCATCCTCCTGGAAGAGGACCCGGCGACCGGCCGCATCCGCATCCGCGACTTTGCCATGAACACGCTCTGTGCCGCCGGCACGGGCTCGTTCCTCGACCAGCAGGCGTCGCGTCTGGGCGTTTCGATCGAAGAGGAGTGGGGCGAGATGGCCATGCGGAGCGTTCACATTCCCCGCATCGCCGGCCGCTGCTCGGTCTTCGCCAAGAGCGACATGATCCACCTCCAGCAGGAAGGCACGCCCGACTACGACATCGTGGCCGGCCTGTGCTTTGCGATGGCCAGGAACTTCAAGGCCGTCATCGGCAAAGCCAAGGAGTTTCTCCCGCGCATTGCCTTTCAGGGCGGCGTGGCGGCCAACGCCGGCATGGTCCGGGCGTTCACCGAAACGCTGGAACTCGGGGAAGGCGAACTGCTCATCCCGGAGCATTACGCCTCGATGGGTGCCATCGGGGCGGTGCTGACGTCGAAGGAGCGGGACGAACTCGGCCGCATCACCTCGGTCGAACCGTTGCGCGAGTACTTGGCGTCTCGCCGCTGGGGTGGAGGAGAACTCCATCCCGCGCTCCAGGACGACGGGTATCCGCTGACCATCGAGCCGGATGCGTTCCCGCCGGGCGACGATCCGCTGGACGTGTTCCTCGGCGTGGACGTCGGCAGCATCTCGACCAACGTCGTCGCGACCGACTCGGACGGCCGCGTCCTCGCCCGGGAGTACCTGATGACCGCCGGCCGGCCGCTCGCCGCCGTCACCGACGGGCTCTACAAGGTGGGCGTGGCGCTGGAGGAGCGCGGCGGGAAGGGCCGCGTGAGGGTTCGCGGCTGCGCGACGACCGGATCCGGCCGCTACCTGACGGGCGACTTCATCGGCGCCGACATCGTGAAGAACGAGATCACGGCCCACGCGACCGGGGCCGCGTTCATCCGCCCGGACGTTGATACGATCTTCGAGATCGGCGGCCAGGACTCCAAGTTCATCAGCCTGGACGGCGGCGCGGTGGTCGATTTTGCGATGAACAAGGTGTGTGCGGCCGGCACCGGGTCGTTCATCGAGGAACAGAGCGAGCGGCTGGGAGTTGATTTGCAGTCGGGCGAGTACAACCGCCTGGCCCTGTCGGCCGACGAACCACCCGCCATGGGCGAGCGGTGCACCGTCTTCATGGAGACCGAGATCAACCGGAACCAGCAGCGCGGCGTGGCGGTCGATGACCTGTGCGCGGGCCTCTGCTACTCGATCGTCCAGAACTACCTCAACCGCGTCGTCGAGAACCGCCGCGTCGCCGACGTCATCTTCTTCCAGGGCGGAACGGCGTACAACCGCGGCGTGAAGGCGGCGTTCGAAAAGGTGACCGGCAAACCGATCATCGTCCCGCCGCACCACGACGTGGTCGGCGCCATCGGCATGGCCCTGATCTCCCGCGACTGGTACGCCGAGACGGGTAAGGAAACGACGTTTCGCGGCTTCGACCTCAGGGACGTCGAGTACTCGTTCGATACGTTCGAGTGCAAGGATTGTGCGAACCGCTGCGAAATACACGTCGTCGACATCAAGGGCGAGCCCGGCCCGGAAGGCGCGGCGGCCGACCGCACGCTCTACTACGGGAGCCGTTGCGGCAAGTACGACGAATCCCAGCGCCAAAGCCTCGGCAAACACCTGCCGCGACTCTTCGTCGAACGGCAGCGGATCATGGAAGAGGCGTACGCGAAGAAGGCGCCCGAGAAGCCCAACGGCAAGACGATCGGCCTGCCGCAGATGACCCACTTCTGGCAACTCATGCCGCTGTGGAAGGCGCTGTTTACGGAAATGGGGTTCGAGGTGGTCATCTCGTCGCCGACGGTCAGGAAATTGGTGAACCGGGGCATCGAGGAAGTCGCCGCCGAGACGTGCTTCCCCATCAAGGTGGCCCACGGCCACGTGCGCGACCTGGTCGAGAAGGGGGTCGATTACATCTTCCTGCCGGCAATCGTTGACATGTCGAAGGCAAGCGACGACATCGTCAACTCCTACGTGTGCCCGTACGTCCAATCGGTGCCGTTCATGGTGCGGGCGGCCATGCCGGACGTGGACTGGGGCGAGAAGATGGTCTCGCCGATCATCCATTTTTCGCGCGGCGAGAAGGCGCTGCGGAAGGACCTGGAGGCCATGGCGGCCGGGCTCGGCGTCGGCAGGAGACGCGCACGCCCGGCCATCGGCGCGGCCCTTGCCGCGCAGGAAAAATTCGAGAAGGCGCTTCAGGCACGCGGGCGCGAGGTCCTCGCGTCGCTGGACCCGGAGGATATCGCGATGGTGATCGTGTCGCGTCCGTACAACGGGTGCGACCCGGGCCTGAACATGAACATCCCGGAGAAACTGCGTGACCTCGGGCGGCTGGCCATCCCGATGGATATGCTGCCGCTTCAGGACGAAGACATCTCCGCCGAGCATCCGCACATGTACTGGAAGTACGGGCAGGAGATTCTGGCGGGGGTCCGTATCATCGCCCGCGACCGCCGGCTGTACCCCGTGTACATCACGAATTTCGGTTGCGGCCCCGACTCGTTCATCATGAAGTACATCGCCACCGAACTCGCGGGCAAGCCGTGCCTGATCCTCGAGGTGGACGAGCACTCCGCCGACGTCGGCGCCATCACGCGGTGCGAAGCGTTCCTCGACAGCCTCAAGGGCGTCCGCCAACGCGAGGCCCGCGCGGGACGCAAGGCACGCCTCGCAAAACTCGATTACAGCCGCAAGGCCTACGGCAAGCGAACCATCTACATCCCGTACATGGACGATCACGGGTACGCGATGGCGGCGGCCATGCGGGCGGGCGGCGTCGAGGCACGCCAGATGCCCATGTCCGACGAAGACACCGTCGCCTGGGGCCGCAAGTATACCTCCGGCAAAGAGTGTTACCCGTGCATCATCACGACGGGCGACTTCCTGCGGCAGATTCACTCGCCGGGGTTCGACCCGGACCGGTCGGCGTTCTTCATGCCGACGGCGTTCGGCCCGTGCCGCTTCGGCCAGTACAACAAGTTCCAGCGGATGGTTCTTGACGAACTCGGCCTCCAGGACGTGCCGCTCATCTTGCTGGACCAGGACAAGGATTACCGGGGCGACGTCAAGAACCTGGGGACCGACTTCAGGAAACTCGCCTGGAGCGGCATCGTGTTCGTCGATACGCTACAAAAGATGCTCCGCGAAACCCGGCCTTACGAGGCCAACCAGGGCGAGTGCGACCAACTCTATGAGCGGTACCTGAGGAAGTGCGAACAGGTCATCGAGAGCCACGGCGACCTGCCGGCCCTGGCACGCAAGGCGCGGGGCACGTTCGAGGCCATCGCGACCGACCGGTCGCAGCCGCGGCCGAGGATCGGCGTCGTCGGCGAAGTGTTCGTCCGGAGCAACCAATTCACGAACAACTTCATGGTACGCAAGATCGAGAGCCTTGGCGGGGAGGCCGTCCTGCCGCCCTTCGAGGAATGGGTCAATTACATCGGGTGGAGCCGAAAGGCCGATGCGAAGATCGCCGGCGACTGGAAGCGGCTGCTCATCGAGAAAATCACCGACTTCGTCCAGAGCCGCGAGAAACACAAGGTCCTGAGCCAGTTCGCCGGCGCCGTCCGCCACTTCTTCAACGAGCCGCCGTCCGACGACGTCATCGCGCTGGGCGAAATGTACCTCGACCCGGCCGTGCGCGGCGAACCGATCCTCTCGATGGGACGGTGCATGGAATACGTCCACGACGGGTGCGACGGCATCGTCAACCTTCACCCGTTCAACTGCATGCCGGGCTCGATCGTCAACGCCCTGCTGACGAAGTTCCAGACGGATTGGAACATGCCCGTCCTGAAGGTGGCGTACGACGGTCTGGAGCAATCGACCGAGATAATCCGAATCGAAGCGTTCATGCACCAGTGCCGCGAACGGTTCGAGTCACGCCTTCACGCCGCCGGCAACGGCGCCTCCGTCGGCGTCGGCGGGGCGATTGCCGCGGCGCGGTCGGGGCGGTGATTCCCGCCATGGATCGCGCCACGGAATTGCTTGACACGGCCAGACACCATGGTTCAATAGCAGGCGAACCAGCTCCAAGGGGAACGCCATGACCATCGCGGCCTGCTACCTTTCCGCCGAGGGTGTTGTGCTGGGTGCCGACAGCACATCGAGCATGTTCGTGGCGGGACGTGGTGGTCAGCTAGGCAGCCAACACCAGTACAATTTCGCGCAGAAGGTCTTTGAGTTCGGTCCCCGAGGTTCAACCGTGGGTGTTGCGCTGTGGGGATTGGGATCACTTGGGGACACAAGCCACAGGACCCTCATTGCACGGATGGCCGACGAAGCCGCAGGGCAAGGTTTGGGCTCGCTTGAGCAGGCTTCCCAGCAGGCGGCGTCCATGTTCTGGGATGCTTACACGGCCGCGTTCCAGCAAGAGATTAGCCGCGCGAAGGAGTTGGCGGCCAAAGGGGAAGGCAGCACACCGGACGAGGGCGAGGAACTGGCCCTCTGGCGGCAGAACCTCTCGGGCGGCTTCTGTCTGGGTGGGCGGTGGGGCACGAGTCGGCGTCCCACAGCATTTGAGGTCCTGTTTGACCCGTTGAAGACAGCGTGCGATGTCACAGAGCTGTCATTGGGCAACGCTTACTTCTGGGGGTGCCCTAATCTCATCGACCGGCTCACCCGGGGGATGGACCTTCCCATGTTCTCCCGTATCTTGGACAGCGGCAAGTGGACGGGGACGTCCGAGGAGTTGTTTGACCTCTTGGAGGAAGGCGCTCTGGGGCAGCCGTATGACCTGCCCTTGAGAGAGGCCATCGACTGGATTTACGCCAGCATCTACACTACAATTAAAGCGATGAAGTTTTCGCATTTAGCCCCGGTCTGCGGGGGGCCGATAGAAATAGCGGTGATCTCTTCAGACAGGCCTTTCCGCTGGGTACGCCACAAGCGGCTGGGCGAAGCAATAGCGGCACACCAGACACAGGAGTGGTCGCCATGACACGGGAAGAAGCCAAAGAGAGATTCCGTCGGATCACCGAACCCGAGTGGGTACGCAAGATGAAGGAGCACTACGCCAAGACTGGCACGTACCGTCCTAAGGATCTGCGACGGCTCCTCGGTGACCCTGCAACGCGTGTCGAGGTCGGCGCAGATCGTAGCATGCCTAGGTATCTGTCCTGCCACTAAAGGCGCGCAGTGGCAGGTGTGCGGAGTGGCTCGGGGACCCGTAGCCGACGCGCCATGCTCTCCTGTGCCGACGCACACGCATCCTTTCCGCTGGCGTGCGGTTCACAGCCGTCTGACCCTCGCCAAGCCCCAACCGCAACGCCTTGCCATTGTCGCCGCTGGAGCGATAGGGTGAGGCCGTACGTTTCAACGAACCCGCGGCGCGCACCGGAGATCATGCGTAACCCCGACTTCATCCGCGAAACTCTGGACGACCTTCGCGCGAGAGGTCTCTACCGGTGTCTTGTCGCGCTCGGCTCGGCCGCCGGGCCGCATGTCGAGATCGGCGGCAGGACGGTTCTTCAGTTCGCGTCGAACAACTACCTCGGTCTCGCCAGCGACCCGCGCGTCAAAGAGGCCGCACGCGCCGCCTTGGAGCGTTGGGGTTGGGGCGCCGGGGCCAGCCGCCTCGTCGCCGGGCACACCGAGGCTCACGCACGGCTGGAGGCCGACCTGGCCGCCTTCAAGCACACCGAGGCGGCTCTCGTCTTTCCCACCGGCTACATGACCAACCTCGGCGTGGTCACCGCCCTCGTGGGCCGTGGCGACACCGTCGTCATGGACCGTGCCAATCACGCCAGCCTGTACGACGCGGTGCGATTGGCGGGGGCGGCGCTGGTTCGGTATGCGCAGGCCGACGCCAATGCGGCCACGGAGTTGCTCGCAGGGGATTCCCGCGCGGCACCTCTCCTGAACCACCGTGCACCGCTGCGGAAGCGCGGCGGTTCAGGAGACCCGCCGCGCAGACACGATGTCGGCAAAGAGGGGTTGGCGGAAAGCGGCCGGCGGCTGCTCGTCACGGACACCGTCTTCTCGATGGACGGCCGCTGCGCGCCGCTCGCGGCACTGGCCGAACTGTGCCGCCGCGAGAACTGCATGATGCTTCTCGATGAAGCCCACGCCACCGGGGTTCTCGGCCCGACCGGCGCGGGCCTGGCCGAAGAACTCGGCATCGCGGAAGGCATTACCGCCGGCGTCGGGACGCTCTCGAAGGCGCTGGGCGGCATCGGCGGCTTTGTGGCGGCGTCGCGCGACGTGTGCGACCTCATCGTCAACCGGGGCCGGCCGTTCATCTACACGACGGCGCTTCCTGCGGCCGCATGCGAGGCCGCGCGCGCCGCACTCCGGATCGTTCGCACCGAACCCGACCGTCGCCGGCGCCTGCTCGACCTTTCGAAGCGCCTGCGAACGCGCCTGCTGGAAGAAGGGTTCGACATCGGCGCCGAGGACGGTGCAGCCTCTTTGCCGACGCCGATCGTTCCGGTCATCCTCGGCGACCCGGAGCGTGCCGTGGCGTTTGCGGGCGCGCTCTTGGAGAGGGGCGTCTTCTGCCCGGCGATCCGTCCGCCGACGGTCCCGCCCGGCACGAGCCGTCTGCGGATCAGCCTGACGGTCGAGCACACGGAGGATGACACGGAGCGGCTGGTGCGTGCGCTCGTCAAATTGCGCGATGCCGAGCCGCAGGGGTAGAAAGGCAACCGCTCCCTCACGGTCGCGGCTAGTGACATCGCCCGGCCGGCGCTGGTTGCCACGCCTACTTCACGTCCTCGGGTGTGATCAGTTGCACGGGCACGGGTGTGACCTCGGGCAGCGATTCGCCCTGGAGTGCCTTCAGCGCACACTCGACGCCCAGGGCCCCCATCATGGCGGGGTTCTGCTCGATGGTGCCGTGCATGTCGCCTCGCTTCATCGCCTCGCGTGCCAGGTCGATGTTGTCGTAGCCGACGATAATGATTTGGCCGATTTTGCCGCGCGCCTTGACGGCCGCAATCGCCCCGAGGGCCATCTTGTCGTTGGCGCACAGGACGCCGTGGACGTCGGGGTTGGCGGCCATCAGTGCGCTCGTGACGCGCAGCGCCTCGTCGGTGTGCCAGTGTGCGGACTCGCTGCCGGCGACCTCGATGCCGGCGGCCTTGGCGGCGGCCTCGAATCCCGCGCGTCGGGCCTCGGCGTTTTCGACGCCGTCGATGCCTCGCAGGATAAGGACGCGACCCTTCTGGCCCGCTTTGAGTGTTTTCTTGATGAGGTTGCAGGCGTGGGCCCCCACCTTTTTCGCCCCCTCGAAATTGTCGGGCCCGATGAAGGTGGCCACCTTCAGGCCCTGCGTCTTCGCCTCGTCGGTGTCGATGCGGTTGTCGATGTTGACGATGGGGACGTTCGCCTCCCGGGCCCTGAGCAGGGGCGTCACGATGCCGACGCTCGAGGCCGGCGCGATGATGATGGCCTCGACCCGTCGGTTCAGCATGTTGCGGACCAGGTTCGCCTGGCGGTCCACGTCGGTCTCGGAGGGGATGCCGGCCACCTCGAGGTCCACGCCGAGTTCGTCGGCCTTCTCGCGGGCGCCCTTCTCCATCGCCTGAAAGAACGGGTTGGTCGTGGCCTTGTAAATCAGGGCGATGCGGCGCCGGCGGCCTTCGCCGGGCTGCGGCTCGTCCTGGCAGCCGGCGCACACCATCGCGAACGCCGCAACGAGTACGATCCATCGTGAAGGTTTCATCACCGGCTTCTCCTGTTCAAGTTCAGGGTTAGGAACATGCCCCGTCGCTTCCGCGGCGGGCTCGGGGGCCGCTAATCACTCCTCTTCAAACGGTCCAGGAGGACCGTCACGATGACAACGGCGCCGATTATGACCCACTGCCATCGCGGTTGCACGAGCATCGAGTCGAGGCCGTATTGCAGGACACCCATAATGAGCGCTCCGAGGAACGTGCCGACGACGCTCCCTCGCCCGCCCGAGAGGCTCGTCCCGCCCACGATGACCGCCGCTATCGCATACAATTCCAGACCGTCGCCGGCCAGCGGGTCGCCGAGGCTGTTACGCGACCAATACACCAGACCCGCCAGCCCCGCACACAGGCCGCTCGCCAGGAACGTGACGATCCGCACCAGGCCGACCCGGATGCCGCACAGCCGCGCCGCCTCCGGGCTGCCGCCCACCGCAAACACGTGCCGCCCGAACACGGTTCGCGCAAGGACCACGTGGCCGACGACAACCACCACCAGGCTAACCGCGATGGGCAGGAACCGCTGCACGACGACGGGCGAGTCGATGTCGGCCCCGACGCTCTTGCCCCCTGCCGCCACCATCGCAAGGCCACGGGCCACCATCATCATGCCGAGCGTCACGATGAACGACGGGATGCGCCAGCGGACGCTGACCGCCCCGTTCGCCAATCCCGCCGCCAGACCGCACCCCAGACACGCCGCCAGACCCACGGTGAACGAGCCCGTGGCGTTGGCCACGACGACCAGCACGACGTGCGTCAGGGCGATGAGGCGGCCGACCGACAGGTCGATGCCGCCGCCGATGATGACGAACGTCATCCCCACGCCGAGCGTCAGGTTGATGGCGCACGAACCGGCGAGGTCAACCAGGTTGTCCCATCTCAGGAAGAACGGCCAGTGGACCCCGCCCGTGCGCCAATCGACGGCCGACAGGACGGTGAAGAGGATGAACAGCGCCCCCAGCGCCACGACGAGCACCACGGCGCGGCCGAGGGTAATGCGGCTGCGGAGGTCCGCCACGGTGGCTTCTCCGGCGACTTGGGTTCGCCGGGATTATAGCAAGCCGGCCGGTGGGGCTCAACGCAATAAGGCCGTGGCGTCCAGGTTGGGCGTGGCAACGATTTCTCGCAGGGCAGTTGTGCCCAGGGCTGGGCGGGCCTGTCATTTCGACCGAGGTCGCCTTGGCGACCGAGCGGAGAAATCTCGCCGTCCGAAACAGCCAGCGGCGATCCCGGCACGCCGGGACTCGCTCGGGGTGACACGTTTTGCGCGGTGGGTACGGAGATCCACCGCGCAAAACTTATGTCGGACCACCTAGCAAATGCACCTACGGCTCCAGGGCATACAGCAGGATGTTGATCGCCAGCCGCCGCGCATCGTCCGGCGCTACCGTCCGGGCGCCAAACGTCCTGATGCCGTCGAGCCCGTCGGCCAGACCGTACGGGCTGTAGACCATCACGAGGTGGCCCCCGCGCTCAAGACCAAGTAAGGCCGGCCGGTCCAGTTCGGGCAACTCGGCCTTGACGGCGGGCGAATAACCCACCCGCTCGATCCGCGTGCCCACCTTGCCGCTATACAAATCGTGGTCGGGCGGCAGTTCCTCGAGACGGGCGTCCGGGAACATGTCCGTCACGAGTTCCCGGACGGCCTTGTCGAACGCCTCCCGGCCGCAGCACGCATGGGCCCACAGAAACCCGCCCTGTTGGAGGTAGTGCTTTAGTGCCGCACGCTCCGCGTCCGACAGGCTGAACGTGTAATGGCCGGTCAGGTAGAGGACCGGGAACGCGCCAAGGGTTGGGTCCGTCAGGCGGACAGGCACCGGGCGGTTGTGGACGTGCACGCCGAAACGAGCGGCCAGGTCTTTCAGCAGGGCCGGCACGGCGTACGGGCGCGGTCGCCACTGGCCGTCGTGCTGGATCTGGCCGATGCGGAGCGCGCCGCGCGGCGGTGGCTCATCGGGCGGCATCTCGAGGACCGTGGCGATGCTGAGCCGGTCGGGCAGCCGCCGGCCGGCCGTCGCATATACAGCCAGGTTCTCGCCGAAGCGGAGCGCGTCGTCGGCCCGGTCCGGATCGGCCGCCGCCCACCCATCGCCCAACCCCTTCGGTGCGAGGACGGCGGCGGCGCCACAGCCGACTGTCATGATCTCGATATCTTTCGGCGTCAGTCGGTGGGCCGCCCGCGCGAGGGGATGATCGGCCTGGAGAGCCGCGAACTTCGATTCGGGGAACTGCTCGGTCATCGTCCGCCGCACGCTCTCGGCGAAAGCGGCGTCACCGCCCTGGGCGTCAAACAGGATCAGCCCGCCCTGCTCAACGTAAGCTTTCAGATGCGGGACCGACGCCGCCAGCATCCTCAAGGGCCCCCGCCCGGTCACGTGCAGGATGGGGGCGGCCAGGTAATCCGTGAGGGGGGCATCGCTGGCGACGGTCCGCCAATCGACCGGGTCGCCGCCGATGCGTTTGCCGAGGAACCGCACCAGGTGGTCCAGGTCTCGCGGGTCGCGTCGCCACTGCCCCTGCCACTGGAGCCGCTGCACCAGCAGCGGTTTGAACCCCTTGGCCAGGAACAGCAGGCACAGCGCGTCGTGGTAGAGCCGGTCGGTCCATCGGCCGTC
>CAYVAM010000105.1:0-14007 GCA_964449275.1 uncultured Anaerolineales bacterium
ACACTGCTGGACCGAGTCGGCACGGGCCATGGGCGTGATTGGAGTATGGAAACCCAGCGACAGACAGTACGTCGCGGCCATCGACGCCGGCTCCGGCAAGGAACTATGGCGCGTCGAGTCGCCCGTTGCCCGGCTCACACTCACCGTAGACGCAGACAGCGTCTACTTCCACACCGGCGAGCATCTGACGTGTCTTAAGCGCAGCACGGGCGAGGAACGATGGCATCAAGACGATGTGGGCAAATTCAATTCGCTCAATACGCGTTACCCGCCCACGGTGGTCTCTTACGACGACGTGCTCCTCTATCAACACCTCGCGAAGATCAGCGCGTATTCCAGAGAGACCGGCAAGTTGCTCTGGAAGTCTCCTCATCCGCGGTCGGGCCACGTATCGCCCGGCGACGCGCTGGTCATCGGCGGCCTGGTTTGGTCCGCCGGCATGGGCCGCGGCAAGTTTATCGGCAAGGATATCCATACGGGCGACGTGAAGTCGGAATTCGCGCCGCCGAAGATGACCTGGTTCCATCCTCGCTGCTACCGCTCCAAGGGGACCTCGCGGTATCTTCTGGCATCGCGGACGGGTATCGAAGTCGTCGACGTCCGCAACGAGAAAGTCGACGTCAATCATTGGACACGCGGTCCGTGCCTCTACGGCATCATGCCGGCGAACGGTCTTATCTACACAGGTCCCCATCCCTGCGCCTGCCTTCTGGAGACCAAGACCTCGGGCTTTAACGCGCTGGCGCCGGCCCGCCGGAGCGGGGCCACCCCAGGGGAGATAGCAGATTCCGATCGCCGCCGGCAGGGCCCGGCGTATGCCCACGTTCCACGCCGGAGCCTCGACACGTCGTCGGCATGGCCCATGTATCGGCACGACCCGGCACGCAGCGGTTACGCACCGATATCCGTCCCCGCGAAGATCAGAATGCTCTGGACGACGGGCGTCGGCGGCAGACTCCGCAGCCTGGTAGCGGCACACGGCACGGTCGTCACCGTGACGCCGGAAAACCATACGGTCCACGCGCTGGACGCCGGCAGCGGCGAGCGGATCTGGAAATACACCTGCGGCGGCCGCGTCGATTCACCACCGACCTTGTGCGCCGGCAAAGTCATCTTCGGATCGCACGACGGATACGTGTACTGTCTGCGAGCGAGCGACGGGGAGTTGGTGTGGAAGTTCCTGGCTGCGCCCAATCGCCGGCGCATGGGTTCCTACGGCCAGGTCGAATCGGTGTGGCCCGTCCACGGCAGTGTCTTGGTGATGAACGAGGCCGTTTACTGCGTCGCCGGGCGCAGCGCGTTTCTCGACGGCGGCCTCCGCTTCTACAAACTCCAGGCCGAAACGGGTGAGTTGCTCGCCATGAGCAAGATCGACGAGAACGACCCGGCCACCGGCAAAAACCTTCAGAAACTACAGGGTGGATGGCTCGGCCTCACCATGCCGGTGGCCAACGCCGACATTCTCAGCAGCAACGGGAAACGTATCTTCATGCGGAGCCAGCCGTTCGACCTCGACGGCAACCGCCTGCGCATCGCGCCCGACCTGGACGTCAAGCGGCAGGATCGCGACGACGCTCACCTTTTCAGCCCCGTCGGACTTCTCGACGACGCCTGGCACCATCGCAGTTACTGGATGTACGGGGTGACGGCCGTTTACGGGTGGCACGTGTGGTTCGAGGCGGCGAAGCATGCCCCGTCGGGCCGCATCCTCTCGTTTGACGACGAGGTGATCTACGGCTTCGCCCGCAAGCCGCAGTTTCTGGCCCAGGCGCCGACCATCGAATACCAACTGTACAAGGCCGACCGGCGTCCGGCCGCCGACGGACCGGCTCGCGTGCAGAAAAGTGCATCCGAGCATACCCAAAGAGAATGGAACCAGACGCAATGGCTCAGCCGCGGCAGACTGTACAAGCCCCGGCAATTGACGGCGCTGAAGTACCATTGGATCAAGCCCGACCTGCCGATTCAGGTCCGTGCCATGGTGCTGACCAAAGACGTTCTCTTCCTTGCCGGCCCGCCGGACGTCATCGACGAAGTCGCCCTTTGGCACAACCCGGACGATGCCACGCTCAAGCGAAAAGCGGCCCAACAGACCGAGGCCTTCAGAGGCCGCAACGGCGGCTCGCTGTGGGCCGTGTCCACAAGAGACGGCAGCCGCCTGGATTGCGTCGATCTTGAAGCGCCGCCCGTCTTCGACGGAATGATCGCAGCCGACAACAAGATCTTCCTCTCGCTCATGAACGGGAAAGTCATTTGCTATGGAAAAGGAACTCAGCAGTAACGAAGCAGAACCTGTTCATCGGCCAAGTAAAGGAGTGATGATCAGACGTTGGACGGGGTTAGTACTACAACGCTACCTGCGTCCGTGGCGGTGGCGGTGGTCGAGTGCGGCGGCGCACGTTGCGAGCAAGGACGATGGGCTGGTGCGCGTGCGGCCGCTGCTGGATTTGGTGAACGATTGGCGCCGGTTCGTGATGACCGAGGCGGACGACGCCGGGGTGTAAGCGATCCGTCGTCACGGTCCCGGGGCCCTACCGAAAACTCCATCCGGGGATGAAATGGGTATCATGGGCCGGACGAAAAACGGAAAGCGCCGGCCTAACCCGATGATGGCCGCGCGGTGTCTGTGACCAAATTGTGACCATCCCAGGGGACAGACAGACGGAAACACCCGCAACCAGACGCAACCACGGGAAAGCTCCAAATCCTTTCCGGCAAATCCCTTACGCCACAAACCCTTGCATCACAAGGACTTACGAGAAACCCCGGGTTCGAATCCCACCCTCTCCGCCAGGATCCGCTTGATGCCGCAGGAGACGATATCGCCCTGCCACCCGCCCCTTTTTGCGCACGGTTTTTCGGTCGATTCTTCGAGGCGTTCTGCAACGATTGCGATCCCAAACGGCCCGCTCGGCGAAATCCACGGCCCGCGTAAGTGAGGCAATAACAAACACTTAGCACGCCATATTCCCGCCCGGCTCCCCCCTCTGTGCCGGCTCCGTTTGACGGGCCGCTCTCCCTGCGCATAGTTGCAGAAGAGACGGAACCGGCCCGGCGTCACGCGGGCCGCGCGCTGAGGAGTTGTTACCTGACACACCGCTTAACCAGAGCACGGAACACGGGTCGCGGCAAAGGGTCCGAGGTGTCTCTTCAATCAGGAGTATGCCACGGAGCCCTGGCGGCCGCGTGTGCGACGACAAGGTCAAGAAGGAGATTCGCCATGCAGAGACTTACCGACAGAAGGTTGTTTCTGCACCGCGCTGCGTTCATCGCCAGCGCCTTTGCCGTGGTCCTCGTGGCAGCCGAAGCCTGCGGCGCGCCGATCGTGGACGGCCGATTCGACTCCGGGGAAGGCTACACCTCCGGCCGATGGCTCGACTTTGCCGTCGAAGATACCGACACCATCGTCTCCGGCGGCCAACTGTGGCTGCATCAGGAACCCGGCACCGGCGACGTGTTCGTCGCCTTCATGCAGCCGCTGACACTGGTAGATAATACGTACGGCGCGGGCGCGATCGGCTGGGGCGACGACGCACCCAGCGGCAAGGACCACAACTTCAAGGACCTCACCGGAAGCGACAAGGCCCAGTTCCAGTTCACCGACAACACGGGCAACACCGTCCTGGACGTCACTCTGGACTATCTGTCCGAAACCTCCAAAGGCTCCGGAATCTACGCGTCCCTCGGCGTAACCGGCCGCGACGGCAACGTGGAGGTCGGCTCCGCCGACGACGTCCTGGAGTGGGGCACCTCGATCGACTACAACTTCAACACGCTCGGCTTCGTGCTGACCGGGGATTCACCCGCAACCGACGACGCCTATACCGAGAACCCCGACTTCGCCGGCTGGGTCTACGACGTCATCTACGAGATGCGCGTCTCCGCCGGCGTCTTTGGCGACAACGGTTTCGGAGACGTCACCATCCCGATCGTGCACGATTCGCCCAACAAGATCGGCAAGAACAAGGTGTACCCGGGGACCGACGGTGCGCTTCCGGAACCCGCGACGCTCGCGCTGCTGGCCTTCGGGGGCGGCCTGATGCTGATCCGTCGCCGCAAGTGAGATCGAACGTCGCGGCCGATGCCCGATGCGGCCGGACGTGAACCTGTTGAGGTTTGTGCGCGGCGGGTCTCGGTCCCCGTCGCGCCGCCTTTCGGGCGGCGACGGGACGAACGTCTTCTCACCATTCACCCCTCACGCGTGCTTGCCCTGCCCAATCCGGTCCCACCTACCGTTTGACAACGCCCGCCCGCGAGCGTATTGTAGTGCCCCCTGAAACGTGTGAACTCGAGTCCCAGTGAAAGGAGCAGAACCGATGCGGCGAATCACCCGACTGGCAGTGGCCCTGCTGAGCATGTGCCTTCTGACGGCTGTGGGATATCAGCAGGCGGCCGCGAACGTGCGCTTGCCGGCCGTCTTCAGCGATCACATGGTCCTGGAGCAGAACATCAAGGTCCCCGTCTGGGGATGGGCAGACGCGGGAGAGAAGGTCACCGTCGCACTGGGTGACGAGAAGCAGGCCGCCACGGCCGATTCCGCCGGACGGTGGCAGGTCGGCCTCAAACCCCTCAAACCCGGCGGGCCGCACACCATGACCGTCGCCGGCAAGAACACGATCACCGTCAGCGACGTCCTCGTCGGCGAGGTCTGGGTCTGCTCGGGCCAGTCGAACATGCAGATGTCGGTCCGCTCGTCGGCCGACGCCGAGGCCGAAATCGCCGCCGCCAAGTATCCCAAAATCCGACTCCTGACCGTCGCGCGCCTCACCGCCGACGAGCCCCAGACCGACTGCAAGGCCGCCTGGGTCGCGTGCAGCCCGGAGACGGTGCCCAACTTCTCGGCCGTCGGCTACTTCTTCGGCCGACACCTCCATAAGCAACTTGGCGTGCCTGTCGGCCTCATCAACGCCTCCTGGGGCGGCACGCGGGCCGAGGCGTGGACCAGCGCCGATACCCTCAAGGCCGACCCCGATTACAAGATCTTCACCGAGCGCGACGCCCAGGCCATCGCCGGCTACACCACGGCCAAGGAGAACTGGGAAAAGACGAAGGACGAAAAACTGGCCAAGTGGCAGGAGGCCGCCAAGAAGGCCAAGGACGCCGGCAAACGCCCCCCGCGACGCCCGGGGCCGCCCAGAGACCCCACCACCTCGCCGCACCGTCCTTCCGTCCTCTACAACGGCATGATCGCGCCGATCGTGCCCTACCCAATCGCCGGCGCCATCTGGTACCAGGGCGAGTCCAACGCCGGACGCGCCTACCAGTACCGCAAACTCTTCCCCGACATGATCACCGACTGGCGCAAGCACTGGGGCCAGGGCGACTTCCCGTTCCTGTTCGTCCAACTGGCCAACTTCAAGGCACGCAAAGACCAGCCGGCGGAGAGCGATTGGGCCGAACTGCGCGAGGCACAGACCATGACCCTCGCCCTCCCCAAGACCGGCCAGGCCGTCATCATCGACATCGGCGACGCACGCGACATCCATCCCAAGAACAAGCAGGACGTAGGCAAGCGGCTGGCGCTGGCCGCGCGGGCCATCGCGTACGGCGAAAGCATCGTCTATTCCGGCCCGACGTACGATTCGATGAAGGTTGAGGGCGACAAGATCCGCCTCTCGTTCAAGCACGTCGGCGGCGGCCTGGTGGCCAAGGGCGGAGGCAAACTGACCGGTTTCGCCATCGCGGGGGCCGACAAGAAGTTCGTCTGGGCCGACGCGACAATCGACGGCAAGCACATCGTCGTGGCGAGCAAAGACGTCGCCAAGCCCGAGGCCGTCCGCTACGCCTGGGCCGACAACCCCGAGTGCAACCTTTACAACAAGGAAGGATTGCCCGCCTCGCCGTTCCGCACCGATCAGTGGCCCGGCGTGACGATCAACGCCAAATAGCGTGCCCGGTTAGCCGCCGCGCTTGCGCCGCGCGTCGGCACAACGCAAAGGCAGGTAGCGAGTTCATGCTCATCATCGCCGAGCGCATCAACGCCACACGCAAACGCATCGGCCAGGCGTTTGCCGCACGCGACGCCGCCTTCATTCAGGAAGAAGCCCGCCGGCAGGTCGAGGCCGGCGCCGATTATCTTGACCTCAACGCCGCCCTCGACCCGAAACAGGAACGCGACCTCATGGCCTGGGCCGTCCAGACGGTCCGCGAGACCACCGCCGTCCCCCTGGCCGTCGATACGGCCAGCCCGGAGGCCGCACGGGCGGGATTGGAACTCCTGCCGACGGGCTCCGCCTTCCTGAACTCCATCAGCGCCGAGCGCGAGCGGCTACAGACCATGCTGCCCCTGGCCGTCGAGTTCGAGACGCGCCTGGTGGCCCTTGCGATGGACGATTCGGGGCTGCCCGACTCCTGCGAGGCACGCTGGAAGGCCCTCGAAACCATCTTCGCCGCCACCGACGAGGCCGGCATCCCGCGGCAACGCATCTTTGTGGACCCGCTCGTCCGGCCGGTGGCGACGGGCCCCGAGCCGGCAGGCCAGTGCCTCCGGATGATCCGCGAAATCGGCGAGCGCGGCGGCGGCGCGGGCACCATCGTCGGGCTCTCGAACGTCTCGTACGGCCTGCCGCAGCGGCGGCATCTGAACCGCGTGTTCCTGGCGTTGGCGGCCGGGGCGGGCCTCTCGGCGGCCATCCTCGACCCGACCGAAGCCGGCATGACGGCCACCATCCTGGCGGCCGCCTGCCTGACCGGCGAGGATGCGTTCTGCATGAACTACATCACGGCCCAGCGTGAAGGGCGGCTGTAGATTCGCCCGTCAGCGGTCCAGGCGTGCCGCCTCCATGTGCCGGCACGCACTTGCCGGCCGCTTAGATTGGTCCTGCTCCATAAGACTTACGTCAAATCGCGGTTCGGCGAAACCCCCGAAAACGCGTTTTTTGAAGTCTAATTCTTCTTTTTTGGGCCGCGAGGGGCGATTCGGGCGCAAAATGTTAAGATAGGTAAGGTAAAAATTTGACTTTTTTGGCGCTTTTTGGGCTTTTTTGGTCCTTTTTTCGGTTTTTTGCGATTTTTGTATCCCGTTTGGAGGCCGTTTTCGGGAGCCGAAATTGATGTAAGTCACCCATGCCAAAATGGCAGGCCGAGCCGACGGCCGAAGAGGCCCGAAAAGTTGTTAGAACTCTAACAAAATCGAGCGAGGCGCCGGATTTTGTTAGAATTCTAACAAAAACGCAGAGAACGGCGGCTGGCACAGTCGGCCCGACCTCACAAACTTGACAGCGGCGGTTCTTCGCGATAACATCCGGGGCGTCGGGCAGACCCGATCGACGCGGGCGATATGCGCGGCAGGCGGGGCGAGGAGGGCCGGCGACGGACTGCGCCCATGCGACGTCTTTCCGGAAAGGAATGCGATATGAAGCAGTTTCATCACGTCGGGCTGGTAACCCAGGAACCCAGGCCGGACGAGATGTACTTCGAGTCACTGAAGGTCTGGGGCACCGACCCGGCCAACGACCCGAACCAGATCGAGTGGGTGCGTTTCAAGCCGGAGAGCCCTCTGGCCTCGACGCCCGTGGCCAAGATGCCGCACGTTTCCTGGCAAGTGGATGACCTGGACGCCGAACTCGAAGGGAAAGACGTCGTTGTCGGCCCGCTGGCGGTGGCGCCGGGCGTCCGCATCGCCTATTTCATGATGGACGGCGCCCTCGTGGAATACCTGGAGATTGCGTAGCCGGGAAGTTCCGGGAGGTTCCGGGACACACTCCTTCATTCCGCCTGCGCTTTCGCTTCGGGACGGGAAGCCGCGGGTACCCCGGAACCACCCCTCGTGCCAACCACGCCATCCCCATGCGCTAACGCACAGAACGAGGCGGGCGGTATGCTCCTCCCGCTCGTGCGTCGCAGCGAAGCGCTGCTCTCTGCTTTGCCCTGCGTAGCGGGCTCCGCAGAGCAGGGTCGCAGAGTAGCATTGCGGATTGGACGGCAAACGGCTTTGAACGCAGTGTACGCGGAGAACGCTGAGAACGGCGGTTACGGGGTAACAGCGCGTGGCATGGTCACCCGCCTCCGACGTGCCGCGAGCGTTCCAAGCCCTACGGCCAGCAGCGCGAGCGTGGCGGGTTCGGGGGCTAGCGCCATGGGAGGCACGTACAGCAGGATGCTCGCGCCGCCCAGCAGGTCGCCTTTGAAGTGCTCCTCTCCAGGAGAGAACTTACTAATCTCCGGCACACCATCTTCCATCCAAAGCGCACAGCCGAACTGGCGGGGTTCAGCCCAGATCTCCGTCACCCCGGACTCGCCGGTCGGATTGTAATCCGGACCCCAACCGGTGGCCACGAAGTACAGGTTCGCAATGTGCCACTCGTTGGTGGGGTTGCCCATCTCATCGTCGTACACCACCCAAGCGCTCTTGGCCAGGAACCATGGCGGTGCGGGCAGGCTAAGGTCGGTGTGGCCGATGTCCAGGTCACCGTCGCCCGAACCGGGAATGAAATGGTATTCCGAGTCGCGGCCATTGGGGTTATCCAGGCCACGGTGACCGGGGGCACTCATATCGATTTCGCCTTCGAGGTCGTTCTGGTAGCCCAGCGAGGCGCTCCTGCCCCCACTCCAAGGGTTGCCGCCGCAGGTCGTCGGCCAAGTGGCGGTGAGGTCGCCAAGCATGACGCCGCCGTCGGAACTGCGGAAGGAGGAGTAGAACTTCCACAACCCGTCGTCGGAGGGGTCGCCGTTGCCGTCCGTCACGACGGCCCAGATCTGCATAGCGACGACCTGGCCGGGTCCCGTCAGCGCCACGGAGCCACCGTTGACGGTGGGCGTCTCGGCCAGACGCAGGTGAATCGTCAGGGCGCCCGATGCGCTGGATACCAGGAGCCCGGCGGCAAGAGCCATAACCAGCCACCAGCGCGGCCAGGCGGCACGGGTCCGAGCAAGACTTCTCATCGCTCGTTCCTCCTCCTCTTTCCGGAGGCCCGTCTCCATCACCTTTCGATTCTAAACGATACGCCGGGATGCGTCAAGAGTATAAAAAGGGAATTCACATGGCAAGGTAGTTCCGGGGAAACCACGATGTGCAGGCGGGGGCGGATGGCCCCCTACGCCTGGATCCGTTTCCGGATGCGTTCCTGCATCCGGGCGACCACGTCGGGGTGATCGAGGACGACGTTGGTTTTCTCTTCGGGGTCGCTGCTCAGATCGTAGAGATGGGGCGCGCCGCGGGCGCGGTTCCTGACAGCCTCGGCCTGGGCGCCGACGTAGGTGGTCTTGAAGGCGTCCTTGGCCCGCGTGTTCTGGAAGTAGTGCCACCCGTGATCGTGAACGGCGGCGAACTGGCCGAACTCGGTAAACACGTGGTCGTGGTTGTGGCCGGTCTTGCCCGTGGCCAAATCCCAGAAGTTCTTGCCGTCGAGCGCCAGTTTGTGCTTGACGCCGAGCATCGCCAGGAACGTCGTCATGTAGTCGGTGGCGCTGACCAGGGCATCGACGCGTTTGCCCGCCACCGCGGGGTCCGGGTGCCGCACGATCAGCGGCAGTCGGGCCACGCACGAGTTCAAGAGGGCCGCCGTCTTCTGGACGCATCCCTCCTCACCGAGATGCGTGCCGTGGTCGGTGCTGAAGACGAGGGCGGTATCGTCCAGGAGGCCCATCTTGCGGACCTCTTCGACGAATCGTCCGACCCACATATCGACGAACGAGACCTCCGCCGCGTACAGGCCCCGGATGGCCGGCAGGTCCTCCGGGCGGATGTCCTGATGCCGCACCCCGTAGCCGAACTGGAAGTTCTCGCACGGGTACGCGTCGCAGTACATGCGTCGGAAGCGCTCGGGCGCGTCCCACGGCTCGTGCGGGTCGAACGTGTCGATGAAGAGCATGAACCGTTTGCTGCCCGCGTTGGCCTTCAGCCACGCCAGGCCCGCCCGGAAGGAGCGCGCGCAGAAGTAGTCCGCTTCGGTCTTGCGGTCGCGGTTGTTCATCAGGTACTGGCGCATGTTGCCATCATACCTGGGATTCCAGAGATGTTTGGGCATGAGTTTCTTGGGGTCGAACTTGTCTCGCGGGCCGCTTCGCCAGCGGTCGGTCTCCTGGCCGCGAATCCACTGCCACGAGTCGAAACCCTGATGGAAGTTCATGTTCGGTTTGAAGTAGTGATACGTGTCGGCGATGAACCCGGTCGTAAAACCGTTCCTGCCGAGCACCTGGGCGAGCGTGGTGCGGCCCTCCTTCAGCGGAATCCAGCCGCCGCGCTCTCGCATCGGGATGATGCTCTTGCCGGCGTGATAGACGCGGCGGCAGGGGATGGTCGGCAGACCGTCGGCGTAAGCGTTCGTGAACGTCACGCTCTCGGCCGCCAGACGGTCGAGCGCCGGCGTCTTGACCCGCTTGCTGCCGTAACAGCCCAGGTGATCGGCCCGGAACGTATCGGCCACAATGAAGATGAGGTTCTTCGGCGTCTGGCCTGCCCCCGTCCCGGCCGCGACCGCCGGGGCCCGCGGCGAGGTGCGTCCGCCGGCGCAGCCGGCCAGCGCCAGCGCCGATGCGGCCATCCCGATGCCGCTCGTCTTCAAGAACGTCCTGCGACTCGTCGGTTGCATGGTATGCCTCCCACGTCACGTGTTCCCGAGCAGACTATACGCGCTCGGGGTGGCGAGATAAAGAGGAACTCTGCCGCGCGGGCCGGATTTCGGATTGCGGATTGGACGGCAAACGGCTTTGAACGCAGAGTACGCGGAGAACGCTGAGAACGGCGGTTACGGGGTAACGGCGAACGGCAACGGCCTTTGAACGCAGAGTACGCGGAGAACGCTGAGAACAGCGTCGATCTGGGTAAAGGCGAACGGCAACGGCCTTTGAACGCAGAGTACGCGGAGAACGCTGAGAACGGCGGTTACGGGGTAACGGCGAACGGCAGCGGCCCTGAACGGGAGATAATGTGTGTGTCACCAATGGCGCGGTTTGTCGGGACACACCGCCCCGAAAGCGATCTCTCCGGGCGCGCGGCCGGAATCCGCACGTGGGCGTACGATGTCCGGGGCGCTTCCCACTTTCTGGGTTCTTTGTGCTTGACAGGCCGTACGACCCTGGGTATGTCGAGATGGGGTTGTAAGTCTGTTGCAGTGGGAGGGCGGAACCATGAAATGGCGGCACGTCGTTATGGCGGCGGTGGGGTGGATTGGGTTCTCGGGGCCGGTGGACGGCGAGGTACTCTACACGGTCATCGATCTGGGTGGGTTCGGCGGGGAAAGCACCGGGGCAACGAAGATCAATAACGCCGGCCAGATAGTCGGCTGGGAATGGAACGAAAACCGGCAGTGGATCGACTTGCGGTACAACGTGGACTTGCTGTGGGACCCAGCTGGCGGGGTGCAGAATCTGAGCGCGGTCCTGAGCCCGGGCGACCGGGTGCGTGACATCAACGATTCGGGCCAACTTATCATTGAGGCCAGGTTCCCCGAGCCCGATCGTGCCTACCTCTGGGACGGTACGGGCGAGCCGGAGTATATCGGGACGTTCAGCCCCTCGGCCATCAACAACGCGGGGCGTGTGGTCGGCGACGTGTGGAACGGCCACCCGCGCACGTTTGTCTGGGACAGGACCGGTGGGCTGCGAGACATCGGCCCGCTGGCTGGTGGGTCCTGGGCAACGCCGTACGCCCTCAACAACCTGGGCCAGGTTGTCGGGGAGGGCAACACCGATGTGGCAGCCATCGGTCACCCCCATGCCCATTCGATACTCGACCACACGGTGCAGCACCACCCTTTCCTCTGGGATGAAACCGACGGAATGACCGACCTTGGTACGCTGGGGGGAGACTTCGCCTGGGCCAGGGCAATCAACGATTCGGCCCAGGTGGTTGGCCTGTCGTACACCGGCAACGAGGACGAGTTTCACGCGTTTCTGTGGGACGAGGCCGGCGGGATGCGGGACCTCGGGACCCTGCCGGGCGACGAATGGAGCCAAGCCCATGCGATCAACAGCGCGGGCCAGGTCCTGGGCCAGTCGGGCATCTTCGGTTCGGATCCGATGAGGCCTGAGCAGGACCGTTATTTCATCTGGGACGCGCTAAGCGGGATGGAAGCCATCGATGACCTGCTGCCGGCCGATACCGGCTGGTCCTATTTCGCCGCCGAGGACATTAACGACGCCGGCCATATTGTGGGCGCCGGCACCATCGTCACCTGGGTCTACGATCCATTGCTGGAGATGGAGGTACCCCGTTTGGACACGGCCGCCGTCCTCCTCATCCCCGAGCCGGCCACCTTCGCGCTGCTGGCTTCTGGGCTGGCGGCCGTTATCCGCCGGAAGCGCAGATGACGGACGTCCCTGCGTGTTGGTACGTTTGTCGCCGGCAATGGGCGGGCACAAAGAGCCACGTAGCGTTGTCGTGCTAACGGCCTCCGGCCGAACCGGGTTTCGGAGCGTCGGCCGGGGCGAGAAAGAGACCGAAGCGGGAGATGGTGGGGCAGGCGCGGGCATCTTCGATCAGCAGCCGCACCTTCCGGCTCTTGACGGCGGGGAATCGGAGCAGGCGCTTGTGGCCGATCGTTTGGCCGCGCCCGAGTTGTTTCCACGCCGAACCGTCCCATGCCTCGACCTTGAAGGCCTTGACGCGCTGGCCGAGGCGGATGTGCTCCTGGATCATCGCGCGGTTAAAGGTGGTTGGCTCGCCGAGGTCCACTTCGATCGAGGCGGCCACCACGCCGTCGTCTGTGGCCCAGTAGGTGCCGGTGTCGCCGTCGAGCGTTTTGTCGGGTCCATAGGCGGTCGCACTGCCGCGCACGTTGCTCGCCGTCACCGTCTTGCCGCGCGCAAGGTCGCGGGCGAACGTCGCCTTCAAGACGGCGCCGAACTCGCGCAAGCGTGCGGCGTCGTTTTCGTGCATCAGGCCGCGGCGGTCGGGGGGGACGTTCAGCATCATCACGCCGTTCATCCCGACGGAGGCGTAATAGATGTCGAGCAGGTGGCTGAGCGATTTCACCTTCCCGTCCTGGGACGCATGGTAGAACCAGCCCGGTCGGATGGACGTATTGACCTCGGTTGGCACGAAATCGGGGGCGTCGATAAGGCCGTGGGTCTGGTTCTTGTTGCGGCGGCCGACGCCCATCTTGCTGCGGTCGATCATCGACCAGTTCGGATCCGACGCGAAGCCGCGCTCGTTGCCCACCCATCGCACGTCGGGGCCCACGTCGCTGAACATGCAGGCCATGGGCTGAAGTGCACGGACCTTCGCCCAGTACGCCTCGAAGTCGTAGACCTGCCGCCTGCCGTTCGGCCCTTCGCCGCACGCCCCGTCGAACCAGAGTTCGGAAACCTTGCCGTAGCCGGTCAGCAGTTCGGTCAGTTGCTTCAGGTAGTGGGCATTGTACCTGGGCGAGTCGCCGTAGCACGGCTCGTGGCGGTCCCACGGCGAGAGGTAGAGGCCAAGGTCGAGACCCTCGGCGCGGCAGGCGTCGGCGAGTTCCTTGACCACGTCGCCCTTGCCGCCGCGCCACGGGCTGCGCTTGACGCAGTGGTCCGTCGTGGCGCTCGGCCACAGGCAGAATCCGTCGTGGTGCTTGGCCGTCAGGACGATCATCCTGAGGCCGCCGGCCTTGCAGGTCCTGGCCCACTGGCGGGCGTCGAGTTGGGTGGGGTTGAAGATCTTCGGGTCTTCTTTGCCGGTGCCCCACTCGCGGTCGGTGAACGTGTTGACGCCGAAATGGGCGAAGGCGATCATCTCGCGCTCGAACCACGCGAGTTGGCGCGCCGTGGGGACGGGCGGAACCGGCGCGGGCGGCGGCGCCTCCGATGGGGCAGCCTTTGCGTGTACCATACCGGCACTCCCGAGCAAGGCTGACAGAGCGACGCATGCCGCAATCGCACAGGTGAGTCTCATGGCACAACCTCCTCCTCGCGCGCCCGGCCCGCGCCGGCGCGCGCTGCCGGAAGCAACTCGCCGCGCAAGCGCGGCGGCTAACGCTGTTCACATAGCCACGACCGCCGTTGGCGCGACCATGCCGCCCGCGCCGGTGCTTGAAAGCCCATTTTCGCCGTTGCGCGGCGGGTCGGGAGACCCGCCGCGCGGTAAGT
>CAYVAM010000106.1:0-13915 GCA_964449275.1 uncultured Anaerolineales bacterium
CGGGCGCAGGCGTTGAACTTCTGCATGTGGACGTAGAAGTCGGCCTCGCCGCCCGACAGGTCCGGGTACCCCTCGCGGTGGCCGACCGGCCAGGAGTACCGCGTCTCCATGTCGAGGATCTCGTGCCCCTTGCGCGGCGCGCCCAGTTCGCTCGACAGGAGAAAGAACACGCCCGTCTGACCGGTCTGGCGGAACTTCTTCTCCAGGTGCCACAGGACCTTCAGGTCGCGCCACATGCCCTTCGAGAGGGCCATCCGCGTGACGTGCGAAAAGATGAAATCGGGCCGGTACTCGAGGATCGCCTCGGCGTACCGCTGGAGCCGGGCCTTCGACTGGGCCACGTCGGCGGCCGTGACCTCGTACGCCGGCACACCGTTGTAGGCCAGCGCCAGCCGCTTCTCGGCGAAGTCGGCCGCCAGGAACTTCATCTCCGACAGAACCCGGTCGCCGACACACAGAACGGCGTCGCAGAACCGGGCGGCCGACACCAACGCGTGCTTGAAGAACGGGGCCTGAAGCCCGAACACGTCCTCGACGAACTTGCCCTTCTCGATCGCACGCGCCAGGACGTTGTAGAACATCGTGTCGTGCCCGGGATGACCTTCGACGATGCGGCGCATCGTCGCCACCTCGTGGGCGTAGAACGCCGTCCGGTATGCGCCGCTGCCCTCGGCGACGGCCGCCAACGCCAGCGGCATCCCCATGAACTCGTGGGCCAGGATGACGGCCGGCCCATCCTTCGCCGCCTCGATCGCCGCCAGGGCCGCCAGACCCGGCAACGCAAGCCGAACGTACTGCTCGTACTCCCACGTCCGGTACAGGTCGCTGCGGATGCCGAACCGCTCGTACAGTATCCGCTTGGACTCGCCCAGGCGGCCGAGGTCGGCCTGGCCGACGTCGATCAGCAGGACCTCCGGATGGCTCTCGACGCCGGTCGCCTTGTCTTTGAACGTGCGCCGGCCGTAGATGATTCCCACGCCCCAGCGCTGCTGGACGGGCTTGAACGTCTCGGCCCATCCGCCGGCATCGGCGCCGTCGAAACTCGAATACAGGATCTCGCCCGTCTTGGCGAGCAGTTCACCCATACCGGCGTCGCCCGGCCCGATGAGAATGGACCGGCCGAAACTCGCATTGTACGCCGTGGACGTGAAGAACCCCTGGAGGACGGCCCCGATGCCGCCGACCTTCTGAACCGCCTCGTGCGTGACGTGGATGAGGGTACTCATGGGTGGCCCTTGCTTTCTCTGCGGGTGCCCCCTCGCGGCGCCGGCGGCTGCTCGGCGGACGGCGCCGTGCGATAGTGTTATCGGAAATCGGCGCAGCCGGACTTTCCTATTTCGGAGTCCTCGGCGGCGGACCGCGCGGCGTCAGGCATCGAGCAGCATCCGGTACGCCACCCAGCCAAGAAACAGGACGAAAACCAGGCGGATCCACACCCGCCCCACGCGATGCGCCCACCGCGACCCGGCGTACGCGCCGATGACCGCCGTCGGCGCGACAAACCCCACGTACACCCAGGCCTGCTTCAGGTCCATGCCCTCCGTCGCAGAGAGATGCTTGACGATGGCAGCCACCACGCAAGAGAAAAAAAGGGATGCTGCCGAGTTGGCGATCGCCGCCCTCAGCCGCAGACGACAGAACATCTGCAGCGCCGTCACAGCCACCGACCCGCCGCCGATACCCAGCAGGCCCGAAGCGAACCCCTTCAATCCGCCGACCAGGGCGATACTGACACGGCTCGGATGCTTTCCGACCACGTTTCCCGGCGCCAGGTCGGACGCCGACAGCGGCCGAAACATCCGGTAGATCGTGAACCCGATGATGTAAACTATGAACGCTCCAAACACCCGCCTCAGCCAGACTTCCATCTCACCCGTGAAGCGGCCCCCTACCGCAACACCGACGACCGCCGCCACCATGCTCGCCGGCACGAGGACCATGACGATGTGCGGCATAATGCGGCCGGTGCCCTTGTGCCCGAGCGTCGATGACAGCCCCACGCAGATGTTGATGACCAGCGCCGCCGCGATGGCCGTATGCATGTCCGCGCCCAGGACCTCCGTCATCACCGGGATGAACAGGACGCTGCCTCCGATACCGAGCAGGCCGCCCAGCGTGCCGCCCAGCAGCCCCGTCGCCAGCAGCGCGATCATGTCCGGCCAGTCAGGCATGCCTTTCTCCGCCGCCGCACCCCACCAACCTCGCCGCACCGTCTGCCAGGAGGCTCTCGGCGAGATTCGTCCCGACGGCTGCGGCGTCGGCCGCCGCACCGCCGGCGCTGCGGCGAATCGAGTCCCGCCCGTCCGGCGCGAGCAGCCATACGTCCAGCGTCATCCGGCCCGCGTCATCAACTTGCCCGAGGACGCCAAGCGGCGTGCGGCAGCCGGCGCCCAACCGGCGGACCAGCGCCCGCTCCGCCGCCACCGCCAGCCGCGACGGCGGATCGTCGAGCGGCGCCAGGGCATCTCGGACCCACGCATCGGCCGACCGAAACTCCAGGCCGAGCGCGCCCTGCCCGGCGGCCGGCAGCAGAATGTCGGTCGGCGCCGGCACCATGCGCCCGTCCAGGAGGCCAAGCCGCTCGAGCCCCGCGCGCGCCAGCACCGTCGCGTGGCAGACGCCCGACTCGAGTTTCGCCAGCCGCGTCTCGACGTTGCCGCGAAGGTCCACGAACTCCAGGTCCGGCCGGGCCGCAAGCAACATCGCCCGCCGCCTCGGGCTGCTCGACCCGACGACGGCCCGCTGCGGCAGGTCCGCCGGCGCAAGGCCGGCCGGCGTCACGAGGCAGTCCCGCACGTCGGCGCGCGGGGGCACGGCCGCACCGACATCCAGGCCGTCGGGCATCCGGGTCGGCACGTCCTTCATGGAGTGGACCGCCAAGTCGATCTCGCCGCCGAGGAGGGCCCGCTCCAGTTCCTTGACGAAGAACCCGGTGCCGGGCAGGCCTGCCAGCGGCGCCGCCCGGTCGCGGTCGCCCGTGGTGCGGAACTGCCGGACCTGCACCCGGAGGTCCGGATGGGCCTCGCCCAGGTGCGACGCCACCCAGTCGGTCTGCCACGTCGCCAGCGGGGAGCCGCGCGTTCCGATTCGAAGGACTTGTCCCATGCTGCGGCCACCATAGTGAAAACCGCCCGTCGCCGCAAGCACCGTGCTTCACACCCACCACCCGCCGCAGGCCTTGCGTAACGCGCCCCCAGCGGATACCCTGACGCCGCGAGCAGCAAAGGCACCCTTGCCAAGGAGATGGCGATGACCGAGGAACAGGCGGCGGAAGTGTTGAAGAACCTGAGCACCATCGGCAGCCTGGTCACATGGCTCTACGTGCTGGTGGGGGTGGTCGGGCTTGCCCTGGGATGGAGCCTGCACCGGCTGGCCAAGAACCAGGTGGCGGCGGCGGAACTGTTGAAGCAGGGCGTTGCCCGGATCGAGAGCGACCTGCCCGGCGCCGAGCAGTAGGTGGCGGGCCCATGCTTGACCTTGCGCTCATCCGCGCCGAGCCCGCGCGCGTCAAGGCGGCGCTCGCGCGTCGCGGCGTCGCGCCCGAAGCGGTTGATGCCGTGACGGAACTCGACGGCCGCTGGACCGCGCGGGCCGAAGTCCGCGAGGCGCTCCGCGTCCGCCGCCGCCGGATCAGCGACGAATTCGCCCGACGCAAGACGGCCCCACGGACCGGGCCCGATTCGGATGCCGACACCTCCGGCGCGCCCGACCTGGTGCAGGCAGGCCACCAGGTCGCTCAGGAACTTCACGCCCTCGAAACCGAGATGGCCGGCCTGAAGGCCCAGTGCGAAGAGGCGCTGCTGGCCCTGCCGAACCTTCCCGCCACAGACGTGCCCGATGTCGAGCCCGCCGTCGAGCCCGCCGTCGAGCCCGCCGCGGAAGCGGCGGGTCATCCCCCCCCGGCGGCGTCCCCGCCGTGGCCGAAAGACTTCCCGCCGCTCACGCACGGGGAGATCGTCGAGATGCTCGGCCTCGCGCAAACGGCTGGTTCGGCCGGTCGCGGCTTTCTGGTGTGGCGGGGTCAGGGCGCGCGGCTGGTGCGGGGCCTCATCCGATTCATGCTCGACGTGCACACGCGCGAAGGCGGTTACGAGGAAGTTCTCACACCGTCGGTTGCCACGCGCCAAGCCCTGACCGGTTCAGCCCATCTGCCGCTGCTCGAAGAGAAGATGTACCGCGTCGAGGGCCACCACGCCAACCACAGCACGGCCCCCTCTCTCACGGTCGGGGCTAGTCACGACGTATTTCCGGCCCCCTCTCTCACGGTCGGGGCCAGTCACGACGTATTTCTGGTGCCGCGCGCCGAACCGCACCTGGCGAACCTGTACGCGGGGAAGACGCTTCCGGGCGAACGTCTGCCGGAGCGCCTCGTGGCTGCGGGGCCGGCCTTTCGCCGCACGCTCGGCAGTCACGGGCATGGCAAGGGCGGCCTGCTCCGGCTTCACGAGTTTCAGACCGTCGAGGTCTACGCCTTCTGCCGACCCGACCAGGGCGAAAGCGAACTCGACCGTGCGGTCCGGTCGGCCGAAACCATCCTCCGGCGGCTCGAACTCCCGCACCGCCGCACGCTGCGCCCCGCGCCGAGGCTGAGTCACGCCGCCGCCAAGACCGTGGACCTGGAGGTCTGGGCGCCGGGGACGGGCAAGTGGCTCCAGGTGGCTGCCGTCTCCGGTTTTACGGACTACCAGGCCCGCCGCACCCAAACGCGGTACCGCGATGGCCACGGCCGCACACGCCTGGTCCACACGGTCGGCGGCGCCGCCGTCGCCCTGCCGCGCCTCCTGGCGGCGATCCTCGAGACCGGCCAACAGGCCGACGGCACCGTCCGCCTGCCTCCGGTGCTCCAATCGCAGGTGGGGTTCGATGTGTTGCGGTCGTAGGCGGCCGGGCGCCTCGCCCGAGAGCATCTTGAGGCGCAGCCGGTGGAAGGTGATCTTGGCCCGATGGGCGGCCAAGCCGAAATGCCGACGAAATCGTTTGACCTGTTCCTATAAGGGGTTAGAATTGATGGGGTGCATCTTTGGTGAGCGGCCCGGCGTGTGGTTGGGCTGTGCCATGAGGCGTTCTCGGCCCTGAAGCGGGATCCGCGAGCCAGGACCAGTTCGGAAAGGCCGATGGCACATCTTTTCGTGGCGTGCCCCAAATGTCACGCCGCATACAAAATCCGTAAGGAACACGCCGAGGTGGAGGCGGTGTGCCGGTCGTGCGGCCATCGTTGGGTGCCCGGCGAGGCCAGTTCGGGGCCGCCCGTTGAGACGGAGGCGCAGGAACGTGCCGCCCAGCCCCCGCCGCCACCACCCGAGAAGAAGCCCGCCCCTTCGAAGCCCAAATCCGCATCGCCTGCGGACGCGCTGGCGGCAATGGCCCAGGCCGTGGGCCGGCCGCTTGGCAAGGCCCCGTCCGGCCCCCCGAAAAGAAAACCGCCCACCGTCAAGCCGAAAGCCGCGAAGGCGGCGAAACCGAGCGCTCTGGAAGCCATGGCGCAGGTCGCCGCAGCCGACCCGGCAAAGCGAGCGACCAAGGGCGCCAAGGGCAAAGCGGCATCCGCGAAGGGGGCCGGCGACGACAAGGCCGATCCCCTGGTCGGGACACAGGTCAACGGATTCAAGATCCTGGACCGGGTCGGCAGCGGCGGGTTCGGCGTTGTCTACAAGGCGTTCGACACGAACCTGGAACGGTCGGTGGCCATCAAGATGTTGCCGCCCAAGATCGCCAAGATAGGCCAGGGCGTCGTGGAGCGATTCTTGCGCGAGGCCCGAAGCGCCGCGAAACTCGCCCACCCGAACATCGTGACGATCCACCAGATTTGCCCACATCGGGATACGTACTACATCGTGATGGAGTTGGTGGACGGCGGGGCGCTGCACGAGTATCTGGCGACCAGGAAACGGTTTACGCCCGCGGAGGCCACTCGTGTCATTCGTGCGGCCGCCGAAGGGCTCGGCCACGCCCACAAGCGCGGCATCATCCATCGCGACATCAAACCGGGCAACATCATGATGACGCGCGACGGCCAGGTGAAGGTCAGCGATTTCGGCCTGGCTCGCGACGTGCTCCAGGGTCACGACATCATCGGCTCCGGCCACAGCCTCGGCACGCCGCGGTACATGGCGCCCGAGCAGGCCCTTGGCGAAGAACCCACCGCCGCCAGCGACCTCTATTCCCTGGCTGCAACGTACTACGCCCTTCTGACGGGACACGCGGCATTCGACGCGCCAAGCGACCGCGAGATCATGAGGAAGCAGGTCCAGGCCCCCGTGCCGGACCCCAGGCAGCACGTGCCGGAACTCCCGGTGGCCGCCTTCAGGTTCTTCGAGACCGCGATGGCGAAGCAGCCCGAAGACCGGTACGTGACGGCCGAGCAGTTCATCCAGGCGCTCGACCGGTTGGACTTCAGCACCTCGGGAACCGATGCGTCCGATTCCCAGGCCCTGATCAACCAACTCGGGGCCATTACGGCCCAGGACCGGGGAGGCCACCTGAACCAGGCGCTCGGGCGGGCCGTCCGCCGGGCCCAACGACAGCGAACCCCCATGCCGGAGCACGCCGTCGAGGACGTGCTCGGCGCCGGCGCGGGAGCCGCACGCAAGGGCGGGTGGAAACTCTGGCTCATCATCGGCGGCATCCTTATCGTGCTGATCGTGGGCGCCGCGGTGGCGGCGCTCGTGCTTTCGCTCCAGCATCTGAAGGATGAGGCGGCCGAGGTGATCGAGGAAGGACTGAAGCCGCCGGTCACGACCACCCCTCCGGGCGAGACGCCGGCGCTGCCGGGCGAGACGCCCACCACGCCGGGCGAGACGCCCACCACGCCGGGGGAAACGCCGACCACGCCGGGGGAGACGCCCAAACCGCCGCCCAAGATCCGGCCCGAGCATGAAAGGCTGGCGGAAGAGGCCCTGAATCTGATCAAGCCGTACGAAAAGGACCTCGACACGCCGATCTACGAACTGATCCGAATGTATCAGGAAAACATCATCAACGTGTACCCCGGCACGGAGGCGGCCAAGGAGGCCGAGGCCGCCGTCAAACGCCTCCGCGAAGGCCAACGCGAGGGGGGCGAGGCGGAACCCGAGACGCCGCCGGAGACGCCGAGCGAGAAGCCGGAAGATACTCCGACCGAGAAGCCCGGTGAGACGCCCGACGAAGGCCCATCGGAGAAGCCCGCCGACGGCGACAGCCCGTAGGCCCGCCGACATCCTGTGCCGACCATCTGCCCCCGGCCAATGCGCCGGGGGCAGTCTACTTGCCGGGTGGCATGGCCACGCCCGCCACGGCGGGTAAACTTGCGTGGCCATGGAGCCTGGGCGCGCAAGCAAGAACATGGCCACCTAACGTCGGGTGGCCATGCCACCCGGCGACTCAGACTCGGCGATACACGCGCGGCACGCGTTTGCCGATGCCGGTAAGGACCTCGTAGGGGATCGTGCCGGCCACCTCGGCCACGGCCGCGGCGCTGATGGGGCTGGCGCTGGCGGCCTCGATCAGCGAGACCTCCAGCCCGGGGCGCGCCTCGGGCACATCCGTCAGGTCTACCATCGTCGCGTCCATGCAGACCGTGCCGGCAACCGGCACGAGACGCCCGGCGACGCGAACCCTCCCCCCCTCCGACAGGGCCCGTGGGTACCCGTCACCGTACCCGATGGGCAGGACGCCGATGACGGACTCGCGCTCGGCACGCCACCGGTGACCGTAACTGACGCCTTCGCCGGTCCGCACGCGCTTCAGGCAGGCAACGCGGGTCTTGAGCGCCAGCGCCGGTCGAAGCGGCGCCCCCTCGGCCGCCTTGCAGGGATGGATGCCGTACAGGGCCAGGCCCGCGCGGACCATCCGCAAGTGCGATTCGGGCAGCGTGAGCAGGGCCGACGAGTTGGCCGCGTGCACCAGCGGCGGCTCGACCCCGACGTCGCGCATCGCCTCCAACGCCGCCCGGAAACGCGCGAGTTGCTCCGCCGTCGTCGTGTCGTCCTCGCGGTCGGCGCACGCGAAATGGGTGTAGGCGCCCTCGATGGCCAGGTGTTCCATGCGGCGTATGGCGGCGGCCGCTTCGGCGACCTCCTCGGCACGGACGCCCAGGCGGTTCATCCCGGTGTCGATCTTCAGGTGCACCGCGACGGTGCAGTCGACTTCGGCGGCGCGGGCTTCCACCTCAGCAGCGGCGGCGGGCCCGTCCACGGTGGGGATGAGGTCGAACTCCAGCGCGCCTGCGACATCGTCGGCATGGATGAGACCCATAACGAGGATCGGCGCCCCGACCCCCTCGCTGCGCAGTTCGACGCCCTCTTCCACGAGGGCAACGCCGAGCATGTCGATCCCCGCGGCCTCAAGCGTCCTGGCCACCTCGACGGCCCCGTGGCCATAACCGTCGGCCTTGACGACGCCCAGGACCTTGACGCCCGGCGCCACGCGCTCGCGGAGCGTCCGCAGGTTGTCGCGGATGGCCGTCAGGTCGACTTCGGCGTAGGTAGGTCGCGGCATAACGTTCTCGCTAGCAGCGCGCGACCCTCTTCTATCGCGCCGTCTAATCGGAATCAAGCGGCTGTGATGGCGGCTGCCTCACAACTCGAAGAACCCCGCTTGCAGGGCCTCGGCAAATCCCTTTTGGGTCCACTTCTCCCGGAAGGCCTTGCGGAGACGAGGTTCCAGAGGAGGGCCGATCCCGATGCCGTGAAGCACCTCTTCCAGCGAAATCCCGCGCTGCGATAGTTGAACCCACGCGAGATAGCGAAAGACAACGGCATCCGAGGAACAGATAAGGCTGCTCTCGTCTGCATCCTCCAGAAGAAAAGCGAGGCACTCAAGCTCCCCGGCATCGATCTTGCCAGGGAATGGCGGGCAGCGCGCCATCACGATCTTCAGACTTGAGGCATCCAGGGAAGGCGATTGGATCAGCCCTTCCTCGATCTCATGCTCCAACCGCAAGTCGAAGTCGTCGAACTCCCTGGCGACTTGAATGGCCTCCCCGACCACGGTTTCGGGCAGGATGACTTGGCACTGGCTAAGGAGCGCTTGCCACACGTCAAGGCGATGTGCTTCAATGACAACGCACGTGTCAATCAGCAGCAATCGTGATCTGATCGTCTTGCTGGATGTCATCCCCGGGCGTCTCCAGGATGTCTTGGGCCTCCTTGAAGCCTTTCCTCAAGTATCGCGCCGCTCGGCGATAGGAGATCAGTCCCTGCCTATAGGCCTCCAGTGCTAGGGAGACGTAACGCGACGGGAGACTCTCAACGACCCTGTTCTCTCTCCACACGCGAGAAACACGCACCTTGTCAACGGCCTCCTCCGTCTGGTCCCTATGCCATCTCAGCATTCCTGCGCAGCGGTAAAGGATAGCTTCCGCCGACACATCAAAGCTCCTGGCCAGCTCGTGGATCTGGTTGACAGTGGTGCTCAGGTTTCCCTCACGGTCGAGGAAAGGATCGATGCTCTCCAGGAATGGGCCCTCAGGCAGCAGCAACCTGCTCGCGAAGCAGTTGGCTAGGCTCTCTTCGTATTCATCGGCTTCGATGCTGGATTCCTCTTCCGGCGTGCGGAAGGTGCCCCAAGTCAGAAGGTGGAAGAGTTCGTGGGCCAGATCAAAGTTGCGGCGCCAGTGGACGTTGTCTCTGTTAAGCAGGGTGGCTGGGCCGAACCGAGGGCTCCGCGTACTGGCGGCTGAGGCCTCGTGGGCAAGGGAGAGCGCGAAGATCTTGACGTAGTACCTCTCCTCCATGACCTGCCGGAGGCTTTCGGCCGGAGCACTGCCCAAGTCGAATTCCTGCCAGATGCGCAAGGCCAGAGACTCCGCCTGCGGGTAGCCGAAGCGCTCTTTTGGCGTAGAATCCTCAGGAAGCCGGGAAGCAGCCGCCTTACCGGTGACTTCCTCCAACTCCTGGTAGTCTTCGCAGAGGGAGAAGAACTCCCGCTGAATGCGCCTGCCGTCGCCCTCCGCATCTGGCTTACCGCGCCAGAGAACCACCTCCCGGGGCAGCGGCTCTTCGCTGAAGAAGAAACTCACGGGCCGGTTGTAGAGTTCAGCCAGCGCCGCGAGTTGCGCCGCCTTGGGATCCCGGCGCCCGCTCTCCATGTCGCAGATTCCGGAATCTACGATTCCCAGGTGCTTGGCCGAATCGGCTTGGCGCAAACCGACGGCTTCTCGGGCAAACCGCAGTCTCTCGCCGAGCATGTGCCCCACCTCTCCTTGCCAGAAGTATTATACCTCAAAAATCGGCATCGTGCCGGGAAAACTTCTGCAAAACGGAAATTGCCTCGATGTCGGGCTGCCGACCAGAATGGCGAACGGCGTTGGCGATCACTGCCTCGGCGGCGGCGGTTCGGTCTCGTCGCGTGCGCGGCCGGCGGCGAGGAGGTCCTTGAGTTCGCTCATGTGCAGCAGGTGGGCGGTTGCGGCGAAGGCGACGGCGCCGGCCGTCACGCCGAAGGCGAGTTGGGCGATCGCCGCCGTACGCCCCGCCAGCCCCAGGGCGGGCGCGGCCAGGTAGACACCTGCGGCCGTGGCAGCGGCCATCACGCCGGTCGCCAGGACCGTCCGTCCGACGGTCGCGACCAGCCGCCGCCACTCCAGGTGCGTCACGCGCCGGCTCAGGACGGCCGAGAGGACGGCGAACTGGACCACGGCCGAGAGGACGGTCGCCAGCGCCAGCCCCTTCTCGGCGAGCGGCCAGATCAGCACCAGGTTCAGCCCGAAGTTCATGACCGCCGCCACCATCGCCACGCGAAGCGGCGTCCGCGTATCCTGGTTCGCGTAGAAGGCACGGATCAGGATATGGTTGGTCGAATATGCCCAGATGCCCAGCGCATAGACGCGGGTGACCCACGCGGCCCGCTCAACCGCGTGCGGGTCGGCGGCGAAGCGGCCGTGCCCGAGCCACAGCCGCAGCAGCGGTTCGCACACCAGCACCAGGCCGAAGGCGGCGGGAATCGTGATGAACACCGTCAGCCGCAACCCCTGCGACGCCACCCGTCCCATGCCCAGGTGGTCTTTGCGATGGGCGTAGCGGCTGAGTTCCGGAAAGAGTACGGTCGCCATCGCAATGGCGAACACGCCCAGCGGGAAGTTGTACAGACGCTGGCCGAAGTACAGCACCGCCGCCGCACCCGTCTCCATCGGGTACGCCACCTCGCGGCCGGCGATCCGGAACGTCTCCTTCCCCACTTCGTACGGGCTGAAGACGTTGGCCACGGCCGAGTCCATGAAGGCGTTGATCTGGATGACGCCGATCGCCAGGACCATCGGCCCCATCAGGCGCAGCACCCGCCGAAGGCCCTCGTGCCGCAGGTCCCAGACCGGGAAGAACCGCAGACCTTTCTTCGCAAGCGCCGGCACCTGGATGAGAACCTGCACCACCCCGGCCGCCACGACGGTGCCGGCGATGATGTAGACCTGCGTGACCGCGTCGTCGGCCGCCCAGAGCGCCGCCGCCACCGCACCGCCGATGATGAAGAGGTTCAGGAGGATCGGCGCCAGTGCCGGCATCACGAAATGCCGGCAGCAGTTCAGTGCCGCCTGAAGCAGCGCCACCAGACAGATCGTCAGCGCGAACGGAAACATCACGGCCGCCAGACCAAAAATCAGGTGCCACTTCTCCATGCCCACGGTAAAATGCCGAAGCACGAGCAAGGCGCCCTCGACCACGAGCGTCACGGCCGCCAGGCTCGCCACGAGCAGAACGATCATCAGGCTCATGAAACGGTTGGCGGCTTTGCGGTCGCCGGACTCGAGGTACTGCGTGAAGACCGGGACGAACGCCGCGCTGAGCGCCCCTTCGCCGAACAGCCGTCTCAGTAGGTTCGGCATCATGAACGCCATGCTGTAGGCGTCCATGGTCTGGCCGGCGCCGACGACGTGGGCCAGTGCGGCGTCGCGCAGGAACCCCATGATGCGCGACAGGAGCGTCAGGCCGCTGACCGTCCGGAAATGTTTCAGAAATGAGGCCATGGAGGCGGCGGGCCCTCCGGGTCACGCTCGCTGGGGCCGGGCCGCAGGCGCGAGAGAAACGCCGACCCCGACATGGTCGGACGAGGTACCTTAGCCGTTTCCGGCCGCCTTGTCAACGCGCACGGGGACTCTCCCGTCTGGCAGTGCTTCGGGCCGACCGCGCGGCGCCTGGTGTTCGCCCCGTAAGGGGCATCTGCACTGTAGCCACGCGCCGCAAGCCCGTGGTACTGTGGACGGGCGAAGGCGCGGAGCCCCGGAGGGGCGACTGACGCCTCAAGCGCCCCTCCGGGGCTGTGTGGATGAAGCGACCGGCCTGTCACCACGGGCTCGCGGCGCGTGGCTACAGCGCAATCGTGCCCGACGGCACGGCAGAGATAACGTACGCCGGAGACGAGTCGCGCACCGGGAGTGTGGATGCCTCTTTCCGAACGCCATTATCCGATCCTGGTAACCGGGGCCGCAGGCCTGCTGGGCCACGCCCTCGGACCGCGCCTCACCCGCGCCGCGCCGAGCCCCGACGCGCTTCATCTGACGGACCTTGCGGACCTCGACGTAACAGACGGGACTGCCGTGACCGAGGCTGTGCGGGTCATCCGGCCGCAGACCGTCTTTCACCTGGCGGCCTGGACCGACGTGGACGGCGCCGAGGACCGGCCGGCGGATGCCCGGCGCCTGAACGTCGAGGCGGTCGAGATGGTGGCCCGCGCTGCCGCAGACGCCGGCGCCCTCGTCGTCCACATGAGCACCGACTTCATCTTCGACGGGACCAAACCGGGCGCCTACGTCGAGGACGACCCGCCAAGTCCGCTGAGCGTCTACGCCCGGACCAAGGCGGAGGCCGAGACCCGCGTCCGCGCCGCCGCGCCCGACGGCCACCTCATCGTCCGCACGGCGTGGATGTACGGCGCGGGAGGGAGAGATTTTATCGACGTGATTCTCTCTCACGCCCAGGCCGGCGAGCCGCTTCGCGTCGTCACCGACCAGGCAGGGTGCCCGACGTGGAACGAGGACCTGGCCGAGGCGCTCCTGGCGATGGTCGAGTCGGGCGCGCGCGGCACGCTGCACGCGTGCGGCGCGGGCGAGGCGTCGCGGTGGGACCTGGCGGTCGAAGCGCTTCGTGCAGCCGGTCTCGACGCGACGCCCGAGCGCGTCACCACATCCTCCATGCCCCGCCCCGCCCACCGCCCCGCCCGCGCCGTCCTTTCCACCACCCGCCTCGCCGAGACGGTCGGCTTCCGCTTCCCCCCGTGGCAGGATAGCGTGCGGCAGTACGTGGAGTCGCTGGACGAGTGACGTGTAGGGTGGGTGCTCTGCACCCACGCTGCTCTTGGCCCGGGGCTTGACATCACGGGAAAGGGGACAGGAGAAAAGGGCACATTCCACTTTTTTAATCGTGACTGAGCCTGGAATCGGCGCTGCCGCCCTGTGGCCGTCGGGCGAAGGAGCCGGAAAAGTAGAATGTCCCCTTTTCCCCGAGCGGAGCGAGCGTCGCAGCCTAATCCCTGAGCAGGTGCACGGCCTCGCTGTCTACGGCCAGGCAGACATGCGACAGCCAATCGATACCGAAGAGGTTGCGCTTGACCTTTTCGGCGAAGGCGGCCTTGAGCGGGAAGAAGACGCGGTTCTCTTGCTCGTCAACCAGCGTGACAAGCACCTGATGAACGTAGTACTCAAACTCGGTGTCCGAGGCCGTCCTGGCCGTGCCTTTGCCGATCGCGTCCTCCTTCGGCTTGAAGATGCCGAGGATCCGCGCCGTGTCGAAGTTCAGCACCGTGCGGAACGCGCCCGTATCCACCTTTCCGATGACGGGCCTCTGCCCACTGGCCAGCCCTGCCATCTGCGCGTAGATAAACGGCGCGCGATGCCCAAGCGGCGGACAGCACCTAATGCACAGCGCGAACTCGTGCCCGTTGCGGAAGAGCGTCATTCGATGGCTTCCACCTCGGTGTCGGGAATCGAGACGATTGTCGGCTGGGC
>CAYVAM010000107.1:0-13896 GCA_964449275.1 uncultured Anaerolineales bacterium
AGGTCATCTACTTCACGAAGGCGATCCCGTACCTCGAGCACCTCGAGACGAAGGAGCGGGTGAACCTGGCGATCATGCGGGCCGTGAAACGGCTGGGCCTGTCGATCGCCTTCCCGACCCAGACCGTCTACTTCGCGGGCAACGTCGCGAAAGGGATGGCCGGGCAAGAGGGCGGGAAGAAGTAAGGTCCGCACCTGCCGCGCACTCAGCGTGCGTCGGCCTTGCCGGCCCGCCGTGCGGGATCGCGGTAAGTGGCGCTGTAGGTTTAACGCTTCGATGAACCGCAGGCAGACGCACCAACCTGGGACTGAATCGAAAGGCAATTGAGGACGGCATGAGACGGCTTCGTATGCTTACCCTTCTGCTGCTGGTCGCGGCGGTCCCGGCCGGCGTCCTGGCCGACGCGAAGACCTCAAGCGGTCTTATCGCCGCAGGCACCAAGTGGCAGACACCTTACTGGATCAGCGACAGCGGCGCCGAAGGCCCGACCGTCCTCGTGACGGGTGGCGTCCACGGCAACGAGCCAGCCGGCGCCCTGGCGGTCGACCAGATCCGTCACTGGCCACTCGCCAAGGGGCGAATCATCTTCGTCCCCCGTTGTAACGTCCCCGGCCTGAAGGCCGCAACCCGCGCCATGCCAGGCGAAGCGAAGGAGTTGGCCGACCTGAACCGCAACTTCCCTCTCAGCGGGAAGGAGAACACCGCGCGCGGCCCGGCCGCCAAGGCCCTCTGGGCGTTCGTCCGGAAACACAAGCCCGACTACACCCTCGACCTGCACGAAGGCTCCGGCTTCCGCTCGGCAGGGTCCAAGAGCGTCGGCTCCAGCGTCATCCGCGTGCCGCACCCCGAGACCGCCGCACTCCAGGACCTGATGCTCAAGGCCGTCAACACCGCCGTCACCGACCCCGAGCGGAAGTTCGCCCGCCTTCGCGGCGGGGCCAACGGGTCGCTCGCCCGCGCCTGCGGCGAACGGCTCCCCGCACGGGCGTTCATCCTCGAAACCACGTATAAGGATCAGCACGTGGCGCTGCGGACGCGCCAGCACCGCATCATGGTCCACACGCTCCTCAAACACCTCGGGGTGACCGCCGCCGACCACAACCGCATGGTGCCCCCGGCGCGGCCGACACCGACGACCGTTTACGCCGCCGTCTACGACGGCCCCGGCACCAGCACGACCAAGACCCCGCCGCGCTTCGCGAAAATCCTGACACCGCCGCACGTCATCCTCCGCCGCGTGTGCCCCGACGACATCCGCGACGGCGCCCTCGACCAGTTCGACACCATCATCTTTGGGGGCGGAAGCGGGAGCGGACAGGCCAAGGGACTCGGGGAGGACGGCTGCAAGGCCGTCAAGCAGTTCGTCGAACGCGGCGGCGGGTACATCGGCGTCTGTGCCGGAGCGTACCTGGCCACGAGCAACTACTCGTGGTCGCTGGGCGTCGTCAGCGCTGAAAGCATCGACCGCAAACACTGGCGGCGGGGAAACGGCCAGGTCCAGATCGAACTCACGCCCCAGGGCCGGACGCTCTTCGGGAGGCCCGACGCGGCGCGCCTCGAGATCCGCTTCGCCCAGGGCCCCATCCTCGCTCCCGGCAAGCGAGAAGGCCTGCCCCCGTACACCGTCCTGGCGTGGTTCCGGACGGGCGTCGGCAAGAATGGGGCCGACCCCAAGACCATGATCGACACGCCCGCCATCGTCAGCGGCGAGTTCGGCAAAGGGCGGGCTATCGTCTTCAGCCCGCATCCCGAGCAGACCGACGGCCTGCACGATCTTTTGCTCCGCGCCGTCCGCTGGACGGCCCGGCGCGAGCCGAAGCCGCAGGCGGCGGCGCATCCATGAAGACTCGGCGTGTGGGGTGAAGCATATAGCCGCGATGCCCCGTCGGTTCCTGTGCGTGCTTCGGTCTCGGAAGGTGCTTCGCGTGTTGCGCCGCCGACTTGCAGCGCCGCCGGTTTCGGGGTATGGTCGAGGGCGCGGTGGGTGCTCCAGACCCACCGCGCAAGGTGGGGCACCCGCCGCTGACGTGCGCCGTGATGCGCGGCGGGCAAGATTAACCGCCGCGCGAGGAAAACACCCAGCCGCGAACTGGCCTCGACTCCGGGAGAACACGATGGACTACACGTACGCTGACATCGCCAAGATGATCGATCACTCGCTCTTGAACCCCACACTGACCGCCGAGGACCTGGAGGCCGGCTGCCGCTTGGCCCTCGATTACAACGTCGCCAGCGTCTGCATCATGCCGTACTACCTGAAGCGCTGCGCCGAGGTCCTGGCGGGCAGCACCGTCAAGGCGAGCACGACCATCGGCTTTCCGCACGGCGGGCACACGACGGCCATGAAACTTGCCGAAGCGGAGCAGGCCCTCGACGACGGCGGCGAGGAACTCGACATGGTCGTCAACATCTCGAAGGTCCTCTCCGGCGACTGGGACTACGTCCGCGACGACATCCGCGCCGTCGTCAACGCCGCCCACGACGCCGGGCAGAAGGTCAAGGTCATCTTCGAGAACTGTTACCTCGCCGACGAGCACAAGAAGCACCTGTGTGAGGTCTGCGGCGACCTGGCGGCCGATTGGGTCAAGACCTCCACAGGCTACGGGAGCGGAGGGGCGAGGGACGAGGACCTCATCCTGATGCGCGCCCACGCGCCCGAACACGTCCAGGTCAAGGCGGCCGGCGGCGTCCGCGACCTCGACAGGCTGCTCGAGGTCCGCGCCCTCGGCGTCACCCGCGTCGGCGCAAGCCGCACGGCCGACATCCTCGATGAATGCAAACGCCGGCTGGGGGCCTAAGCGCCCGCAGGGAAGTCCCTTGACGTGTGAGCGCGCCGGGTCTGGAGCACCTGCCGCGACAGTCGCGTCGAACACGCGGGGGTTGCGGAGACCCACCGCGCAACACTCACGTCGGACCGCCTGGACGCAGCACTCCCCTCGACGATCCTCCGGGGCCCTTCTCAGTCCGCGCCGCTCATCCGGTCGATCAGCAGGACGATGCGCGGCACAAAGAGTATCAGCCCGACGACGAGCGCCCCGATGGCGGCCATCAGCACCGCCGCCGCCGCCACGTCTTTCGCAATCTTCAGGACCGGGTGCCGCTTGATCGAGACCGCGTTGGCCAGGACCTCCAGGCCGGTGTTGAACGCCTCCGCCACCCACACGAGCACGATCGCGATCACCAGGTCGGCCCACTCGCCCGGCGTCAACGGTTGGACCCTGATGTGGAGCGCGGCCGCCAGAACGAGCGCCAGCGCCGAGGCCACCGCATGAAGCCATGCGTTGTGCTGGCTCCGCAGAACGAACCATATACCCATAAAGGCATGGCGGAAACTGCGGACCCGGCCCACCACCGTGAACGGAGAGCGGTAGAACGCATCCGTTTCCAGGCGGTCCCGGTTGCGTCGTTCCTCGCCCGAGTCGGTCGGCGGTTGGGCCATCACGCCTCCCCTGCGGCCTTGAGTTCTTCGAGCCGCGTCTGCATCACGGCCCGCTTCTCGTCCGGCAGGTCCTCTTCCGCGAGCAGCCGGCGTACGCCGTCGGCGAACATCGGCCGCGCAAACTCGCTCGTGAAGTAACGGTCCGGCCGCGCCTCGATCATCTTCAGGAACCCCTCGAACTCCGCAAAATACGAGCCGTAGATGTGAAAACTGTCGGCCACGTGGACGTACTCGCCCGGCTGAACGCCCAACTCCCCCGCCACCTGTCGCTGGAGTTCCGTGAAGGCGAACATGTTCATGAATGCTGCTTTGAATGCGTCGTTCGAGCGGATGTGGACCGCCAGGTTCAGCCGGTCCGGCCCGCCCGCCTCGTCTTTCTCCACGCGAAACCACATCCGCTGAAGGCACGCCGGGTCGGCGATGCCGACATCCTGCCACGCCTGCCACGTCACCGCCTGGGCCCGCCGCGTGTACGGCGCCAGGCGAAGCAGCCGCACCGCCTCCGCAATCTGGTCGATCGGCTCGTCGAGCCCGGGCACCCGGTACGCCCGCAGACGCTCGTGGTAGGTGTACTCCCACTTGCCCTCCTCGGGGGCGACCCAGTGGTCGTGCACGCCGTAGAGCACCTCGGCCCGGTATGACTCCAGGTCCTCCAGGCCGCCGGGAAACGCCTTGTGGATGCGCGGTTCGGCAAACGGCTCCGTGACGTGGATGAGGCAGGCGACGTCGCGGCTCTCGGGATCGCCGGCCTTATCGTACTGCGTCTGGAACCGTGCCCCCTCGTCCCAGCACCGGCGGACGGCCGTCTCCCAACCTTGAGGCAGCGTCCGCTCATGGACGTAAATCGATTTCACGAATACCTCGCCCTTCTCAGCGGTGTAGGAATCTGACCCCCGGTGCGTAGCCGTGCAGTCCGGCCGACGGCGCGCCGAAGCCGCTATGGCGACGGCGAATTGTAGGCCCCCGCCCGCCACGGAGCAAGACGAATTGCCGGCGGGCAGTCGCCGGTGGAACCGCACCTGTGCCACGGCCGGTCTTGTCCGGCCGTGCGTTGTACGTTCTGTGGCTTGCGCCCAGACCTCCGAAAAATCCCTTGCAGCCGTCGCCGCCCCCGCGAAGATGGATACACGCAGAAGGGCCTCTTGCCGAATCTTCTCTTGAACCCATCGTAAGGAGAGCCGCATGACACAGGCCTCACCCGAAGCGCCACCCGGCCCACCGCCGGCCGCGCCGAAAGCGAGCGGCCTGGCCGTCGCGAGCCTCATCTGCGGCATCGCGGGGGTCTGTACGTTCGGTCTCGGCGGCCTGGTCGGCCTCATCCTTGCCATCGTGGCCCGAAGGAAGATTCGCGCGAGCGCCGGGCAGATGGGCGGCCAGAGCGTGGCTGCCGCCGGCCTGATCGTCTCGATCATCACCCTCGTGATCGGCCTCATCCTGCTCGCCGCCATTGGCGGCACCGTGTATTTCGGCGTCCGCAAGGCCGGGGAGTTCGCCGACAAGGCCCAGTTCACGAGCCACATTAAGGTCCTCTGCATGGCGGCCACGACGTACAGCGCGGAGCACGACGGCCGGTTGCCGCCGCCGGACTCGTGGCCGGACGCCCTCATGGCAGAGGGCCTCATCACCGACCTCGACATCCTGACCGACCCCGCCGACCCCGGCGCCGGCCGCGCGATTGCCATGAACCGGGCCGTGGCCCTCGCCGAGACCTACGACGTGGCACGCGCCGGCGATACGGTCCTGCTGTTCGAGTGCGCCCCCGGCAGCCCGCTCGCCGGCGGACGCGACCTCCTGCCGCCCGCGCCGCGACACACCGGCGGGTACGTCATCGGGTTCCTCGACGGCCGCATCCGGCAGGTGCCGCCCGAGCGACTCGACCGGCTCGTCTGGGACCCGAAGGCCGGACAAGCGTCCGCGGCGCCAGAGGCCCCGCCGCCCTAGCAGGCCGCTAAAGAAGGGGTTCGAGAGTGCCGAAAACGGATCTTGCCGGATATAAAACGTCCTTTTAGGCACCGAAAACGTGGATGTAAGAATCGCAGAGCGTCCATATCATCGCCTCTCGCCGACTTTTTTAGCGGCCTGCTAGTGCTCTGTGACTGCTCATTTGCCGGGTGCCACTGGCTGCTTGTCAGCCAGTGTGTGGCGAGCAGCAGAAAGGCACTGGCGGACAAGCCGCCAGTGGCACCCATCATTTGAGGAGTAACCGAACACTAGCGCGGTTGGGCCTCGCCAATCCGAAATCCGCAATCCGAAGTATCTTCCCTCCCCCAACAGATTGTGGGTGAAGCGAAAAAAACCACAAAGATTGTGCTTGACACCTTCCAGCGCTATGGCAGAATGGCGCTTGAGGGTGGTTCGCTCGGGCCAGTGGGCCGGGTTCACGTCGTCGTGGGCCGCCTGGGCCGCAAAACCCAGGCAACGCATGTTGGGCCTGTCGGCCCTGCCCGTGCACGAACCGTAACGCAGCACTCGCGTGAAAGGAGTTGAACATGACCGAAGCACCTTCTCCCCCCGAACCGGCAATGGAACCGCCACCGCCTGCTGCCCCCAAAGGCACCAACGGTCTGGCCATCGCCAGCCTCATCTGCGGCATTGTGGGCTGCGTTCCCGGAGCCGGCATCGCCGCCGCTGTCATGGGACACATGGCGCTGGGACGGATCAAGACATCCGGCCAGGGCGGCCGCGGCATGGCCATCGCCGGGCTCATCCTGGGCTATCTCAGCATTGTCGGTTGGATCATCGCGATCCTGACCGGCGGCCTGGCGATCTTCGGTGTCGTGTCCGAGATGCCGCCGCCCCAGATGTAAGCCGACACGGTCTCACAACGCGGCTATTACAGCACCCGGACGTGATGGGTGTGCAGTAGTGTCTCAGGCGCCCGTGAGGGTATCCCCCCTGCTCTCGCGGGCGCCGTCGTGCGCGCATGTAGGCCGGGGCGTGCCGCGGCAGGACTGGTCAACAGCATGTAGGCCGGGGCGTGCCCCGGCCTACGTGTGGCAGGCGTGTCTCGCGCAGCGAAAAAACGCACGGCCGGACAAGACCGGCCGTGGCACACGTCACGAATGGAACCCTTGGCGTTTGATGGGGTTGCCCGTCTGACTCGGATGTGGTCGGTGGCGGCTACTCCACCAGTTCCAGCATCTTATCGTAAAACGCGCGGTACTCGTCGCGCTGGTCGGTCTTGAGGCACGCCATGGCGGAGCGCGGGTGCTGGTTCAGTGTGCCGGTGATCATGTAGGGGACCATATATCCCCAGTCGAGTTGCTTCTGGAGCGGCTTGATGGTCTCGGCCACGCAGTCCAGGACCGGCCGCAGGTCGAACTTCGGGTTCTTCAGAAACCCCAGCAGCAGTTCCAGCGGGCAGTTGCCTGCCGCGCGGCCGAGGCCGTAAATCGTCCCGTCAACGAAGTTGGCGTTCTTGATGATCCCCTCGATGGTGTTGGCGAAGGCCAACTGCTGGTTGTTGTGCATGTGGACGCCCACCTCGCAACTCGGGACGATTCGCTGATACTTCTGGACCAGGTAATGCACCTGCTCGCTGTAGAGCGCCCCGAACGAATCGACAACGTAACACGCGACGACGTGGGCCTCCTTTTCCACCTGCTCCAGGGCCGGGTCGAGTTCCCAGTCCGACTCGGTCGAGATGGCCATGACGTTGATCGTGGTCTCGTACCCCTGCTCGTGGGCCACGTTCTCGATGGAGATCGCCTTGTCGATGTCCTTGACGTACGTGGCGATGCGGATCGTATCGACAACCGATTCGGCGGCCGGGATGATGTCGTTGGGGTCCGATTTGTGCGCGTCCATCATGACCGAGATCCTGGTGCCGGGGTTCTCGATGCCGTCGGTGGCCGCACGCAGGTCCTTCTCGTCGCAGAACCGCCACGGGCCGAACTCCTTCGGGTCGAACATCTCCTTGGAGTTGCGGTAACCCAGTTCGACGTAATCAATATGGGCCTGGCAGCAGGCCTCATAGACCGCGCGGACGGTCTGGATGTCGAAATGCGAATCGTTCGCCAGCCCGCCGTCGCGGATCGTGCAGTCGAGAACCTTGATCTGGGGACGAAACACCGCTGTTCACCTCCGTTTCGCAAAGGCCGTCGGTCGCCGCGGCGACCCGCCGCAACGCCTTACCTTTCAGTGGCGCCGCCCGCAAGCGGGCCGCGGGGTGCGGCACGAACGTGGCATTATACACACCATCGGCAATCGAGGGAAGGAAATGTAGCGAACACACACCCATTCCCCAAACCGCCCTCGCGCTTCGCGCGCTTGCTTTGTCGCACTTTTTTGGTATACTTATGGCACGTGCGGAAAACGCCGCGCCGTGGTACGCGGTTTGCACACATGCTCTTTGAGAGAGGGAAAGATGGCCGTGCTAGGCGGGGGGTCAGCGGTCCCCTGTACCTGCAACCCGCTACAGCAGGGCTGAATCCCTTCTTGAGGCTCGAGGCGTCCGCACGGGAGCGGGCCACCGGGCGTTGAGGGTTGGATCCCATGCGATGGGTCGCCGGTGAACCGGGTCAGGGCCGGAAGGCAGCAGCCCTAAATCGGAAGATCCAGGCGCCGTGGGGCTATCTGGCCGGAGCCGCGGAGCACGTCACCCGGCGAGCGTCGCCTGTCGAGGGAAGGTGCACGGCCATACTTATTTCGGATTGCCGAGCCGGCTGCGGGAGCAGCCGGGGGTCTTCCCTGCCGCGACCGGCGATGACTAGCCGCGACCGGCGATGACCTGACTAGCCGCGACCGGCGATGACCTGACTAGCCGCGACCGTAAGGGAGCGGGGGTGGTCTTCCCTGACGCGGCGGCGAGACGGTTACGGAAATCCCAAATGGCCTGATTGACGCGGGGACGCTCTACGAATGGCATACACGGTTCTGGCAAGGCGGTATCGCAGCAAGACCTTCGACGAGGTCGTCGGCCAGGACCCCGTTGTGCAGACGCTGCGCAGCGCCATCGAGCACGACCGCGTCGCGCATGCGTACCTGTTCTGCGGCACGCGCGGCGTGGGCAAAACGACCGTGGCGCGGATCCTTGCCCGTGCCTTGAACTGCGAGAAGGGCCCCACGGCCGAGCCGTGCGGGAAGTGCGACATCTGCGAGGCCATCCACCGCGGCGACGACATGGACGTCCTGGAAATCGACGGCGCGTCCAACAACAGCGTCGATGACGTCAGGCAAATTCGCGACAACGCCCACTACCGTCCGGCGCGGGCGCGGTTCAAAATCTATTACATCGACGAAGTGCATATGCTCTCATCGAGCGCGTTCAATGCGCTCCTCAAGACGCTTGAAGAGCCGCCCGAACACGTCAAGTTCATCTTCTCGACGACCGAGCCCGAAAAACTCCCCGCGACGGTCCTGTCGCGGTGCCAGCGGTTCGATTTCCGCGCGGTCCCGACGGACCTCATCGCCGCCCACCTCAAGATGATCTGCAAGAAGGAGAAGGTCAAGCCCCGGGCCGAGGCCGTCCAGGCCATCGCCCGCGAGGGCCGCGGCAGCGTCCGCGACGCCATCACGCTCCTCGACCAGGTCATCGCCGTCGGCGACGGGGTGGTCACCCTCGACGCGGTCCGCGAGACGGTCGGCGCAGCCGCAGGCGAAGAGGTCCTGGCGGTCATCGGCGCGTGCGCCGACGGCGACCCCGGCGGCGCGCTCGGGCGGTTCGGCGCCCTTCTGGCCGGCGGCACCGACATCAGATCGCTCCTCGAACAACTGATGCGCCAGGTCCGCGACCTACTGGTCGTGAAGACGTGCGGCCCGGAGGCGGAACTCCTCGACGCCTTCGGTCCCGACCGCGCGCGTCTGGCCGAGGAAGCGGAGAAACTCTCCGTGCCGGCCCTGGTGGCGTGCCTCGGGTACCTCGGCGAGGCGCGGACGCGGGCCCGTTGGGTGGTCGATGTGCGGCCGATTGCGGAACTGGCTATCGTCCGGATGGCGTCGCTCTCGGAGATGGAGCCGCTGCCGGAGGTCGTGGCGAGGCTGGAAGCGCTCGAGGCGTCGCTGGCCGGCGCTGCGCCGGTCGCCACGGGCGACCCAGGCACGGGTACGGCCCGTGCCGTGGCCGGCTCGACCGGGCGGGGCGCCTCGGTCTCGGCGGAGCCGGAACATGCGCCGCCGTCGGACGAAAAAAAAAAGCCGCCCACGCCGGCCGTAGACAGCCCCGCGGGCGATGAGAGGCCGCCCGACCGGCGCGGAAAACTCCAGGATGCCATGAACGACCCCGTCGTCCGGAAAGCCGTGGACATCTTCGAAGGCCGCATCTTGAACGTCGAGCCCGGACCGGAAGGTCCGGGTAACCCCGTGCCGCGATGACGCGCTCCCTCGCGCGGTGGCTATCCGAGCCGCGACCGCAAGGGAGCGGATGGAGGCGCTGATACGTTCGGTCGCACGCAACAGGTGTGGAGGCGACAACCCGCATGACAGGAATTGGTGACTTGATGGGCATGATGAAGAACCTGGGCGGCCTTCAGGCCAAAGTCCAGACCGCTCAGGAGGAACTCGCCCGGCAGATTGCCGAAGGATCGGCCGGCGGAGGGATGGTCATCGCCAAGGCCAACGGGCGGATGGAACTCGTGGACCTTAAGATCGAGCCCGAAGCCGCCGCCGACGACGTCGAACTGCTCCAGGATATGGTCAAGGCGGCCGTCTGCCAGGCGATGGACAAGGCACGGGACCTCCAGCGGCAGGAGTTCTCGAAACTCCTCGGCGGGCTGCCTTTGCCGCCGGGGCTCGAAAGCCTGCTCGGCCAGTAGCGGCGGAGCGCGAAGCACCGAGCCGCGTCCCGCTCGCTGACGGTCGCGGCTAGTCACGACGAACTAGCCGCGACCGTAAGGGAGCGGGAAGGCATTTCGTCATGGACGCTTACACCGAATCAATGCAGCGACTCATCGCGGCGCTCGGCAAACTGCCGGGCATCGGCCGGCGGACGGCCGAGCGGCTGGCGTTCTATCTTCTCGACGCCGACGCCGCCGAAACCGCCGCCATGGCCGAAGCGCTACACGACATCAAGACCAAGGTCGGCCGGTGCTCGGAGTGCGGCGGCATGGCCGAGGGCGACACGTGCGCCATCTGCGCCAGTCCCCGCCGCGACCGCTCGCGCCTGTGCGTTGTGGAAAAGGCGAGGGATATCATCCGCTTGGAGGCCACGGGCGGGTATGACGGAGTGTATCACGTCCTGGGCGGTTTGATCGCACCGATGGATGGCGTGGGGCCGGAGCGGCTCGACCTGGCGCGCCTTGAACGCCGCGCCGCCGAAGCCGAGGTCCAGGAAGTCATCCTGGCCCTGAGCGCGACGGCCGAGGGAGACGGGACGGCCCTGTGCGTGGCCGACCACCTGAAGGACGCGGGCGTGCGGATCACACGTCTGGCTCGCGGCCTGCCGACCGGCGCGAGCCTCGATTACGCCAACCCGGGCATGCTGGCCGACGCCCTTCGCGGCCGACAGGACGTAGGGTCGTAACATGCGGTTCGATACATCACTTCAGCAGCGGCTCGAACAGCGGATGATCCTGGCCCCCCGTATGATCCAGGCCATGGAAATCCTTCAACTGCCGCTCATGGCCCTCCAGGAACGCATCGACCAGGAACTCATCGCCAACCCCGTCATCGAGATGCGCGCCGGCGACGATGGTGCGGTCGCGGACGCGGGTCAGGCCGAAGAGCCGTCCGGCACAGACGCCGACGGCGAGCGGGACCTGGTGGTCCAGCAGGACGGCGGGCCGGATGATTTCGAGCGGCTCTCGAGGATCGTCCAACGCTGGGAGTCCCACTTCGAGGAGACCGGCGCGTGGCGCCGGCGCCCGGTCTCAGGCGCCGTGGACCCCAAGGCCGAGGCGATGGCCAATACGCCCGCCATCGGCGAGACCCTCCAGGAGTACATGCTGAACCTCTGGCGACTCGAAGACGTGCCGCCCAGAGGCAGCGAACTCGGCGAACTCGTTATCCGAAACCTCGACGACAACGGATACCTCCGCGCCACGCTCGAGGAACTCGCCGACCAGGCCGAGCCGGCGGCCACGCTCGAAGAGATGGACGAGGCACTGCGATTCGTTCAGGGCGTCGGGCCGGCCGGCGTCGGCGGACGCAACGTCCAGGAGTGTCTGCTCCTGCAACTGGCCGCCGATCCCGTGTACGGCGGCGGGCCCGGCCGCCTGCCAGAAGACGCCCTCGAAGTCCGCATCATCCGCGACCATCTCCGCGACATCGAGGCCAACCGTTACCCGCAAATGGCCAAGGCCCTCCGCGTGCCGATCGACGAGATCAAGCAGGCGATCGAACGCATCCGGCGCCTGAACCCCAAACCCGGCAGCGCCGTCAACCCGCACCGCACGCCGCCCATCATCCCCGACGTGCGGATCGCCTGGGACGACGAACTCGGCGATTACGTCGTGACGGTCGAAAAGGGCGACACGCCCGAACTCTATATCAGCCGCGTGTATCGCCGACTCGTCAAACGCCGCGACCTCGACGACAAGACCCGCCAGTTCGTGGCGAAGAACATCCGAGGCGCACGCTGGCTCATGGACGCCATCCAGCAGCGGCGCGATACGCTGCGGCGGGTCACGGAATCGATCGTCAAGTTCCAGCGGCCGTTCTTCGATGACGGGCCGGATCACCTTCTGCCGCTCAAGATGCAGCAGGTGGCCGACGACGTCGGCCTGCACGTCGGCACGATTTCGCGGGCCGTTGCCGACAAGTACGCCGACACGCCGTGGGGCATCTTCGCCCTTCGCAACTACTTCATGGGCGGCACCGAGACCGCCGAGGGCGAGCGGGTCAGTTGGGACCGCGTCCGTGTCCACTTGAAAGCCATCGTGGACGCCGAGGACAAGGCCAAACCGCTCTCGGACGAGCAGATCGTCGCCCGGCTTCGCGGTGACGGGGTCGATATCGCCCGCCGCACAGTCGCCAAGTACCGAGATGAACTGGGCATCCCCTCCTCCCGCCGCCGACGGCAATACTAATACCGCGTTGGTGTTGCGAGGCCGTAAAGACGCCGTTAGCCGCCGCGCTTGCGCGGCGCGTTCAGCGTATCGTACAATAGTACGGCAAACCTTCGACCAAGGCACATGCCATGGACTCGCTCATCGCCGGCCTGAAGCCCGTCCGCCGCCGCCTGGTGATGGTGCGCGCCGCGGAAGCGGGCTTGGTCGGTGCGCTGGTCGGCGCGGTCGCAGGCGGCGTGCTGACGCTCGTGCGGATTCTCGTGCCGCAGGTCCTGCCCGTGTGGGCCGCCCATCCGGTGCTGCCGCTCGTCCTCGTTCCGTTCGGGTTCGTGGATCTTTTCGTGATCCGGCTGCTCGAGGGCGCGTCCCTGCGGGATGCGGCGTTGGCGGCCGACCGGGCGGGGCATCTGAAAGAACGTCTCGCCACGGCGCTCGAAGTCTTTAAGGGCCGGCACCCCGGTCTCCTGGACGGTCGCCTGTTGGACCAGGCCCGCGAGGCGGCCGAGCACCTGGACGCCCGGCGCCTGCCGCTTGCGACGAGTCTTGGCACACGCGGGAAGGCGGTGCTGTTGGCCGTCCTGGTTCTGGCGGCGGCGGCGTTTGTGCCGCCTCTGGCCGGTCCGCCGGTTGAGCCACGGGCGGCCCAACGGGCGGCGCTCGCGCTGGAGAACCTTCCCCGCGACGGGACAATCACTCCGACGATCCGCGAGACCCTCGAGCGGACCATCGCCCGGCTCCGGGATGCCGGCGCGCGGCAGGGCGACGCGCAGCGGGCCACGTCGGCGGTGTACCAGTCGGTGGCCCGGGCCGAGGGCGCCCGCCGGGAAACGCTTCGGGCCGTGACCGAGATCGACGATCCGGACATGCGGCGGATCGTCCGCGCGGCATCAAGAGGGGACTCTTCCGGCGCAGCGGGCGCAGCGGCCGCTCTGGCGGAGCGTCTGGTCTCGGATGCCGGATCGGGCGGCATGCCGCCGGAGGCACGCCAGCGCCTGGCCGACAGCCTCACCGGCGCCGCCGCAGCCGCAGGACGGGCGGAACTGACGGACCTCGAACGGGCACTGGCCGCCGCCGCCGATGCCGTCCGCAACGGCGACCCGAAGGCGGGCGAAGCCTTCGACCGTCTGGCTGCCGCGCTGACCGACGCGCTCGGCGAGAAAGGCTCGGGTGGCGTCGCGGCGGTGGTAGCGGCCGTCGGCCAGGCCCGGCGGACGCTCGGCCTGCCGCGATCGGTCCCGCCGGCGGTGGCCGAGGCTGTCGCAGGTCGCGCCGCGCGGCCGGTCGAGGATCAGCCGGCGACCGCTGCCTCAAACGGGGTAGGCGCCGCGGTGGGGATAAGCGGCGCCCGTTTTCCCGCCGACGTGCGGCCGGAAGATCGCGAGGTCGTGCGGCGGTACTTCGGCGGATGAGTAGGCGGTAGGTGGTTAGCCGCCGCGCTTGCGCGGCGCGTTCACCGAAACAGCGCCGACCCGACGCGCACGATCGTGGCGCCTTCCTCGACGGCTACCTCGT
>CAYVAM010000108.1:0-13656 GCA_964449275.1 uncultured Anaerolineales bacterium
CGGCGCTACAACCGCCTGTCCCGATGTATCGGGACCAGAAAAACTTGCCACACCCCCTGCCAGCACCGGCGGCACGCCCCCAACCCCCGGCGGTCGCCGTCGGACGCCGCGGCCTCATGCGGCACGCTTCCGGGTCTCCGGCGCTTCCCGGATCTTCGAGAAGATCGCCCACGGCACGGGCAGCGGCGGTCCGAGCGGACCGGCGCCTTTCGCCACGGGTCTCCTGTCAAAGCGATGAAGGCGGCCCATAGACATCACGTCCACCATCCTCCGAAGCCGATAGATAAGGGCGGAGAGCGATTGTCCCGGCCCGCAGCCGCAAGGCAAGCCGCCGAGCAGGAGAAAACCTCGCCGGCCCTTGCAAAGGCCGCGCGCGGCCGATACAATGCCGCGTCCTGATCGGGGGAGTAGCTCAGCTGGTAGAGCAACGGCCTTTTAAGCCGTGGGTCCAGGGTTCGAGTCCCTGCTCCCTCACTTGAAACGGACAAACGTGGCCCCATCGTCTAGTGGTTAGGACACGGCCCTTTCAAGGCCGCGACACGGGTTCAAGTCCCGTTGGGGTCACCAGAATCGAAGGGGACCGCGGTTATCGCGGTCCTCTTTCAATATGGCTTTGGGCGCGTGCCCCCGCAGGTCGTTGACTTACAGCGGAGCATCGGTATACTACTTACGGGAACCCGTTGGGGGCACCGCCATGTCAGTGCACTCAGACCGGTCCGAAGCGATGGACCGGATCACGGATGAGCGGTTGCGCAAGGCCCTTGCCGAGATCAAGCGGGCCCTCGTCGAGCGCATCGGCCCGGACTTCCGCCTCATCCTCTTCGGCTCCCGCGCCCGGGGCGACGCCGAACCTGATTCGGACGTGGACCTGCTGGTCATCCTGCCCGATGCGGCGTACACGTTCCCGACGCGGGAGGCCATCTATGACATCGCAGGCGATCTCGCTCTGGAATGGGATTACGTAATCTGCCCTATCATCCTGTCCGAGAGCATCGCCACCGAACGGGCAGGGTTCATGGTCTTCGGGGCGGTGGAGCGGGAGGGGGTACCGCTTTGAACCAAGAGAACGAGGTGCACCGCCTCATCGGCGCAGCCGAGGAAGACCTGCAGGCCGTCGGCGAACTTATGCAAGGCCGTCACTATCGGATCGCAGTCTCGCGCGCTTACTACGCGACGTTCTACGCGGCCAGCGCCGCTCTCCTCGACCGTGATCTGCAGTTCTCGAAGCACTCGGCGGTCATTGCGCGCTTCGGCCGTGAGTTCGTGAAGGACGGCCCCTTTGATAAGGAGATGTTCCGCACGCTCAACCGGGCCTTCGCGCTGAGAGGCAAAGGCGACTACGGCCTCACGTCTATTGACGCCGAGGAGGCCGAGGCCCTGCTCGCCGATGCGCGCAAGTTCGTGGCCAACGTTCGGGCGATGCTTGTGAAGCAGGGATACGATTTCGACGACGCGGGCTGACGTGGTTCACCGGTTCAAGTCCCGTTGGGGTCACCATTGCACTATCTCGATGCGACCGCCTTGGCGACGGCGGGTGGCATTGGTCCCGACGCCGCACTCGGGGCAGACCCAACCATCGGGCGGGTCGCTGAAGGCCGTGCCCCGTTCGACGCCGTTGCCCGGGATAACCCTCCAAACGGGATTTGCAGCACCGCTGGCGCGGTAATCCCGTCGGGTCTTTCGGGCCGGGATAGCCCTCCAAACGGGATTTGCAGCCCCTTGCCTAAAAGGTTCCTGGAACCTTTTAGGCCGGGATCGTCCTCCGAACGGGATTTGCAGCCCCGGTTACGGAGAAGTTGAAGGCGGCCCGGACGGCCGGCGGCGGCGTTGTGAGAACGTAAGCCCTGTCCTGACAGAGAGTTAGGCGTATTTCACGCCGTTCTGGTCTGCCATTTCGGCAGTCGGTTTTCGTCAGGTTTTTTTACCCTATCCGTTTGCTTTTCGGGTTTTTTGCGTCATAATTACACTGGAAAGGCCCGAGGCTGTGGGCTTCGGCGCCTTCATATCGCGTGCATATCGAGAGGGTAGCGCGCGGCGTGTCGCCGTGCGTGAGAACCGGGGGAGAATTGCGGGGCGGAGAGTCTCTAGTTACAGAACGCGCCAAGACGCCCGGACGAAGCGTTCGTCGGCCGAAGCGCCGGCGCCGCCGGGCCTTGCCGCGCTCGCTTTGGTGCGGCTGCTTCGGCAGCCGAAAGGGTGACGTCGAGCGAACCCGTCTTATACGATGTTCGAAGGAGGTCTGAGATGAACGCTGCAAAGGCAATCACAGGGTTGGTGGCAATCGGCATGTTCCTCGCCGCAAGCGGCGCGGCCCAGGCGGGGCCGATTGGGGAGTTCAAGATCCAGCGCGGCGAAATCGACGTCACCGGCACGGGCGTCAGCATCGCGGCCGGAGTCGATTACGAAGCGCCGGCGAGTCTCGACAATGCGTTCATCCGCATTGTGAACACCCGCCTCTCGGGCGGCGGGAAGAAGAGCGGCGGAGGCAATCAGAACAGCGCCGACTGGAACGTCTCGATCGACAATCCCGGCGACCTCCTCACCTCCGTCAACTTCGCGCGGTACAGCAACAGCAACAACACGCGCGTCACGTGGGAGATCATCGAGTACGTCGGCGCGCTCGGCGGCCCGAACGAGTTCATCGTGCGGGACCAGACCGAGATCGAAAACACGGCCCAGGCAGCCACGGGCGCGGCCGTCGCAGGCATCGTGAACGACGCCGACGTCGTGCCCTTCATCACGGGTCAGCGCGGTAGTACCGATGACGTAAACAATACGCACCTGACCATGCACTACTCCTCCTGGGACGACACCACCGACGAGCCGACGTTCACGCGCGGCGTCTCTTCCGACACCGCCGCCGCCATCAGTTACGCGGTGGTGGAATTCACCGGCTCCAACTGGGACGTCGACCGGGCGGTGTACGACTTCGGCACCTCCACAGGCAACGACCAGACGGTAACCATCGCTCCGGTCGACCTCGGCAAGACGTTCATCCACGCCCAGAACAGTGCAACCGAGACGGGCATCGACGACCAGGGCGTCGACACCCGGCTCACGGCAGCCGATACCGTCTCCTACAGCGTCTGGGTCGACACCGATCAGGTCGGCGTCGCCTGGATCATCGAAAACGCCGAGGCCGATCCCAACAAGGACATGGTTGTCCAGCACATCGAGGGGAACAAGCCAAAGGGCGGCGGCGATGCGGTCCCATGGACCGAGGCCATTTCCGGCGTGTGGAACCTCTCCGGCACGTCCATTATGGGAGAATCGGCCACCTCGGATGGAAGCGGCACCGCGCATCCACGCGGCAGCATCAACCTGGCGTTGACCGCCGCCGATGAGGTCACCCTGTGGCGGTCCGACGACGGCCAGCCCAACAATTACTCCTTCGACGTCGTCGAGTGGCCCACCGCCTATCTCCTGGACCTGACCTGGGACGGCGCCGGGCCCGGTAACTGGGGCGACCCGACGCGCTGGACCCCCGGACCAAACACTCCCGATGCAAACGAGGACGCCATCATCGACACCGCCAACACGGTCACCGTGGCCGCCGACCAGGCCGCCCACGGCCTGGCCATCAGCAACGACGGCATCGTCAAGATCGCCGCCGACAAGAGGCTGGACATCACCACCCAGGTCGCCGCCGCCGGCGGGCACGTTGAATTGGCCGGGGGCTCGACACTGAAGACCGGCGCCGCCACCATCAAGACGCTGAAGGCCGACGGCAGCGCCACGGTCGACGCGCCCGGCCCCGTGGCCGTCGCCGGTTACTCCGACAACGGCACCCCCACCGCCTTGACGCTCCAGGGCGGCGGCACGTTCAACCTCGAGAGCGTTTCGACGGTGGCCGGATCCTCCTTCGCGGTCAACGGCAGTTCGCTCCAGGGCGAGACCGCCACCAAACCGCTCGGCGACGCCCAGACGCTGGCCCTGACCGGCAGCACACTGATCCTCGCCGACGTCGTCGGCGCCCCGGGCACCGGCACCGTGGCCTCCAACCCGAAGGCACACTATAAGTTCGACGAGATCGGCACCACGACGATTGCTCACGACGAGACCGGCAACTACGACGCACCGGTCAGCACGATCGGCGGCACGCCCGCCTGGACGACCGATCCGGTCCGCGGCCAGGTCCTCGACTTCGACCGGGCCGACCAGACCTGGGTCGACGTGCCAGCCATGGGCGACGAGGTGGACGCCGTCTCGTTCGCCATGTGGATCAACCCGCAGGCACAGCCCGGCGCCTACGACGCCCTGATGAGCAACGACGGTTGGACCGGCGGCGTTATTCACTTCGCCATTAACGGCAGTTACAAGATCGAGGCCGACTGCAGCGGCGGCGGCGGCAAGAAGACCATGACCAATGCCATGGTACAGGACGAGTGGCACCACGTGGTCTACACATACCAGAAGAACGGCACCGTCGAGTTCTACTTCGACGGGGAGCCCGACTCCAGTTTCGGCGGCATCCCCAACCGCACCGTCCTCATGGGCGGCACGACGGAGGGCCGTTCGATCGGCCAGTGGGGCGATGACCGACGGCTGGAGGCCATGCTCGACGACGTCGTCATCTACACCCGCGCCCTGACCCGGACGGAGGCGGCCCTGATGTACGCCAGCCATACGGCCCCCAACTTCTCGGCCGTCAGCCTGATGGTTGGCGCCGGCACCTCCACGCTCCAGTCGCAGTGCATAGGCGATGTCACTTTCGCCGACCTGACGATGAAGCAGGACGCCGCGCTGGTCACCGCCGGTACGGCGGGCGCCGCCTTCACCGGCGGGACGACCATCGAGGCCGGCGCCACCGCCATCGGTTTCAACCCGCAGACGCCGATGAACCTGGGCGCCATCGACGGCAGCGCTGCGCCGAACGTCGTGATTGCCAAGACGGGCTCCGGCACGCTGGTGCTCGATAGCGCCGGCACAGATTTGGCCTCGACGGCCACCATCGACGTCCAGGGAGGCGCCCTGGAAGGCTACCACGCCTCGAACCCGTTCGATGAGGCGACGCTGAAACTGAGTGGCGGCGACGTCCTCCTGTCGGCCAAGGCGGGCATCGGCCCCGATACGGTCACATACGACAACGCCGTGGTCGCCGACGCCAACGGCGTCATTACCGCCGGCCAGGGCGCGGCCGGTGAGCCCGCGCCGATGGACGTCGTCCTCGGCAGCGCGGGCAACGGCGTCACCATCAACAGCGGCAACACCCTGACCATGCGAGCGACCGACGGCTACACCCTCAGCGTCGCCGGCAACGTGACGGGCGACAACCTGGCCGTCGACCAGGGCACCGTGAACCTCGGCGGCGCCACTGTGGCCAACCTCAACGTCTCCGGCGCCGGCCAGGTGAACCTGAGCACCAACATCAACCTGACGAACCTGACCGTCACGAACGACTCGGTCCACGCCGGCAGCCATCTCGTGACGGTTGCCGAAAGCGGCGTCATGACGTGCGGGGTCTACGACAAGTCAACCTACACGGCAACCAGCGGCTCGTTCCAGGCCAGCGGCGACATCACGCAGACCGGGGCCGACACCATCATCCTCGGCGGCACGCTGACTATCTCCACCGACGGCGCGGCCACGTTCCTGGAGGCCAAGATCGGCAACGGCCTGGACGGCAGCCTGGTGACAAACCACCCGACCTACAGCGTCATGGGCAGCGGCTCGGATATCTGGAACAAGAACGACAACTTCTACTTCGCCTACCAGGAGTTCGCCGCCGGCGAGGAGATCGACGTCTCCGCCCGCGCCCCGGGCTTCACGGGCGGCAGCGACGCCTGGCGCAAAGCGGAAATGATGATCCGCGACGATATCACCGACACCTCCGCCTTCGGCGCGTGCATGCAGTCCCAGAACGACAACGTCGGCGCCCAGTATCGCACGGCCGTCGACGTCAATGCGCTCGGCAACTATCACGGCGGCGACCCCGAACCCACGTTCATCCGCATCAGGCGCGCCGCCGGCTCCAGCACCATCGAGTACTACTATCGTGAAAACGACACGGACCCCTGGTTGCTCCAAACCAGCCACGACATCACGATGACCGGCACGGACTACGTCGGCCTGGCCGTAACGGCACACAAGATCGATCAGCAGACCACCGTGGACTTCGACCACCTGGCCGGTTTCGTCTTTGACCCGGTCCCGACCCCCTTGAACAACCTGACCGGCGAAGGCACCATCGTCGGCGACATCATCGTCGCCGGCGAGTTGGCCCCCGGCGCGAGCATCGGCGTGATCGACGTGACCGGCGACTTGACGCTCGGCGCCACCGCCGTCTACGACGTCGAAGTCGACGCCGCCCTGATCGACCTCGTTACGGTTGCCGGCGACCTCGGCCTGGCCGGCACCCTCTCGATCGACGGCCTCCTGACCGAAGAGGAGTACACCATCCTGACCTACACCGGCGACCTCTCCGGCGCCTTCGACGACATCAGCGACGTCGTGGCCCAGGGCATGACCGTGAACTACAGCCTGCCGGGCGCCGTCCGGATCACGCCCGAGCCCGCCAGCCTCGCCCTGGTTGCGCTCGGGGCACTCGGGTTCCTGCTCCGCCGGCGGCGGAAATGAGGGGGCCCGGCCAGAGGGACTTACCAGAAGCAGCGGGCGGCTCACATCGGGCCGCCCGTTTTCTTCGTGTCGCCGGCCGCCTGCCGCCACGCCGGGTGCTCCGCCTCAGTCCACACGGTACAGCCGCACGTCGTCGAACCACGCGACGTCTTCCGCCGACGCCTGGCCGCGCACGAGAAGCAGGATGACGAGGCGGCCGGCGCCTTCGGGCACCTCGACGACGCCGAACCCTTCGGCCCACCCGTCACGGGGGCCGTCGCACAGGATCACCTTGTCGCAGGCGGTGGCGGTCCACGTCTCGTCGGCCGTCTGCCAACGGACGCGAATGTGGGCATCCCCCCTGCCCCGCAGTCTGCGCACCGCGCCGACGGCGTAGCGCCCGCCGGGCTCGACCGCGTGCCCCTGAATGAAGCAGCCTTCCGTAACGTTCGCCGCGCGGCCGGCGCCTTTGGCCTCGGCGCCGACCTTGCGGTCCCAGGTGAAGGCGCCTTTCGAGCCGCTCTTCTGCCAGGCGCCCCATCCCGCGGGGCGGCCGCCCTCGCGCCACACGTCGTCGCGACCCCCGACGGTGGCCTTCTCGGATCCGAATGCGCCGTTGGCGGCCAGGTTCGCGAGCGTACCGGCCTTCGCCATCTCGGCGATGCGGTACCGGGCGTACTCGACGGGGTCGCGGGCGTAGCGGATGGCGTCCTCACAGCCGGGGAGTGCTTCGGGCCAGGACTTCGCTTGGACCCGGGGGTTCGGCGTGGGCCACCAGTGGAACTTCTCGCCCCAGAACCAGACGTACTCGTCGGCCACACGGAGGGCCGTCCGGACGTTGGCGCGCAGCCGCTCCACGCGCGGGCCGCCCAGGCCGTCGATGTACCACTTGTCCCACTCCGAGCCTTTCGGGTTCCAATAGGCGTCGAGGTACGTGCCGAAACTCACCTGGACCTGGGCGCGGTACTTGGCGCGGTTCTCGGGCGAGACGAGTTCCTGGCAGGCGCCACGGATGCCGACGGCCGCCTCCAGGTACTGGCCGACGCTGTTGAACCGATAGGCCCGCTCGCAACCGTCCACGAAGGTAACCGCCGGCGGCGCGGCGTCGAGCCAGCCGTCGATGAAGGCGGGCAGCAGGCCGTACGTCAGCGTCTGGAGGATGCGGTTCGGGTCGCGGTGCCCCGTGGCCTGCGTGCACACACTGTTCATAAAGTAGCAGAAGAGCGTCGGGTCGGGGAACTCCGAGGTGACGGCCTCCATGACCTGCCGTCCGCGCTCGCGGGCCTTGGCGGCGTACTCGTCGAAGGTATGCTTGTCACGCTCGGGCTGGGCGGCGCAAGAGAACTGGGCGTGCGGCCGGCTGTACGGCTCGGGGTCGAAGAGGAGTCCCTTCAGGCCGCCCTGCTTCGCCACCCATGCGGCTATGCGCCAGTGGTCCACGATTTGGCGCCAGCCGGCATCGTCGAACCAGTCCACGTTGCCGGGGTTGGCGCCGACCTGGACGAAGTTGTCGGTGAACCGCGTGAACCGGCAGGCCTTCAGGTTACGGACGGTGTGGTCGAACCACCGGCGTTTCCAGGGCTCCGCCGAGAAGGTGGTGCGCATGCGGCAGGTTTTGCCGTCGTCTTTGCGTCCTTCGGCGGCGATGATGACGCCGTCGAATGGGCGTTGCTCCATCAGCGCGAGGTTCTTGAGCAGGCGTTCGCTGTCGGGCTTGTCCCACCCCGAGGCGATGAGTTTCTTCGGCCGCCGGGCGTCCTGGGCGGCCTCAGCCGCGCCCGGGCCATACGTCAGCCACGCCGCCGCACCAACCGCCAGAACGAGAGCCACTCGCGCTGTCATCGTAGGCACCCTCCCGGTCCCGGCCCGGGACGGGTCCGGACTTCGGACGCGCCGGGGCGCCGCGGGACCAACGTCGCGTTACCGCCGGGCCGCAATGTCGTACACAAACACCTTGTCGCGGCGGCGGATGAACAGCCTGCCTCCCGAGATCGCCGGATACGCCCACGTCTGGGACCCGGCGTTGGGAATCTTGAACTCACCGACGGTTCGGTGCGCCTTCGGGTCGGCTTCGACCAGATACATGATGCCCTTCTCGGCCAGGCAGTAGAAGCGTCCGTCGGCCCAGAGTGTCGATGCGCGGCGGATGGTCCGCACCTTGTACCGGACCGTGCCGGTGGCCAGTTCGACGCACGACCAGCCGCGCCCCGTCTCGCCGTAGAGGTGCCCGCCGCGCTCGACGTACCCGCCGAGGTGGGTGGAGCCGGCCGACTTCTTCCAGACGAGCGTCGGCACGAAGCCCGCGTTCCCCACGTCCAGTCGGACGGCGGCGCCGCCTCCGTAGTGCCCGCCGTCGCCGAAGACGGTGCCGCGCAGAAAGATCGGCGTCAAGACATTCTCGGCCATGAACCCGCCGAAGCCCTCGGTGTGTCGCCAGAGGAACGTCCCGTCGTCGGCGGCCAGGCCCACGAGGCCCTTGTTCGTCAGGGCGATGATTTGCCGCACGCCGCCATGTTCAGCCACGATGGCCGAGGCGTAGCCGATCGGCCCGTTCACCGCCTTGGCGGCCCAGACGGTGCGGCCGGTCTTCTTGTTGAGCGCCACCGCAAACGCCTCCGGCGCGCCCGGCAGGCAGACCAGCATGTCGCCGACGACGAGGACCGACTCGGCCATGCCGTACATCGGCAGTTTGGCGTGAAACCATTTCAGGAGGTTGATGCTCCAGACTTCCCTGCCGTCCTCGGCCGCCAGCGCTACCAGCCGCCCCTTGCCGGTCAGGACGTAAAGCACCCCGTCATCGAAGGTCGGCGTGCTGCGCGAGCCCGGCCACATGGAGGTGAACTCCGGCCCACAGGCGACCTGCCACAGCCGCCCGCCGGACGGGCTGAAACAGAAGACGTGCGTGTTGTCTTTCGCGCGGCCGGTGACCCACACCCTGCCGCCCGCAACGGTGGGCGAGGAGAAACCTTCGCCGACGCCTTCGAACGTTGCCAGGAGTGGCGGTCCGCCCTCGGGCCACGATGTCAGAAGGTCGGTCTCGGGCGACTTGCCGTCGCGGTTCAGGCCGCGGAACTGCGGCCAGTCGGCGGCCGGGGCCGGCATGGCCGGCAGGAGGATGAGCACAATGAGCATAAGCGGTCCGACATGGGTCCTGCGCGGTGGGTCTCCGGACCCACCGCGGCCAATACCGCATGTCTGCGGCGGGTCCGGAGACCCGCCGCGCAACAACTCGGCGGCACACGTTCGAATCAACCGACGGCTCCATTCGTGTCCAGCCGCCGGCGTGGGTCATACGAGCGCCGGTGCGAACTTCCCGGCGGCGGTTAGAGACCCGCGCGCGGAGGGCAAAAACCAGGAAGAAAGGCGGCCCCTCCCGGCGGGCCGGGGTCGGGGCCGCCCGTGGCGTCTGTCGAACCAACTCCTACGGAACCAGGAACGAGTCGTCGAGCGAACCGCCCGGCAGCGTCTCCTCGCCGTCGTAGGAGTCATCCAGGTCGAAATCCTCAACATCCGTAAGCGTCCTGGGGTCGAACGTGTTGTCCATCTCCGCGCTCGTGTCCTTCTTCAGCCAGATGTTGTCGAACTTGGCGCCGCAGTACGGGTGCGTCTTCCACGAGACGTGGCCGTCCAGGTAAAGGACGTTCTGGCCCAGAAACTTGTGGTTCGGGCTGTTCAACTGCCAGGCGTTTCCATCGGGGATGCCGCTCTGTCCGAGTTGCTCGTTCCACGCGACCGTCTCGTCGGCCTGCTCGAAGTGGGGCTCCTGGGACAGTTTGATGTCCGTCGGGCCTTCGTCCACGGTTGTGGCCGACCCGGTGCCTGCGCCCCAGAAGTCACTGCGCTGCGGGTTGGCGTCGGCCATGACCGCCAGCGCACTGGGCTGCTCGGCCCCCGTCTGCGTCAGCGAATACGGGCCGAGGACGTTCTGGTAAGAGTAACTGAGGAATCGCGGCCCGCGGAAGTCCTTGACCTGATCGAACCGGACGACGGTGTCGTCGGCCAAATGGCCGGCCGACGGGCATAGAAACACCTCGACCGTCAAGCCCGCCGAAGCGACCAGCCGCCAGAAGTTCGCCGTATTGGAATTGACCGGCCCGTCCACGACGTCGGGCGACTCAGACTCTTCCGGGATCTCCTGGTTGGCCTCGACCTGGTCGGTCCGGGAACTCCCGACGTCGTCCCACTGGTCCGACCCGTCGTTGAGGACGTCCGGCCACTTCTGGCGATGGCCCGTGGCCCACGTCTGACACGCCGTCCCAATCTGCTTCAGGTTGTTCTTGCAAGCGGCCTGGTTGGCCTTTTCGAGGGCCGAGTACACGGCCGGCAGCAACAGGCCTGCGAGCAGCCCGATGATCGTGATGACCACCAGGAGCTCGACCAGCGTAAAGCCTTTACGCTTCATGGTTCATCCTCCTAATCTTGGCGCCGTCAGGCGCCACCAACGGAATAAGGTATGAGAAATAACGCCAGTTCACTACTGCTGGTATGCTTTGCTCGGATTGGGTTCCCAGACACCCCCTTTCACCCCCAGAAGACTACGAAAACTGCACATCCTCGGCACTTCGACAGACGCCTTCTACCTTTATTATCGCCGATAAAGCCCCACGTGTCAAACAAAACGCACAAGCCGGACAAAGATTTTGCCGCATCCCGCCGGCCGGCCCAAAATGCTTGCCGCCGGGGGCACGCTTTGCTACGCTCCGCTGTGTCGGGTCTCTCCATCGTTTCTCGCGGGCCAGGCAGCGAAAGGAGCCCCCGTGCCACGGGATACACCGGACGAATCGATCATCCGCCGGCGCCTGGCGGACGCTGGACAGGAACACGTGCTGCGTTTCTGGAAAACGCTGCGACCGAGAAGCCGCCGGAAGTTGCTCGGCCAGTTGGCCGACATCGACTTCACGCAACTCGCCAAACTCATCGACCAACACGTAACGAAGGGCAGCCGCGGCCGCCTGCCGCCGAATCTTGAACCGGCGAACTTCATCCGCCTGCCCCGCACCGCCGCCGAACGCCGACGCCGACGCCGCATGCGCGACCTCGGCGAGGAACTCCTGGCCGCCGGGAAGGTGGCCGCACTCGTCGTCGCCGGAGGCCACGGCACACGCCTCGGCTCGGACGAACCCAAGGGCACGTACCCTGTGGGCCTGGTTCCGGGGCGGCCGCTTTTTCAGATTCTCGCTGAGGGCATCCTGGCGGCCCGCCGCGCGTGCGGCCCTCCCCTGCCCTGGTACATTATGACCAGCGAGACCACCGACCGAAAGACCCGCGACTTCTTCCGGAAGAACGACTTCTTCGGCCTGCCGCGACGCGACGTCAAGTTCTTCATGCAGAGCATGGCGCCCGCGGTTGATACCAGAGGGAAACTGCTGCTGAGCCGGCGCGACAAACTCGCCGTGAGCCCGGATGGGCACGGCGGCACACTGCTGGCCCTGGCGAGCACGGGCATGCTCAGCGATATGGCGATGCGTGGCATCGAGCACATCAGTTATTTCCAAGTGGACAACCCGCTCGTGCCGCCGCTCGATCCGGTCTTCATCGGCTATCACGCCGCCGCCCGCAGCGACATGTCGAGCAAGATGGCCCGCAAACGCGACCCACTCGAAAAGGTGGGGGTGTTCTGCAAATCAGGGAAACGCCTGCACGTCATTGAATACACCGACCTGCCCGGCAAACTCGCCAGGGAAAAGGACGGCAACACCCTGCGGTTCGCGGCCGGCAGCATCGCGATCCACATACTCAGCCGGGCGTTCGTCGAGCGGTTGACCAAAGGCGGACACCTCGACCTGCCTTTCCACCGGGCCGAGAAGAAGGTCGCCTACGTCGATGAGACCGGACGCACGGTCACACCGCGGGAACCGAACGCCATCAAGTTCGAGAGGTTCATCTTCGATGCGCTGCCGAAGGCATCGAACCCCGTGATCCTGGAGATCGACCGGACTCGCGAGTTCAGCCCCGTCAAGAACGCCGAGGCCGAGGACACACCCGCCACCGCACGCCGCGACATGCTGCTGGCCGCAGCCGCACGCCTCGAGGAAGCGGGCGTCCGCGTGCCGCGAAGGCCCGACGGTGAACCCAGATACTGGATCCGGATCAGCCCCCTGGCGGCCCGGACGCCCGAGGAACTCAAGAGCCTCCTCGCACGCCGCGGCATCACGGAACTCACACACGACCTGTACCTCGACCCCTAGGAAGCGTAACGCACGCCGCGCCCTTATATGGAGACCTGTATTAATACTATTCCACAGCCAAAGGGGTAAACCATGGCATCTGCTCGCGTAACACGCCGCACGTTCCTGAAGGCCACGGCCGCAGCCCCGTACGTCGTCGCGTCCACGACGCTGGGTGCGGACGGCGCCTGGTCCGCCAGCGAACGGATCGGCATGGGCTTCATCGGCCTCGGCGGGCGAGGCAGCGGCACGCTGAAGCACTTCCTCCAGCCGGGCGTCAGTGAGGCCATCGCCGTCTGCGACGTCTGGAAGAACCGGGCCGAGGCTCGGCGCGCCCGCCTCAGCGCCGGCGTGGCCGCCTACCAGGACTTCCGCAACCTGATCGACCGACGCGACATCGACGCCGTCACCATCGCCTCGCCCGACCACTGGCACGTCCCGATGACGGTGGCGGCCGTGCGGGCCGGCAAGGACGTCTTCTGCGAGAAGCCCCTCGCCATTTCGGTCCGCGAGGGCCGCGCCCTCTCCGACACCGTCGGACGCTACGGCCGCGTCTTCCTCCACGGGACGCACCAGCGGTCGTTCGGCCCGTTCCGGCGGGCGTGCGAGATCGTTCTCAATGGACGCCTCGGCAAGGTCCACACCATCCGTGTGTGCGAGCGCGGCAGTTGGGCCGACAAGGTGCGGCCTCCGGTGCCCGTGCCGCCCGAACTCGACTACGACCTCTGGCTCGGGCAGGCCCCCAAAATCCCCTACGTGGGCCAGGCCACAGGCGGCGGGGCGTGGCAGTGCCGATCGGACTACACCGCCGGGTGGATCTCCGGGTGCGGCGTCCACCCCCTCGACATCGCCCAGTGGGGCAACGGCACCGACCGGACCGGCCCCGTCGAGATCGAAGGCCGCGGCGTGTACCCGACCGACGGCTTCAACGACA
>CAYVAM010000109.1:0-6423 GCA_964449275.1 uncultured Anaerolineales bacterium
GCCGGTGGGCGGGGCGAAATCGCCCTTGACATGAGGCCGGTTATGGGTGTCGCCGGAACTCCCCCGGTCCCGGCGAATTACGTCGCGCGTCCGCGGAACTCACCACCCCCCCGCGCGTCCCCCCCCATGCAAGCGAAACACATGGGTACCGTCCCCAGGTTTCCGCCATATGTTATCCAGCGGTAAGCGTGCGGGTGTCCTGTGAGGAATCTGCGCCCTATGAGTTGGCGCAATACCTACGGCAGTGGGGCGGGTTAGACTTGTAGTGTCCGTTGCCGGCTCCGACGAGGCGGTGCGTGTCGCCTCGACCTGTGTAACGATGTACAAGACAAGGGAAATGCCATGTTCCGTCGAATGATCGTACCGTGTGTCTTGCTGGCTGTTGCGGCCGGCGTTTCCGTGGCCCAGCCTGCGAAGATGCCGCGCGAGGATGTCGTCGAGGTCCCGGCGATCGGGAAGGGCCTTTGCGTCAGCAATGTCTTCCAGACCAACATGGTTGTCCAGCGGGACAAGCCCGTGACCGTGTGGGGCTGGGCCGCGCCGGGCGAGGAGGTTACTGTGAAATTCGCCGGGCAGAGCGTGGCTGCGACGGCCGGGAAGGATCGGGCGTGGCGCGTGAAGCTGGCGGCGATGGAAACCAACGCCAAGCCGCAGACGATGACGATCAAGGGCAAGTCGGACACGCTGAAGTTGGAGAACATCCTCGTCGGCGATGTCTGGGTGCTCGGCGGCCAGAGCAACATGGAATTCCCGATTACCAACGTGATCGATGGACAACTGGAAATCGTCTCGGCGAACTTGCCCCAGATTCGGTTGTTAACCCCGCCGCGCGGCAAGGGATTTGATTCGGTCAGGAGCTTCGAACGACTGCACGAATGGAGCAACTGGTCGGGCAGGCACTTCCGTAAAGGGGATTGGCTAGTCTGCACGCCGGAAACAGTGAAGGACTTTGCAGCGATCGGTTACGTGTTCGGCCGTCGCCTGCACATGGCCACAGGCGTGCCGATCGGCCTGATCGATACTTCCTGGGGCGGGACCACCGTCGAAACGTGGACGCCCGAGGCGGCGGTTAAATCGATCAAGCAAACCGAAACACAGGACCTGCTCAAAGTATGGCAGGAGAAGATCGACAGTTGGGATGCCAAGGCGGACCTGCAGCGGCAGATCGACAAATACGAACAGAAAAAGAAGCAACTGGTTGAGCAGGGCAAGCCGATACCGTCCAACCTCAAGAAGCCCACCGATCTGCGGCCGGGCCCCATCGCCGACAAGAACCGACCCGGTTATTGTTACGCCAGTGTCATTAAGCCCCTTGAAGGTTTCGCCGTCAAGGGCGCGGTATTCCACCAAGGCTATAACAACTGCTTCAGCGGATCGGCTGGGGCTCGCATGTATTACCAGGTCTTCGGCAAGATGATCGCCTCCTGGCGGAAAGCATTCGACGATGAACAGATGCCGTTCTGCATCATCTCACTCTGCACAGCCGGTGAACCACAGACACAAGAACACTTCGCCGGGCGGATGAATGATATCGGCGCGATGATCCGCGAAGCCCAGTACCAGACCTTCCGCGACCTGTACGATGGGGGCGACAAGAACATCGGCTTCGTCAGCAGTTTCAACTTCCGCAAGAGATCGTATCACCCGCAGATCAAAATCCCCGTCGGCGAGCGTGCGGCCATGTGGGCGTTCGTCAGTCAATACGAATTGATAAAGGGCGATGAATACTGGGTGCCCCCGATGATCAAGGAAGTGAACAAGGTCGATGGCGCGATCCAGCTGACCATAAGCACCAACATCACCACCAAGGACGATAGCGACGGCGAACTGCTCGGATTCGCCATCGCCGGTGAGGATCGCCGCTTTTATCCTGCGGAGATTCAGCATCTGCAGACCGGTAAGGACAGCCGCAACCGCCCCCAGTACAATCGTAACATTCTGGTGCTCTCCAGCCCGTTCGTCCCCAAGCCCGCGCATTTCCGCCATGCCTGGGCGCGTAACCCCATGACCAACCTGGTCAACAACCGCGGCGTCCCCATCGCCACGCAACGTTCAGACAACTGGCTGCCCGAAGAAACGCCGGTCAAGTTCCCGCTGCCACCCGGCGCCACCATGAAAACGCATGCCCGGTGGCTCCGCGGCAAGATTATGAAAGAACTGGAACTGTTAGACACCCAACGCCAACTCCAGGAAGCACAGGCCACCATTGAGCGTCTCAAGGATCAATACGAGAAAGACAGGGCGGACTGGGAAAAGCAAAAAACCAACGAGCGGAAAAAGGTCGAAGAGGCAAGGAAGAAAGCCGAGTAGCATTTTGCGTATGGCGTATCGAGTTCTTATCCCTTGGGATTGGACAACGGCCCTTTTCGCCGCGACCCGAAGGGGAGCGGGTGCTTGCAGGGCCCATGCCGAATGCCACATCCCGAATGCCAAACGCCCGCCTGCGGCGGGCAACGGGTCGAAGCCATTTCGGATTGAACGGCCCACGGCAACGGCGGGGGTCCGTTCAGGCTCAACGGTTTGGCGTCGCTATGGATGGTATTGGGATGTGAATTCGCCTCCCGGAACTCGGCTCGGGCCCTGCGTTCAGCGGCCTACTCCGGCTCCGTGACGTCCTCGTAGGGGTGGTTCATGATCCCCCTGTCTTCAACGCCCATGATGCCCTTCCATGCGGTTGCCATCAGGGGCGCATACTTGGCGCCGACCATCATAAGCTCGAAGCCCCGCCGGCTGTCGAGCCGAACACATTCCGATTTCGGATGCTTCTCCAGCAGGTGTGATATCTCGTCCCAGCCCATGTCGCGGCTCTCCGCTTCCGCCTTCGCCCAATCCGCTTCCGCCACCCGGTAGGCGCGAACGCCGAAAGAGAACTCCCGCCCGTCTCGCCTGAGGTCATGGAGCAAGTACAGGGGCCAGTCCCTCTCCTCAAACCAGAGCAGACCCGTCATTTCGACAGAGGGCACGTCAGCTGCGTCCAACTCGGCGAGTACATCCTGGATCGCACGCTGGTCAACGCGCAGTCGCCGCGGCTCAAGGCGGCATTTCCAGTCCCAGAGCCTCCCTTCCAGGTTCGTCAGGGCTTTGGGACCGTCGGGCGTGACCCCAAGCACGATGTATCCAAACCAGGGCTCACTTGTGGTTCCCACGCGCTCGATGATGACCAGACGCTCCCAGTCCTGAAAGTAAGTGTTCACAAGCGCGCAGAGCGTTCGGAAAGGCGCCTGCGACGGGCGCTCCATATGGAAGTAGTTGACCTCCCAATCATATCGCGGCTTAAGGCTTTCGCCCTCGTGCTCCACCTCGCGCACGGCGAAGTGCCTGTTAGGCCAATAGGCTAACGACATGAACATGCCCGCGTCCGCACTCGGTCCCTTCGGCGCGTAGTGGGGTAGGTAGTCCGGGCCGCAGCCCGACGCCGAGAGTAGGAATGTGGCGCACATCGCCAAGCGGACGCACCCACGTGCCATGATTAGCTCCTAACAATCACTAGGATTCCATAGTCCGGTGTTCCCGTGACATAGACCTTATCTCCCTTTGCCCTTCGGCTTCAGGCGGGGCAGCGTGATTGCCGGGGCATGCCGCGGCTTACGGCTGTCACGGCTGTACAATACTGCGAGATGTTGGGTCGGTCAAGATGAATCAGCGGGGGCAGCGTCGCGCGTGGGTCCGGGGCGCGGTGGGTCAGGAGGCCCGCCGCGCGACGTGTGGAACAGGCCGCTTGTGGCCGCTCCGAAAAACGCACGGCCGGACAAGGCCGGCCGTGGCACGGGGGGAGAAAAACACACGGCCGGGCAAGACCGGCCGTGGCACACGCAGGGCACGCGCGCCGCACGCGCCCTGCCGCTGACTTGCAGGAGTTCTCCGCCGCCGGGCGCCAGATCGAATGTCACCACGTTATCGGAGACGGTCAGCGGCCGCCAGGCGCCCGTCCCACGGTCGAAGAGGTTCACCGCGAGTTTCCCCTCCGCCTTGAACCGAAGGACCATCCGCTGCGGGGCGAAGGCGTTGTGATTGGCCACGAAGAGGGCATCCGCGCCGCCGGGATACGTGAAGAGGCCGACCACCGCCTCGCCGCCCGTCACCTGCACCCAGCAGTCCTGAGGGAACGGCGTGCAGTGCGGCGGCACCCCCGGCTCCTTGTCCTTGTCATCGGGTGTCGTGGTGGTCGGCGTGGAGTAGACGGCGGTGGGCCGACCGATCCGCATGAGTTCGGCGTAGAGGTGGTGCACCTGGCGGCCGACGCGGACGAGGTGGTGCTCCGGGTTCCACTCGCCCGTCCGTGCGTTCCACGGACCGCCGATGAACCAGATGACCACCTTCAGGCCGTGGGCCAGCGACGTGTTGAGGGTGTAGAGGTTGCGGTTGTAATCGTGCACCAGGATCCAGCGTCCGAGCCAGGCGCCGCGCTCATTCAGCAGTCCCTGGTACCACTTCAGCAGGGCGAAGTGCCAGATCATCCCCCTCTGCCAGTGGTAGTCGTAGTAGCCGAAGACGCCGGGGTTGCCCTTCACGGCCTGCGGGTAGGAGTTGCGGTAGGTGCCGACCCACACGGGGTGGGTGGGATCCCACCGGCGCAGCATGGCCAGGCAGTCGTTGACGTCGTTGCCGAAGGGGCGGCCGAAGAACGCGAGTTTCTCATTCCAGAGGTTGTAGCCCCAGACGGCGGGCTCACCGCGCACCCGTTCGCAGATGGCCTTGACGGCGGCCTGCTGCTCGGGGCGGCGGATGTCGGTCCGGGCGTCGTCGTGCCACGCCAGCACATCGATCATCATCTTCACACCGTGCCGCCGGCAGATGGGCACACGCCAGTCGCGATAGACGCAGTGGATCGTGTTGAAGCCGGCGCTCGCCAGTTTCCGCACCACCTCCTCGAAGGCGGCCGGATCCTTCGGCCAGTGGTCGATCGTGCCGTAGCCGGGTGAGAAGGTGAAGGCGAACTCCGAGGGCGCGGGCGCGACCGGCGTGGTGGGCACGAGCGCGCCGGCAGCCTCTGTCGGTTCCGGCAACGCGGCCGGACAGGCTGGAGCGAACCACGCGCCTGCGGCCACGGCCACCACAAAGATATGTAGTTCCCAGGACTGGATACTTAACGCCTCCGTTTCTCAGGCTTCGGGCCGGGCAGCATGATTGCCGGGGCATGCCCAGTCCTACGGCTGTCATGGGTGTACAGTAATGCGAGATGTTATGTCCGTCAAGGTGAATCACCGGCGGCAGCGCCGAGGGTCGGGCCGTGGCGCGGTGGGTCAGGAGACCCACCGCGCGAAGTGCGGGCGAAAGCATGGCACCCCGCTACTCTCCTTTCTGTCAGGGCGCGTTCCCCCGGATGTCGTAGCAGTAGAGGAAGTCGCTGTGCCGCAGGTACAGGCGGCGGCCGCACACGACGGGATGCGGCCAGGCGGGGCCGCGGCCGCCTTTCGGGATGGTGAACCAGCTGATAACGTCGTGTGCCTCGGGCGTGGCCTTCACGAGACCCACAACGCCGCGCTCGCTGTACGTGTAAAGCATGCCGTCGGCGAAGGTGAGCGACCCCTTGCCTACGCCCTTAGCCATGTAGATGGACTTGCCGGTTTTCATGTCGAGGCACACCCACGTGCCCCGCAGTTTCGTGCCGTAGAGGTACCCATTGAGACCCAGGATGCCGCCGTGATGGTTGTCGAGGACTCCCGTGTGCCAGACCTGCTCGACGGAGGCGGTCTGACCGTCAACGGTCAGCCGGAGGCACCGGGCCGCGCCGGGCCCGAGCGTCGAGACGGCAATGAGGCCCTCGTGGAAGACCGGCGTCGAGACGGTCTCGTCCGCATAGGCCTTGTGATCGTGGCGCCACAGCAGTTTGCCCGTGTCGGCGTGGACGCCGACCACTGAGGCCGACATCATCGTGACGATCTGCCGCAGGCCCTTGTAGTCGATGAGCACGGGCGACGCGTAGCCGGGCTTATCGCCGGTGCCCTGGCAGAGCCACGCCGTCTCGCCTGTGCTTTTGTTGAGGGCGGCCATAGCGACCTTCTGGCCGCCGGGCGTGCAGATGAGATGGTCGCCGTCGATGAGCAGCGATTCGGCCAGCCCCCACTGGATGTTGCGGCCGTTGAACTTCCTCAGGATGTTCACCGACCAGATGGTGCGGCCCGTCTTTGCGTCCAGGCATGCGACGTCGCCTTCGGCGTTCTCGTGGTACAGGCGGCCGCCGTCGATCGTGGGTGTGCTGCGCGTGCCCGGGACTTCGCGCTCCCAAGCCGGGCCGTTCTTCGCCCGCCATACGGTGGTCCCGTTCATGTCGAGCGCGGTAATGACCGTGTCTTTGCCGATGTTGCCGGTTGTGTAGATGCGACCGCCCGCGATGGCGACGGTGGAGAAGCCGTAACCGAGGCCCGTGGCGGTCCAGAGGCGTTTCGGCCCGCCCTCGGGCCACCGTTTCAGGAGACCGGT
>CAYVAM010000109.1:6433-13614 GCA_964449275.1 uncultured Anaerolineales bacterium
ATGTTGTCGCGGTTGGGTCCGTGGAACTGCGGCCACTGGGAACTCGCCTCAGCACCGGCGGCCGGGCGCGAAACAAGCGCCGCGAGAGCACCGGCGACGAGCAGAGACAAGGCAAGCCATCGGGCGCCGGTTAGCCGCCTCGGCATCTCGCTCTCCTTAGGCGGGTGGCATGGCCACGCTTGTGTGGCCATGCGGGACTTCGCGCGCACCGATACTCATGGCCACGCAAGCGTGGCCATGCCACCCTGTCTGTGCCGACACGCCTCTCCCGCAGCACTCACTTGGCGTCCCCGGCCGGCTGGTCGTAGGTCGTCAGGCGGCGGACCCAGACGTTGCGGTAGCGGATGGGGTTGCCGTGTTCCTGGAGTTGGAGCGGGCCTTCCGCCTCGTGGGGCGCGTATTTGGCGACCTGCTTGTGGCGGACCGAGCCGAGCAGTTGTTGGCGGTGATGCACGAGGACGCCGTTGTGGATGACCGTCACGAAGGCGGGCTTGACGAGTTTGCCGTCCTCGAACCGCGGGGCCTCGAAGATGATGTCGTAGGTTTGCCACTGGCCCGGCGGGAGGCAGGCGTTGACGAGCGGCGGCCACTGGCCGTAGATGGAAGCCGCCTGCCCGTCGGCGTACGTGGCGCTCTCGTAGGAATCGAGGACCTGGATCTCGTAGCGGCCCATGATGAGCACACCGCTGTTGCCGCGACCCTGGCCGGCGCCCTTGGCAGGGACGGGTGCGGCCCATTCCAGATGGATCTGGCAGTCGCCGAACGTCTCCTTGGTGAAGATGCTGCCCGACTTCGGGACGGCCTCCATGTAACCGCCGGTGACCTTCCATGCGGCGGGGAGGATCTTGCCCTTGTCCTTTCCGCGCCCGCGGACCTGCCATTTCGAGAGGTCCTTGCCGTCGAACAGGACGACGGCGTCGGAAGGCGGTGTGCCGGGCTTATCCCGCGTGCCGGCGGTGCCCGGCGTGACGGCGTGCGGCCGCGGCCGCTTGACGTCGTGGACGCGCCACTTGCCGTCGGGCAGCATGGGCGTGTCGTCGAAGCCGAGTGTGGTGTCCTTCTTCTCGGCGCACATCGCGACCGTGCTCAGAAGCAAGGCGCAGGCCAGGGCCGGCAGGGCGAGTGTGGTCGAAATACGCGGGCGGCGGGTGGGTCGGTCGGTCATGGTTAAGGTCCTTTCATAAGTTTGCGCGTGTAGGGTGGGTCCTTTGGACCCACGCGGCTATGTCATTTCGACCGAGCCCCCGCGCGAGCGGGGGCGAGTGGAGAAATCTAGCCGTTGGTCGGGCCAACAGCAAAGAACGGCGAGATTCCTCGACTCCCGCGGCTGCGCCGCGGTCGCTCGGAATGACACCACGCTAAACACGTGCCGCGGCGTGCCGCGGCCTACAGGACTCACAGTTTGTGGTCCGCCGGCTTCAGGCCTTTCTTGAAGCCGCGCATGCCGATCTTGTTGGGGTTGTACGGGCGGACGAAATCGACCTTGGCCTTGGGGGGGATCTTGTCCTCCATCCCGAGGCCCCAGTAGATGCCGTTGATGAGGAGGCGGCGGAATCCTTCGCTCTTCAGGTCGCCGCCGTGGCCCATCGTGGTGGCGAAGACACGCGAGGTCTTGCCGCCGTCGCCCTTGAACTTCTTGAGCCAGGCCACCGGGACGGGTTTCTTCTTGGTGTTCGGTTCGTCTTTGGGGTCCATGCCGACGAGGACGTGGCCCATGATCAGGGGCGTGCACTCGCCTTCGAGCGTGGTGATGCCGTAGACGTCGGAGGGGCCCCAGATGTCCTCGCAGCCTCGCACGACGGGGCTGTTCTCCATGCCCTTGGCGACCCGGCCGCGCGTGCTCTCCTTGCCGTGGTGTCCGTAATGTCCGGCCCAGGTCTCGCCGAGGACCCATCGTCCCCATCCGCCCTTGGGGTCCTTGCTGTTGAAACTGTACTTGGCGTAGGGGCTTCCCTTCTTCCTGTAGTTGAAGGCGTGTGTGGTGGTGCGAAGGCCCATCATCGGTTTGCCGGAGCCCGTGAAGTCGATGATGTGTTTCATCTGCTCGTCGGGCAGTTCGCGGAACCGGAGGAACAGGACCATCATGTCGGCCGTGTCGAGCGCCTCCAGACCGGGGATGTTGTCGAGCGCGCCGGGGTCGATCTCGCCCGTCTCTCGGTTGACGGCAAACAGGACGGTGCACTTGAATCCGTGATGGACGGCGGCGATTCTCGCCAGCGCCGGGATGACCTCTTCGGACCGGTACTCGTCGTCGCCGGCGACAAAGACGATGTGCTTGCCTGCGCCGGGGCCGTCCTTGCCTTCGAGGACGATCCACGGGTCGGCCGCCCTGGCGTGATTGCCGAGCAGGCAGGTCGAGCCGACGAGGGCCAGTGTCCACAATGCGAGTGCGCGTTTCGTTTTCGGCATGACGGTTCTCCTTTTGTGCGGAGCGGGAGGCGGCAGGCCTCTCGCATCCCCGTGATGGACGCCGGTGATTGTAAACGATTCAGGCCGGCCGATGCCAGCGTCTAATGCGACGGCGCGTTTGCAGGGTCGAGGCATGCCTCGCCCCTACAGCGGCGCAGCGCGGGGGGCGTCGAAGACGATCTTGACCTCGTCGCCGCTTGAGAAACTGCCACCCAGCGGGACGAGGACAAAGTTATCGGTGACGACCGGTTTGTGCTCGGCGCCCTCGATGACCTTCGCACCGGCGACGCGATGCGGCAGGAACACAAAGACGGGCTGCTTGGGCCACGACCCGCTGCGGGTCGCTTTGAGCGTAAGCGTATAGCGGCTGCCCTGGACGGTCAGCGTCTGGTCCCATGCGAGGTCGCCCTTGGCGGGGCGGGCGTCGAGGGCCGGGTCGCCGTAGAAGGCGACGGTGTCGCGGTCCCAGAGCAGCCCGAGTTCGTCGCGGCTGGTGATGCCGTGTTTGGCTTGGAGTTCTTTCAGGAGGCCGCGGCGGCGCTCCATGTCGTAGCGGGCGAAGTTGACGCCGGCGCTCTTGGGGAACCGCACGCGTATCTCGTGCAGCATCGCCTGCGTGTTGGCGAAGAACGCCTCGGCGAGCGTCCACCGTCCGGGTTGGCCGAGGAAGATGTCCTGGATACCCCAGCCGCCCTTGCCGTACCACGTCGGGACGGTGTAGCCGAACATCTGGACCACGCCGCCCGTCCGGATGAGTGCGGTGACCATGCAGTCGCGGCCGGTCACGTCGCCGATAAGGCAGTTGCCGACGGGCAGGAAGACCTTGGGGTTGGGCGAGCGGACGTCGTGGCGTCGGCCCTCGGTGTCGAGGCCGAAGAGTTGGCCGCCCTTGCACCGGAGTTGCCCGTCCTTGTAGGAGTAGCCGATCTGCCAATCGCGCTGGGTGGCGTGGCCGGAGGTGATGAAGGCGTCGGGCTTCTCGTGGTTGAGGTAATCGACGATGGATGCGGTGGAATCGGCCGGGCAGCCTTTCTCTTTCCACGAGGCGCCGGCCGTCTTGGCGCGCATGCGTCCGGCTTTGCCTTCGTTGAAGACGGCGCCGGCGTCGAACGGGCTGACCTTGCCGCCGGTTGTGCCGGAGAGGACTTTCTTCAGGACGAGCGGCCCGTCGAGGGCGGCGATGCGTGCGGCGTCGGCGGCGTCGTAGCCGGTGAGGATGCCCCAGAGCGTGTCGGTGTACGGGTCGGCATCGAGGCGGCGGGTGAGGCGGTGGACGGCCACGACGAAGTTGCGGCCGCACTCATCGGCCTGGGCGACGAAGCACGTGTAATTCGGCATGGCCTTCGCCAGGTGCGGCCTCACGGCGGCGACGTCGTCGGCCCACGTGATGAGTTTGGCCCCGTACTTGCGAACGAGTGTTCCGCAGACCTTCCGCCAGCGATGGTCGGCGAGCGTCTTGCGGCTGACGACGACGGCGTAGGAGCCCTTGGCGTGGAGCCGTTCGGCGGGGGCCGGCACGGCGCGGACTGAGCACGCGAGCGTCATGAGGACCAGGAGCGTCAGGCCGCCTCGGCCCAACGCAAGACGCACGGCCGGGCAAGACCGGCCGTGGCACAACCCGTTTCGAACGGCTCCGAGACGCTTGGTCACTCGGTCAACTCCTTGATGCGGATGTGGCGGAACTCGATGCGGGCGCAGCCGTCTCGAAGTGCGTTTCGGCAATCTCGTCTTGCGGTGCTTGGGCCTTGGATTTCATATCCGAGATTTCGTGTCTGAGATTTCAAATCTGGGATCTCAAATCTGAGATAACAGATCACACGTGCCAGGGGGCGCGCATCGGTTGGTCCACGAGCCGGTTGGCCGCCTCGTCGCCGATAAAACGCAACGTCACCGGGTCGAACTTGAGTTTGCGGCCGGTGCGGATGGCGGCGTTTGCCAGGTGCACGAGGATGTTGCTTCGGAAGGCGTTCTCCTCGTTCAGGCCGAACTTGCGGCGGGTGCGCACGGACTCCATGAAGTCGGTGATCATCGGTTCGGGCTGCGGCAGCGAGGCCGGGGCGTCCTTGAGGTCGGGCGGGTCGGTCCGGAAGCCCGGGTAGATTTTGCCCTTCGGCCCCTCGATATACGGCTTGTCTTTCGTGACGGGCTCGCCCCATTCGGTCGAATCGAGGATGATGCGGCAGCCGTCCGCGTAGCGGAGCGTGACGTTGCCCCACATCTGGACCGCGTCGGGGTGCGGCGGCCACGGGGCACGGGCCTCGACCGTCACGGGGCTCGTGTGGTCCTTGCCGAGGAAGTACTGGACGGGGTCGAGGTAGTGCTGGCCCATGTCGGCCAGGCCGCCGCCGTCGTAGTCCCAGTACCCGCGGAAACTGCCGTGCGTCCGGTGCGGATGGTATGGCTTGACGGGCGCGGGGCCCAGCCAGGCATCGTAATTGAAATGGGCCGGCACCGGCTGGGGCTGCAGGGACGGGCGGCCCATCCACATCTTTGCCTTCCAGTTGAAGCCCGTGAACCGGCTGACTCGAACCGTGAGCGGCCAGCCCAGAAGCCCTGCCTCCACGATCTGCTTGAGCGGCTTGACCGCCGTGCCGAGACCGTAGAACCCGCCATAGAGGCGGAACCACGTGTTGATGCGAAACATGCGTCTGTGGCGGTGGACGGCCTCGACGACGGGCCGGCACTCGCCGATGGTGCGGGTCATGGGTTTCTCGCACCAGATGTCGCACCCGGCCTCGGCGGCGGCAATCGTCATGACGGCGTGCCAGTGCGGCGGGGTGGCGATGTGGACGACGTCGATGTCGCCACGGTCGAGCACCTGCCGGAAATCCTGGTAACCCTTGCACGCCGCGCCGGCCCGTTTGACGGCACGGTCGAGGTGTTGGGCGTCCACGTCGCAGACGGCCAGCAGGCGGGCGGTCTTGTCGTGCTGGCAGTATCCGATGTGGCCGGAACCCATCCCGCCCACGCCGATGATGGCGTGCGTGAGCATATCGCTGGGCGAGGGTCCCGCCTCGCCGCCGAGAACATTGCGCGGCACCACCGCGACGGCGGCGGCAGCGGCGACGCCTTTCAAGGAGCGTTTCAGGAACGTGCGGCGAGAGAGCGATTCGGACGGCATGGTCTGTGGTCTCCTGACTGGACGCACTCGGTCAACGGGTTGGTGGATTATACGAGCAGAAGCGCGACCTTGCACGAAGATTGCGGCCTGCTTCCACGCAGCGCGCCGATATGTCGGCCACCTTGTGCGTGGCGCGCCCCGCCGATAAAATAGGATAGGAGCGAGCATCGGCTTCGCGTTCCGGGACGGTCCTTGTGTGGAAAGGAGACGTGCCATGGCGAAAACGGCGTCGAAGGCGGGCGGCGGCGAACCCGACAGCCCCATCTACGTGGCCATCAACATGTCGAAGGTGGCCAACAATGAGGAGAGCGTGCGGTTGATGCACCGGGTGGGTCCGCGCGTGTGCATCACGACGGCCAGCCACCCGGGGTTCGTGGGATTCCAGGCGAACCTCCAGACGGGCGCCCTGCCTCTGGCCGGGCGGTACGGCGGCGCGCGGGTCCACATGGAGAAAGAGCTGAACCCGATCCGCAATTACCAGTACACGATGTGGAAACGGTGGCAGGACCACGACGCGTTCCACGTCGAGCAGTTCCCGCGGATCTTCGAACTGTGCGGCGCGTGCCTGTCGATGGTCGTCGAGGGCCCGTGGGAACCCGTGTGCCGGGTGGTGGCGGCCCGGATGCCGGCGATCCGTTCGATGGGTCAGATTGCCGACCTGGCGGGCGACGTCCAGCAGGGCAAGGAGTTCGTCCGGTTCGCGACGCCGCAGCGGTGCGTGGCGATTGCCGAGCACACCGTGAAGCCCGGCCGCGAGAAGGCCTTCGAGGCCGGGGCCGTGGCGACGATGGAGGCGCTGGCCGGATCGACGGGGTTCCTGGGGTACATGATTCTGAAGCAGATCGGGGTCTGCGCGATCGGCAGTTTCATGCTCGACCCGAAGTCGATGGGGGAGTCGCTCGAAACGCTGGGGGCCAACCCGCCGACCGACCCGAAGCCGCTCTTCGCGACGCCCGACGCCATGCCCAGCCCGCCCGAGTACCTCATCCACAGCGAGTGGGAAGCGCCGGAACTGGCGCAACTGGGGTTCGCGAAGGTCCTGGTGAACCACGACATCCGCAAGATCCACGACGACGCCGTCATGCCGCACTTGGTGCGGGGCCCGTACATCCTGTTCTTCGCGCCGATGATGGAGGAGCCGGGCTGGCGCGCGAGGCTGGCGTGAAGCCGGCGCGCGGTGGTTGGAGCTTTGCTTGACACGTCCTCTCTGCGGGGCTAGGGTGGTCCCGGTCTGTCGGCCCCGTGCGAACGATTATCCGCAAGACCTGCCGGACGGGACGAGTGTTGAACGAACAGGAGGCCGCAGGCCGTCCTGCGTGTGAACCGTTGGTGTTGCCGGCAGGGGGCATGAACCTGAGGAGGTGCGCGATGAAACGTCGTGAACTGCTGAAAGTAGGGGCGGCCGGGGCGGGACTCGTGGTCCTGCGGTCGGGGATGCTCTTGGGCGCAGACGCACCCAGCAACAAACTCAACATCGCCGCCATCGGCGTGGGTGGCCGCGGCGGCGCCGACATGGGCGGCTGCAAGAGCGAGAACTTCGTTGCCCTGTGCGACGTCAACGAGAAGAACCTCGAGAAGCAGGCCAAGCGGTTCCCCAAGGCCAAGACGTACGTCGATTGGCGGCGGTGCCTGGAGCAGAAAGACATCGACG
>CAYVAM010000110.1:0-13588 GCA_964449275.1 uncultured Anaerolineales bacterium
TGCCCCACTTCTCCCAGTACGACAGGTGCAGCCGCTGGTCCCACGTGTCCTTCCACTCGCCGTGAACTCGGGGATCGAAATCCTCCAGCGCCGGCTTGACCTCGAAGACGCCGATCAGGACGACGACCGCGATGAGGACCAACAGGCCGAAATGGACGGGACGCATATCGCTTCCGATCACCTGCTCAGGTCGGTCGTGCCCAACGCAGCGAAACGCGCCGGGCAAGCCCGGCGGCTAACTCGTGTGTGTCGTCACTTGGCGCCGGGCACGGCCAGGTCCACCGCCCAGACGCCGGTTCGGGCCGTAATGAAGAGCGTCTTGAAATCCGGCCCGCCGAACGTGCAATTGGCCGCTGCCAGCGGCGTCACGATGCGACCGATCAGTTTCCCCCCGGGGCTGAACACCTGGACGCCGTCGCCGGCGGAACTGAAGATGCGACCATCACGGTCGCAGCGGATGCCGTCCGGCCCGCCCGGTCGGATCGTGCAGAACACCTCGCCGCCCTCAAGCGTCTTGTCTGCCTTGATGCGGAAGCGGCGGATGTGATGGAACTTGCCGTCGCTGTTGGCGACGTAAAGGTACTTGTGGTCGGGCGAGAAGCAGATGCCGTTCGGCCGCGCAAAGTCCGACGCCACCGCCACCGGCTCCTTCGCGCCGGGGTCAAGGCGGAACACGTAGTTCGCCTCTTGTTCGCTCTGCTGGGGCCGGATGCCGTACGGCGGGTCGGTGAACCAGATGGTGCCGTCCTTCGCCACACAGACGTCGTTCGGCGAGTTCAGACGCTTGCCCTTGTACGTGGAGCAGAGCGTCTCGACCTTCCCGTCCTTGCCCGTCCGGGTGACGGTGCGGCTGCCGTGCTCGCAGGAGACGAGGCGGCCCTCGGCGTCCACCGCGTTGCCGTTGGTGTTGCGGGAGGGCTTCCGCCAGACCTCCAAGCCGCCCTTCTCAGTCCACTTATAGATCGTGTCGGCGGGGATGTCGCTGAACAGGAGGCATCGCCCGGCCTCGTACCAGACGGGCCCTTCGGTGAACTTGAGTCCGTCTGCGATGCGGCGGACCTTCGACCCCGCCCGCAGGACGGCCTTGAACGACTCGTCGATGACCTCAATGCCGGCTTGGCGCTTCGTTGGCGGTTGCTTCGCCTGGGAGACAGACGGCAGCGCCGTCAGGACCGCTGCCACGGCCACACACGTCATCAGTCTTGCATGTCGCATAGCACGGGCTCCTTTCAAGAGACAACGCATTCTATCGAAGCGTCCGCGCCGCCGCCAGAGCGCAGCGCCCCGAGCCATTCGCGTTGGCGGGTTATGCTTGGCTCGCGCGGAGGTAGACGCTCACGCCCCGTCCTTGATGGCCCGCCGAAGCGAGGCGCCGGCGTCGCGCAGGATCCGCTCCGCCTCAGCGAAGCCGACCTTCCGGAAGTGCATGACGACGGCGGGCTTCAGGTCGCCGTGCGCTTTCTTGAGGAGCGCCCCGGCCCGTGCGCGGCTGAGGCCCGTCAGTTCTGCAACGATCCGCTCGGCCCGGTCCACCAGTTTTTCGTTCGTTGCCTTCAGGTCAACCATCAGGTTGCCGTAGACCTTGCCCAGTTGGATCATTGCCGTCGTGGTTAGCGTATTGAGGACCAGTTTGGTGGCGGTGCCGGCTTTCATCCGAGTCGAGCCGGTCACGACCTCCGGGCCGACGTCCGGGTTGATGACCACGTCCACGTTGATCGAGTCTTTGACCTCCGGCGCGCAAGTGACAAAGACCGTCGCCGCACCCACCCGGCGAGCCCGCCCGATGGCGCCCCAGACAAACGGCGTCATGCCACACGCCGCTATCCCCACAACCGCGTCGCGCGGTTTCAGCCCTTTCCGGTCAACGGCGGCGGCGCCGATCTCGGGATAATCCTCGGCCCCCTCGATGGCACGGACCAGCGCCCGCCGCCCGCCCGCGATGATGCCCTGGACCAGCGACGGCGGTGTCCCGAAGGTCGGCGGACACTCCGACGCATCGAGGACGCCGAGCCGGCCGCTCGTTCCCGCACCGACGTAAAACAGCCGACCGCCGCGTCGCAGGCGCTCGACGATCAGGTCTGCCGCCCGCGCGATGGCTTTCCGCTCGCGGGCAACGGCGGCGGGGACTTTTCGGTCTTCCGCGTTAATGATGTCCACGATCTGGAGCGTCGTCCGCCGGTCGATATCGCGGCTGCGCGGGTTCCGCTGCTCGGTCGTCAGTTTCGAGCGGTCTTTGAGCATGTCGGTTACGCGCTCCCCTTCGGGTCGCGGCTAAGAGCCGCCCGGTACGATCTTGCCAAGAACGACGGGCCGGCCGGCCCCGGTCGCGGCGGGCAGGTTGCCCGGACGGCCGCGCATCGTCTCGTACGCGAGAACGGCAAACGACACGGCCTCCTTCGCGTCGGCGGCGATGCCGAGATCGTCCGTCCGCAGCACCTTCGCCGGTGCGACGAGCGTCTGCAGGCGTTTGACGAGCGTCCGATTGCGGGCCCCGCCGCCGCAAAGGATCACCTCGTCCACGCCTCCCGGCAAGTGCCGCCGGTACGCCCGGGCGATGCTCTCCGCCGTAAACGCCGTGACGGTTGCCAGGATATCGCGGGCCGCCATGCCTTTGGCTCGGGCCCGGTCGAAGACGGCGTCCGCAACGGGCGTGCCGAACGTTTCGCGACCGGTGGACTTGGGCGGCCGCCGCCGCACGTACGGGTGCCGGGCGAGTTCCGCGAGCAGCGCATCCCTCACCGTGCCGCGCGCCGCCATCCTGCCACCGGCATCGTAGCGCGACTTGCCTCGCGTCGCGCGGTGCACGATGCGGTCGATCATCATGTTGCCCGGGCCCGTGTCGAAGGCGACGACATCGTTAATGCCGCCGCCCGCCGGCAAATACGTGACGTTGGCGATGCCGCCGATGTTCTGTACCGCGCGGCTGTTTCGCTTATCGGCGAAGAGGAGGTAATCGACGTACGGCACAAGCGGCGCCCCCTCGCCGCCGGCGGCGACGTCGCGCGGCCGGAAATCGGCCACCGTCGTGATGCCCGTCCGCTCGGCGATGACGCACGGCTCGCCAATCTGGAGCGTCGAACGCACCACGCGCTTGCCCCAGCGCCGCCCTTCGGGAATGTGGTGCACCGTCTGACCGTGCGAGCCGATGAGGTCGAGCGACGCGGGCGGAATCGCGCTTTTCTCACAAACGCGCAGAAACGCATCGGCAAACACCTCGCCCAGGACGAAGTTGAGGTGGCACAGGTCATCGATGCGAGCCGTCCCGGGATCAAAGAGGCGAAAGATCCGCCGCCGCAGCGACGCAGGATACGCCACCGTGCCGAACGCCACGACCTCGACGCCGCGCGGACCGATGTCGGTGATCGCGACGTCCACGCCGTCGGCCGACGTGCCGGACATCAGCCCCGCGACGCGGCGCTGCACCCGAAAGCGTCTTCTCGCCTTCACCACCGGTGTCTTGTCTCCTACAGCGCGGCCAGGATGCCGCCGTCAACGTAGATGATCTGGCCGTTGACGAAGTCCGACGCGGCCGATGCCAGAAAGACCGCCGCCCCGACGAGTTCCACCGGGTCGCCCCAGCGGCCCGCCGGTGTGCGGCCGCGGATCCAGGCGTCGAACTGCGGGTCGTCGGCCAGTTGGCGTGTCATCTCGGTCAGAAAGTACCCCGGCCCGATGCCGTTGGCCTGGATGTTGTGCCTCGCCCACTCGACGGCCATGGCCCGGGTCAGCATCTTGAGGCCGCCCTTCGCCGCCGCGTAGTTGGCGGTGGTCTCGCGGCCGAGTTCGCTCATCAGCGAGCAGATGTTGATGATCTTGCCGCGTTTCCGCCCGATCATCCCGCGGACGACACGGCGGCTCACGAGAAACACGGCCGTCAGGTTGGTGTCGATGACCTCGCGCCAAGCCGCCTCGTCGAGCGACTCGAGCGGACCACGCCGCTGGATGCCCGCGTTGTTGACGAGGATGTCGATCGGCCCGACATCATCCGCGATACCCCCGACGGCACGGTCGATGGCATCGGCATCGGTCACGTCGAAGGCGCAGCCGTAAGCCTTCAGTCCCGCGTCCACAAGCGCGTCCACGGCATCGCCCAGGCGCTTCTTGTTTCGCCCGTTCAGAACGACGGTGGCCCCGGCCTCCCCCAAACCGCGTGCGAGCACAAGGCCCAAGCCCTGGCTGGACCCCGTGACGAGTGCGATTCGGCCGGTCAGGTCGAACAGATCCTCGGTCATTTGCCCGTTCCCTTTCGCCGGCCAAAGCAATTGACACCGGCCGTGTCACCCCGTAGTGTACCCGGCAAGGAATCCGGGAGGAAGAAAACGATGGACTATCGGCGCATCATTCCGTGTCTCGACGTCAAGGACGGCCGGCTCGTGAAGGGCATCCATTTTGTGGACCTCAAGGAGGTCGGCGACCCTGCCCAGGCCGGCGCGGCCTACAGCGAAGCCGGGGCCGACGAACTGGTGTTCCTCGACATCACGGCGACCATTGAGAACCGCCAGACGATGCTCGATGCCGTCCAGCGCACCGCCAAGCGTGTCACCGTGCCCCTGACGGTCGGCGGCGGCATCAAGAGCACGGACGACATTCAGGCTCTCCTTGCCGTCGGCGCCACGAAGGTGTCGATCAACACGGCCGCCGTCCTGGACCCCGACTTCGTGGCCGAGGCCGCCGACGAGTTCGGCAGCGAATGCATCACCATCGCCATCGACACGCGTGCCAACGGCGTGTTGGCGTCCGGTTTCGAGGTCATGATCAACGGCGGACGCAAGGAGACCGGCATCGACGCCGTCCAGTGGGCCAAGAAGGTCGAAGACCTCGGCGCCGGAACCATCCTCCCGACCAGCATGGACGCCGACGGAACCCAGGCCGGCTACGACCTGCCGATGACGCATGCCATCGCGGATGCCGTGAGCCTTCCCGTGATCGCCTCCGGCGGCGCCGGGGCGCTTGAGCACCTGTACGACGCCATCGTCGAAGGCCACGCCGACGCCGTCCTGGTTGCCTCGATTGCACATTTCGGGACGTTCACCATCAGCCAGATGAAGGAGTACCTGGCAAGCCGCGGGATTTCGGTCAGACTGTAGGGCTGCCCCGACCGCGCACCTTCGCGCCCGTGAACCAGCCACAGTCAGACGCCCGCCGGCAATTTCACAGGTATCGCCCTGCACGGGAAGAACATCAGCCGGAGAGTTGGAGATAGTGTGTAAGGTCTTACCCCATCGGCCGAGTCACGTTACCCCGTCCCAGCAGTAGGTGCAAAGTTTTTCCTTGGGCAGGCCGATGGCGGCCACGAGGTCGTCCATCCGCTGGTATTGCAGTGTGGTCAGGTTGAGGCGTTTGCGGACGCCTTCGACCATGCGTTGGAAGTTCTCGGAATCGGGGTCGATGTACGCTTCGGGCGAGGCGTTCTCGTCGCCTTCGATCTCGCAGAGGGACTGCCTGGCAGCCAAGTCGAGTTCGCTGCGGGAGCGCGAGAAGTTGAGGAACTTGCACCCGTACAAGAGCGGCGGACAGGCCGGCCGCATGTGAACCTCCTTAGCGCCACAGTCGTAAAGCCGCTGGATGGTCTGCTTCAGTTGCGTTCCGCGGACGATCGAGTCCTCGCAGAACATCAGTCGTTTGCCCTCGATCAGTTCGTGGATAGGAATGAGTTTCATCATCGCCACGAGGTCTCGGATTCTCTGGTCCTGCGGCATGAAACTGCGCGGCCACGTGGGGGTGTACTTGACGAACGGCCTCGCGTACGGCAGGTGCTTCTCGTTGGCGTAGCCGATGGCATGGCCGGTGCCGGAATCGGGAATGCCCGCCACCAGGTCGACTTCAACGCTGTCCCGCCGCGCGAGGGCGGCGCCGCACCGGTTCCGCACCACCTCCACGTTGATCCCCTCGTAATGGGAAGAGGGATACCCGTAGTAGACCCAGAGGAACGCGCAGATTTGCACGCGGTCGCCTGGCGGCCGTTTCTGCTCGATGCCGTCTTCGGTGATCCAGACGATCTCGCCCGGCCCGAGGTACCGGTCGATTTCGTACTCCATGTTCGGCAGCGAGCACGTTTCGAGCGTGACGGCGCAGGCGCCGTCCTTGGTGGCGGTGACGACCGGCGTTCGTCCAAGTTTGTCGCGGGCGGCGTAAATGCCTTTGTCGGTGAGCAGGAGGATCGAACACGACCCTTCGATTACCTCCTGGGCGTGCTGGATACCGTCCTCGAAGGTGGCTTCCTGGTTAATGAGGGTGGCGACCAGTTCAGTCGGATTGACCTCGCCGCCGCTCATCTCGGAGAAGTGGATCGCCCGGTTGCCGAACGCGTCTTTCGCCAATTCGTCCAGGTTCCTGACCACGCCCACCGTAACGATGGCGTACACGCCAAGGTGCGACCGGATGATGAGCGGCTGGTCCTCGTAATCGCTGATAACGCCGATGCCGAGGCGCCCGCGCATCTTGAGGATGTCGTCCTCGAGTTTCGACCGGAACTGCGCGTTCTCGATGTTATGAATGTAGCGGATGAAGCCGTCGCCGTCGTGCGTCGCCAGGCCACCTCGCTTCGTCCCGAGGTGGGAATGATAGTCCGTCCCGTAAAACAGGTCCGCAACACAGTCGCTCGTGGAAACCACGCCAAAGAATCCACCCATGTCCAACTCCCCTTACGTGGCCGGCTGCCTGGAAGCGCTCTCTGCGCAAGAACCGTGTCCAGGCGGATGCAGGTTGCCGCACTCACACTGACGCCGCCATCTTAATGGCCCGCAGCGCGCCTGGCAAGGACTCGCGGGCCACGTTGCTCGGAAAAAGTTCGGTTGCCGCTCTCGGTGCAAGCATTGCGGCAATTGGCGGGGCCGTTTACCTTACCGCCGTCAGGACGGTCGTACCGGCGTACTGGGGCATCGGTCGGACCTCGACGCCGGAGAACCCTGCGGCAGTGATGCGGTCGGTGAGTTCGGTCAGCGAGAACGCGCCGACCATGACGTTGAACACTGCGGGAATCAGCGGGCCGGTCTTTTCGGCATTCATCACAAAGTCCTGAATGATCAAGAGGCCGCCCGCTTTCATCGACCGGTACGCTTTTTGGAGTTTCATCTCGGCGGCGCTGGTCGGACCGTGCAGGACGCTCGACAGCAGCACGGCATCGTTGTCCGCCCCGAATTCGTCTTCGTTCCAGTCGCCGACCACCGTGCGGACGCGGTCCGAAAAGCCCAGCCTCCCGATGATTTCGCGTGCGATCTCAATCGTTTCCGGCAGGTCCATCACGGTTGCCGTCAGGCCCGGACACCGCTCGCACAGGGCCATGGCGTAGGTGCCCGGCCCGCCGCCGACGTCCATCAGGGTTCGGCGTCCCGCCCCGGAACGGGTCCAGATTTCGGGCAGGTCCGCGCGTTCGGCGAGTTCGGCCGCGCGGCCGGCCATCGCCACGTTGTGCATCCCCAGGATGAAGTTACGATTCGAGCGGACCAGCGGCCGGCCTTCCGGGTCGAACACCCATCCGCCCTTCTCGCCGTGGAGCGCCGACTCCAGGTCGCTCCAGAACGCCCACACGTCTGCGGTATGGGCCAGCATGTTGCCCTGGTAGCACGGCGCGTCGGGCAGGAGCGTGGCTTCCGCTTTCGGCGTCAGGCGCCATGCGTCGCCGTCGCGGTCCACGAGCCCCATCGCCGCAAGGACGATGAGGACGTTCTCGACCGCCGCCGGGTCGAGGCCCAGGTCCTCGGCCAGCCGCTCGGCGGCCACGGGTTCCTTGCCGAGGTGCTCGAAGACACCGGCGCCGTTGGCGGCCTCGATCGCCCGCTGCGCTCTGGCGCGCCATCCGTTTTCAAGCAGTTCATTGGCCCAGCGGATCTCGTCACTGTCTTTCTCGAAGATCATGGTTCATCCTGCCGCTCAGAGCGTGTTCAATCTGCCCCGCGATTATACACTGCCACCGTGCTTGTTCTTGCACAATCTGCTCCGCATGACTACGCCGCCAAGACAGTCGCAGCCCATCAACTCATTGACCGTGCCCGAGCGGGCCGCTAGAGTAGCCACGTCAGGCAGGCACACCAACCGATTCATGCGTGCGGAAGCGAGGTGGCCATGGAAATCGTCACGTACAAGGGCTGGCAGCGGAACATTCGCCTGGCCGGCGAGCAGATCGAACTCATCGCCACGCTCGACGTCGGGCCGCGCATCATCCATCTCGCGGTGCCCGGCGGCAAGAACGTCATGAAGAACTACCCCGACATGATGGGCAAGACGGGCGAACGCGAGTGGCAGATTCGCGGCGGCCATCGTCTCTGGTTCGCCCCGGAACACCCCGTCAAGACGTACTTTCCGGACAACGGGCCCGTGCGCCTCAAGAAACTGCCCCGACGCGGCGGCATCCGGCTCGTCCCGGCCCCCGAAACGCCCAACGGCATCCAGAAAGAAATCGACATCATCCTCCACCCCCGCAGGCCGCACGTGCGGCTCGTCCACCGCATCCGGAACGTCGGACGCAAGGCCGTCCAACTCGCCCCCTGGGCGCTGACCGTCATGGCGCGCGGCGGAACGGCCGTCATCAGTTTGCCGAAGCGCGGCAGGCACCCGCGCGACCTGCTGCCCAACCAGCACCTGGTCCTCTGGCCCTACACCGACCTGGGCGACTCGCGGCTGACGATGGGCACACGGGCCATCCTCCTGAGGCAGACGGCCAAGGCCACACCCCAGAAGTTCGGCCTCGCCAACCCCGAAGGATGGGCCGCCTACGCCGTCCACCGATGCCTGTTCATCAAACGCTTCGCCTATGACCCGAAGGTAACGTACCCCGACATGGGCTGCAACACGGAACTCTTCACAAATGCCGATATGCTCGAGATCGAGTCGCTCGGGCCGCTCGTCACGCTCGCCCCCGGCAAGAAGGTCCAGCACGTCGAGGACTGGTACTTGCTGGCGGGTGTGCCGCCGATCACGAATGAGGCGGCCGTAGACAAACACGTGCGGTCGCTCCTGAGGAAGGCCCGCTGCTGAGGTCCCCTAACCAATGTCCCCGCGTGTGCCACGGCCGGTCTTGTCCGGCCGTGAAAATGCGTCGCCCCGCTTTGCGCGGCGGGTCTCCGGACCCGCCGCGCCATCGGCTCTCCAGCATGCTTCAACGCGCTTTGGTGCGCGGTGGGTCCGGAGACCCACCGCGCAATGACTAACGCTACTTTGTCAACTTCGCATCGCCACCCCATGGGGATAGCGCGGTGGGCAATCCTGCCCACCGCGCGGCGGCCAAGATTGGCCGCCGCGCTATCACTTGCCTGCATCGGCGGGAAGTTGACAAAGTAGGACTAAAAGCACTCATCAGCGCATGAACGATACCGCTGACATTCAGATTCGACCCTCCCGGCGGCGGGACACCACGGTGCTTGTCGAGTTTTTCCGGACCGCCCCCCCCGCCCCGGCGACCGCGCACGCCACCTACCCCGCGCTCCTTGCGGACCTGCGGAACCGCATCGTTGCCGTCCGAGGTGGTGAGATCGTCGGCGCGGCGCTCGTCATTCCCGGCGCCGGACACTGTGCAGCGATCCCTCCGCCGCGATTGCTCGACTGGCACGTGGACCTCGCCGCACGCCTCTTTCGCGCCGCCGCCGCACACGCAAGCCGCAAACACCACGCGCGCCTGATCCAGTCGCTCATCGACCCGACAGGGTCCGAGTTGCTGCTGCCCGCCCTCGAGCGCGCCGGGTTCGAGCCGCTCGCCACACTTTCGTACCTGCGCCGCGCCGTGCGTGTCACAGGCTCCGTACCGGGCCCGGCGGACCGGCGGGTGGAACCCGACACGCCGCCCGGCCTCACCTGGCAGCGGTTCTCGCGGCTCCGGTACCGCAGGTTCGCCGACACGATCGCGCGGACGTACACCGACAGCCTCGACTGCCCGAAACTCGCCGGCCTTCGCACCATCGAGGACACCATCGAGACGCACAAACACACGGGCCGGTTCACCCCTCGTTCATGGCGACTCGTTCTTGAGGGCGGCAAGCCGCTCGGCATCGCCATGGTCAACAACCTGAAAGGCCGCGGAGAGTTAGTTTATCTCGGGGTTGTCCCGGAAGGGCGCGGCCGGGGCATCGGACGGACTCTGCTCGCGCGGGCCATCCGCGACACGGCCGAAAAGGGACTTGCCCGGATGGGCCTGGCCGTCGATGTGAAGAACACGCCTGCGATGCGGCTGTACGAGCGTGCCAACTTCCACGAGATCCGCCGCCGCCTCGTCTGGTTCGTTCCCGCCCACCGGCTCGAGACGCTCGGCGAGTAAACCCGACCGAAACAGCAACGACAGCAACGGCAACGACGGGCGCCGAGGGGAAAAAACCCTCGGGCAAGCGAGCGCCCTTGACAAGAGGGCGCTTACGGGTATCCCCGGGACTACCGCCGTCCGGTACCGCCGGATTTACTCCACCGTGAATTCCAGATGCGCATCGCCGCCCGGAGTACCATCACCCGAAGGCAGCGATTCGGGGTCGGCCGGATCGCTCACTTCGCCGTCCAGCGGCATGCCTCCATCGGCGCTCAGGATCGCATCGGCGATTACACGCACCTCGTAGGTGTCCGCCGGGAGGGGGAACGGCCAGTCCAGGTTGAGCGTGCATCCGGCGGCATCATAGGTCAACCTGTAGTCTGGATGGGCTCCCGTCCGCCAGCCATAGACCTCGACCGCGCCGGCCTCCACGATGACCGCCCGGTCAAATGTCAAGGTCAGCCGTCTGAGGGAATACGTTCCGCTACCCAGCACCGGACGGGTCGTCACAAGGTGCGGCGCGTCCTCCGTGCTGCGCGGCGAACCGGTCGCCAGGGGCGCTCCAACGCCGGACTTGGAGGCCTGGGCCGTGTTTCCGTAAGCGCCCATGTTGATGCGGCTGCCGTTCGGCGCAAGTTCCGCAGGATAGAGCGAAGTCGGATCGCCCGTGTCGATGCAGGGGCTGTGCTCGGCATCCGTTACCCACGCCGCTGGGTTCTCCGGAGGCAGGCCGGAGGAAGGAAGGTACCGGCCACCGGTGGACTGAATATGGAAGTCGGTCAATGAGGCGAAAAGCGGCGGCAAATCGATGTTCCCGTCGCCCCAGGTCAGCGTACAACCGGGGCCGACGTGAACCAGCGCCTCGCCGCCCTGGACGTCCGAGTAGGTGACCTCTGAGGAAGAATCCTCGGCCAAAGCGATCTGGGATCCTCCAGGTGCCGAGTTGCCCCAGACAATCATGTTCTTCAACACCGGCGAAGAGTTCCAAGCCGCGTACACGCCGCCTCCGGACCTCTCTGCCGTGTTGGCGCTGACGGTGTTGTTCTCAATCGTCGGCGAGCAGTGGTAGATGCAGGCGATGCCGCCGCCTTCCGAGCCACTGTTGCCGTACACCACGTTGTTCTTAACGGTGGCCGGCGCGGCCGGACCGTGGACGAAGATGCCGCCACCGTACCAGTGGGCTGCGTTGTCGCGTATGACGTTTCCGGCGATGGTCGCTGTGCTATCCCAACAGGCGATTCCCGCGCCGAACCAACGGGCCACGTTGGCGGCAATGACGTTGTTCCGGATGGTCGGCGAGCCGCCTTTGCAGTAGACGCCGCCACCGTGGAACTGGACGGTGTTGTCGATGATTCGGTTCTTCTCGATGAGTGGCGACGTCCCGTCACAGTGGATGCCGCCGCCGTAGTGGTCGGCGCCGCTGCCGCCCCGAATCGTGAAGCCCTTCAGGATGGAATCAGGGCCTTCGCCGCTGTTGAACGTCACCGTGCTGCCGCCCTGGTCCCCGTCGATGATCGTTGCGGCCCGGACGGCCGGGTCGTCCGGATCGGTGCTTTGCACGGTGATGTCCTCGCCCCGGAAGTCGACGTTCTCGACGTAGGCGCCCGCGAGAGCGATCACCGTACGGATGCTGTCGTTCTCCACGGCGGCGTCAACGCCTCGCTGGACCTTGCTGAAGGGCCACGTCGGCGTGCCGTTCTCGATGCCCGACGTGTTGTCGTCATCGACGTAGACGGTCTCCGGCGCGGTTACCGTGAACGGCACGGGGTCGCTCTCGACGCCGTTGAGACGGCGTACGACCACGGAGCCCGATGTCGTGCCCGGCTCGACCCGGCAGCGGATCTCGGTGTCGGTCCAGGAAAGAATCTTGGCGTCGGCGCCTCCGACCTCCACCGTGCACTTCGCGACGCCGAACCACGAGCCCTCGATCTTCATGTACGTCATGATCGGTCCGGACGCCGGCAGTGCGGAGGTGATGTCGGGATCCGGCACGGACTTCGACGCCTGCGCCGTGTTGCCGTAGGCCCCTATGTTGACGCGGCTGCCGTTCGGCTGTGGTTCACTGGCGTAGTCGGAAGCCGGATCGCCTGCGTCCACGGAGGGGCTCGTTACACCATCCGTCACCCAGCCACCAGCCGGATCTCGCCGACCGGCCTGGGATTTGAGGTGATAGTCACCGCTCGCGGGGTTGGCGAAGTGCGGGTCCAGGTGGATATTGCCGGGTCCCCAGATAGCGGTTCCGCCGCCCCCTTCCACCGCCTCGTCGCCGCTTCGCATGTCTACGTCGCAGTAGTTCATGGTAACGTTGGCGCACCAATAGCCGATCTGGCATCCCCACTCGTCAGGGTTATCCCACACAATGCAGTCGGTGATGGTCAGGTTGCAATCGTGGACGTGGATGCCGCCGCCGTGACTGCCGTCATCGCCGCTGGCCGAGTTATGCGCGATCGTGTTGTTCTGAAAGACGGCGGAGGGGCTCCAGCCGATCTGCACCCCGCCGCCGCACGCGAACGACCCGGGGCCCACGCCCGTCGCCGTGTTGCCGCAGATAACGTTGTTCCGGATCTCTGGCGATCCGTCCTGGCAGCAGATGCCGCCGCCACCAGCCCCCGAGTCAAACCCGAAACTCTCCACATGGTTGCCTTGGATCACGTTGTTCCGGATCTCTGCCGCCGAGTCATGGCAGCAGATGCCGCCACCACTAGCCCCCGAGTCAAACCCGAAACTCTCAACATGGTTGCCTTGGATAACGTTGTTCCGGATGATAGGAGACGAACCCCAACAGTGGATACCGCCGCCGTGCGCCCAATTCCAATCCCCAGTGGTGGTTGCCGTGTTGTCGTAAATCTCGTTGCCCTCAATGATGGGCAATGACCCGTCACCGAATTGAATTCCCCCGCCCCCCGCCGAGCCGGCCTCTGCGGTATTGCCGTAAATCTTATTGCCGCGGATGGTGGGCGATGAACTCGAGAAAGCGATCCCGCCGCCACCCGCCCACGAACCCGGGCCCGTATCGCGCGCGGCGTTGTCGCGAATCACATTGGCTTCGATGGTCGGAGACGAACCCCAGCAGCAGATCCCCCCGCCGGACCAGTTCTTGCCGTTCTGGATCGTAAAGCCTTTGAGGACGGAATCCGCCCCCTCGCCGTGATTAAACGTAACGACAGAGCCGCTTTGGTTGCCGTCGATAATCGTCGCAGCCACGACGGCGGTGTCGTCCGGGTTGGTGCTGCGGACGGTGATGGCCTTGCCCCAGAAACTGATGTTCACGACGTAAGTGCCCTGGGCCACCTCGACCGTGTCGCCGCCGACGGCAGCGGCATCAATTGCCTGAGCTTCCACGAGACCAACGAGTGG
>CAYVAM010000111.1:0-13429 GCA_964449275.1 uncultured Anaerolineales bacterium
TCGGCGTTCACCAGAAGACGGCTGCCTGCCGAGACGAGCGGCCAGCCGAGGTTCACGTGGTACAGCAACATGGCCGCACTCCGCGCGTAGCCGGCGTTCGTGATGCGGTCTGCGACCTCGACCGTCCGCGAGCCGAGTGCGGTCGCGATGGTGCGCTCCAGGACCAGGGTGGGCCTGAAGACCTCGGCCTCTCGCACCTCGCCCCGGATGCGGATGCGGTAGGCATCGCCGTCCCAGCCACAGTGAACGCCGACCCGCTCGGCCGAGAGGTGCGACGCGCGGCCGTGGAGACCCCACCTTTCGCCGTCCTCCTCGTCCGGCGCCCCGAAGTGCCGCAGCCCGCACGTCGTAAGCAGCCCGCCGTGGAACGACCGCAACCAGCGGAACCCTTCCGGGTCGAAACGCTCGGGCGACACGGGGCCCGTGCTCGATTCCCATGCGAACGGGCGGCCGGCCAGGCGCGCCGAGCCGATGTCCAGGCACCGGTCCGGCAGGACGGTGAACACGAGGCCCGACCCCGTCCAGACGTCGATGCCGCGCATGCCGCGCGCCGGCCCCTCGTCGAATACAAACGGCCGCGCGCCCGCGACCTGGTCGATGCGACCCACTCGCTCGGCGAGTTCCTCGGGCGTCAACGATTGATTGAACAGGTCAGGCATGGCAACACTCCTTGCGCGACGGCGAACCAAAGCACGGCGCGCCGGGCAAGCCCGGCGGCTAACACGGCGCAAACGCGCCGGGCAAGCCCGGCGGCTAACACGGCTCAAACGCGCCGGGCAAGCCCGGCGGCTAACACGGCGCAAACGCGCCGGGCAAGCGCGGCAGCTAACACGGCGCAAACGCGCCGAGCACGCCCGGCGGCTAACACGGCTAATCGTCTCCGTACATCTCGATGGCGCCAACCAGTTGCAGGGGGGTGCTGCAACCCAGGTGCTCGAGCGCTTCGCGCAGCCCTTCGAGGAGTTTCGGCGCCGCCAGCGGGTCCACGAAGTTGGCGGTGCCGACCGCCACGGCCGTCGCGCCGGCCCGGATAAACTCGACGACGTCCTCGGCGAACTGGATGCCGCCCAGGCCGATGATGGGAATCTCGCGCGGCCCGGCCACCTCCTCCCACACGCGGCGGACCATGTACAGGGCCACCGGCTTGATCGCCGGCCCCGACACGCCGCCGATGACGTTCGTCAGTACAGGCCGCCCCGTCCACGGGTCGATCGCCATGCCGCGCAGCGTGTTGATGAGACTCAGGGCCTCGGCCCCGGCATCGACGGCGGCCCGGGCGGTGACGGCGATGTCCGTGATGTTCGGGCTGAGTTTGACGATGAGCGTGGCGCGCGAGACCTTCGCCCGCACGTCCTCGACGAGACCGCTCAGGATGTTCGGGTCGAGGCCGAACTCGATGCCACCCTCTTTGACGTTCGGGCACGAGACGTTCAATTCGATCCCCGCCACGCCCGGCGCCGCATCGAGTGCGGCGCACACCTCGAGATACTCCTCTCGCGTCGAGCCCGCCACGTTCACGATGACAGGCACGTCGCAGGCGGCCAGCGCCGGGAGTTTGTCGTTGAGGAAGATCTCCAGGCCGACGTTGGCCAGGCCGATGGCGTTGATCATGCCGGCCCGGACCTCGGCCAGTCGCGGCGGCGGATGGCCCTCGCGGGGCCTGAGCGTAATGGACTTCGTAACGATCGCCCCGAGGATCGACGGGTCGTAAAATCGGGCCAGTTCCTCGCCGTAACCGGCGCAGCCCGATGCCGTTGCGATGGGGTTCTTCATCGCGATACGGCCGACCGCGACGCTGAGGTCAATTGCAGGTGTACTCATGGGTAAATGCTCTCACGCAGAGCACACGCCGGGCAAGCCCGGCGGCTAACCTATTGCCATATCACGTCGTGCGCATCGACGACAGGGCCGTCCTGGCAGGTCAGCCGATAGGTCCATCCCTTCTCGCTCGCGGGATCGCGCATCTTCCGCGCGCACGAGAGGCACACGCCGATACCGCACCCCATAAAGCACTCAAGCGACACTTGGCACGGCGCCCCGCGCCGCTCTGCCAGGTGGGTCAGAGCCCGGATCATGCGCTCAGGCCCGCATCCGTACAGGGCGATGGGCCGATCTTCGGCCAGGTCTTTCAGGCGCCGCCGCACGGCCTCGACGGCGGTCCCGTGAAAGCCGGCCGACCCGTCGTCGGTCGAGAGGATCGTGTCCACCTCGATGTCGGGATCCGAGAGATTAGCGCACGGCGCCAGGGCATCGCCCGTCGCCGCAGGCATCTCGTGAAACACAACCGGCAGTTCCTTGAGTGTCGGCGCGCCGAGGATCAGCACGCACGCCAAGCCCAGTTCGGCAAACCAGTCCGCCAGGCCGAAGATCGGGGCCACACCGCACCCGCCGCCGACCAGGATGCAGAGGTGGTCGCCGTGGCACGGCATGAAGTGGTTGCCCAGCGGACCGACGACATCGATCGACGCCCCCGCCGGCCGCGCCGCCAGAAACCGCGTACCCGCACCTACCTTCCGGACCAAGACCTCCAGCCGCACGCTCACCCCGTCGCGCAGGACCCGCGAGACGCTCAAAGGGCGCCGGACAAACGGCCACTTTCTGCGGCCGAGTTCCAGGCCGGTGGCAAGCGGCCACTCGCCGCCCTCCTCCCACGGAAGCGTGCGACGTTCCGAGCCGACGGCCGCACGCGGGTCCGACTCACACAGGATGTTGAGGAACTGGCCGGGCAGGCTTTCCCAGGCGGCCGGGGCCTCAAGGACGAGGCGAACGTAATCGCGCCCCGCGTCCCTTCGCTCAACGAGCCGCAGGTCCAGCCGTTGCGGCGGCGACGTGTCGCGCTGAACGTTCACCGATTCGGTAACCATGTTGCAGCAGCCCCTGCTCTGTCGGTTCGGCGCAGCGATTATCGGACGGCCTGGGGGTGATTCAAGGCTTTTCCCTCGCGACCGCCCCGACGCCCAAAAAGAAAAAGGTACCAGGTACATTTTTCGCCGGGTCAGAACATGGCCACCCTTCGGGATGACGATGCCACCCGGCGTTTTCGCTTTACAGGCGGTGGGCGGAGCCATAGACTGCCCGGCTCACCGCCGGTGCCGAAGAGGGGCGGCGGCTCGCGTGCCGCCGAAGTCATGCCTGAAAATCCATTGCCTGCGCTTGCGCTCATCAACCTCGGATGTTCCAAGAACCTCGTGGACGCCGAGCGGATGCTCGCCTGCCTCGCACTCGACGGGTTCGCCGTGACGGGCGACCCGGACGGGGCCGACGTCGCCATCGTCAACACGTGCGGCTTTATCGACCTCGCGCGGGCCGAGAGCGACCAGCACATCGATGCCGTCGAGGAGATGAAGCGCGACGGCCGCCTCGGCCACATCGTCGTCGCCGGGTGCATGGCCCAGCGGTACGGAGTGCAGATCCTCCAGCGTCATCCGGACGTGGACGCCGTCGTCGGCCTGGCCGAGCGCGACAGATTGTCCGAGGTTTGCCGCCAGGTTCTCGGCGCCAAACAGGGCAAGCGGACACGAAAGCGCAGCCGTGCACGATCGGCCGCTGCCCACGCGCCTGTGGTGCGCGTTGGCCCTGTGCCGTCAGACGTGCCGGACGACCGCGAACGGTTCCGTCTGACGCCGCGACACTATGCGTACCTTCGGATCACGGAAGGCTGCGACAACCGCTGCGCGTACTGTGCTATCCCTGAGATGCGCGGCCCTCTTCGCTCGAAGCCTGCCGAACTGGTCCTGGAGGAGGCCGACGAACTCGTCGCCGACGGCGCGAAGGAACTCGTGCTCATCGGCCAGGACACCACGGCTTACGGCCGCGACCGTCCTGAGAGCGGCCGGCACGTCGCGGACCTGATCGAGGACCTGTGCGAGCGGTCCGGGGCGCGGTGGCTCCGCCTGATGTACGCGCATCCGGCGTCGTTTCCGCCGGCCCTCATCGCCCGGTTTGCCGCCGGACCGCCGCTGGTGCCGTACGTCGATCTGCCGCTCCAGCACATCACCTCGCGGATCCTGGAGAGCATGGGCCGACGCGTGGGCCGGTCCGAGATTCAGGACCTCATCGACCGCCTGCGCTCCGCGGCGCCTCACATGGCCATCCGGACATCCTTTCTCGTCGGCTACCCCGGCGAGACGGAGGCCGACTTCGAGGAACTATTGAGTTTTGTCGAAAAAGTTCGCTTTGACCACGTCGGCGTATTCGTGTACAGTCTCGAAGACGGCACGCGTGCGGCAGCGCTCTCGGACCGCGTGCCGGCGGAGGTGGCGCGGCAGCGGTGGGAGCGCCTGATGGCAGCGGCCGAGGCGCTCGCGCATGAGGCGGCGGCGCAGCGCGCCGGTGAAACGCTCAGCGTCCTCGTGGACGGCGCCGACGCCGGCGGCCGCTTGGCGGCGCGCCATGCCGGTCAGGCGCCCGAAGTGGACAGCGTGGTCCTGCTGCCGGCCGGAACCGCCGACGTGGGCGAGTTCTGCACCGTCCGTGTGACCGGGGCCGAGGGGTACGACCTTCTCGCAGACGTGACGAAAGACGAGAACGCATGACTCGCCATATTCCGAACCTGCTGACGGCCACCAGGTTCTTCATGGCCATCGCGTTCTTCATTATCATCGGCTTCTATGATGCCGAACAGGACGGCGGCTGGCCCGTCCTGGACGTGGCGTTCGTGGTGTTTCTCGTGGCGGTGTGCACCGACATGGTGGACGGGTACCTGGCCCGGCGCCTGGGCCACCAGACGACGTTCGGCCGCATCGCGGACCCGTTTGTCGATAAGATCCTCATCTGCGGGGCGCTGGTGTGCCTCGTCGGCAAGGAGTTCCTCGCCGTGCGCGAGGGCGGGTCGAGCCTCGTGAACCTGACCGGCTGGCAGACGTGGATGGTGGTCCTCATCATCGCGCGGGAACTGCTGGTGACGGGGATGCGCAGTTTCAGCGAATCGCACGGCGTCCCGTTTGCCGCCTCCTGGAGCGGCAAGGTCAAGATGATCCTTCAGTGCACGGCCATCTCGTGGTCCATTGTTTACGTCGCCCATTGGGTGGACGGGCCCGCGTGGACGGAGGTGGTCCGCGACGTCCTCATCTGGGGGACGACCCTGTTCACGGGCGCGAGCGGCCTGGTCTACGTCAAACGGGCGTACGACCTGTTCCGCCTGCCGGCGGAGTGAGGCTCATCCTACCGCCGGCGCCTGAGCAGCACCGCTGCGCGAAGGGTTGGGCTGGGGCGCGGTGGGCAAGACTGCCCACCGCGCGACGCATAATGCCCTAACGGCACGCGCTCCCCTACGGGTCGCGGCTAAAAGTGCGGCAGCGCCGTGGGCCACGGTGTACGACACGCTGGGCGGCGGTTGCAGGCCGCACCTCTTTCCCCTGTTGCCAGCACCATGCCGGCCGATTATCATCTCCCCATGGCCCAACGGCAAAGGAACGCAAGATGACCTCGCGACGCGATTTTCTGAGGACCGTGGGACTGGGATCGCTCACGCTGGCCGCGCCGGGACCTCTGAGTGCCGCAACCGGGCCGTCCGCACGCACCCCCGCCGCCAAGCCCAACGTCATCCTCATCATGACCGACGACCAGGGTTACGGCGACTTGGCGTGCCTGGGGAACTCCATTATCAAGACGCCCGGCCTGGACGCGCTGTACGGCGAGAGCGTGCGTCTGAGCGATTTCCACGTGGACCCGTGCTGCTCGCCGACGCGTGCGGCCCTGCTGACGGGGCGGTACTCGACGCGTGCAGGCGTCTGGCACACCGTGTGCGGCCGGTCGCTCCTGGCGAAAGACGAGGTGACGATGGCCAACGTCTTCGCGTCCGCCGGCTATCGGACGGGCATCTTCGGCAAGTGGCATCTGGGCGACAACTACCCCTTCCGGCCGCAGGACCGCGGGTTCCAGGAGGTTCTGGTCCACGGGGCGGGCGGCGTCGGCAACTCGCCCGATTACTGGGGGAACGATTACTTCGACGACACGTACTTCCACAACGGGCGGCCCGAGACGTTCAAGGGTTACTGCACGGACGTGTGGTTCAACGAGGCGATGACGTTCATCCGGGCCAACCGCGGCCGCCCCTTCTTCTGCTACGTGCCGACCAACGTGCCACACGGCCCGTACAGGGTACCCGAGAAGTACGCCGCACCGTATAAGGGCAAAGCGCCGGCCAAGATGGCCAACTTCTACGGCATGATCACCAACTTCGACGAGAACCTGATGCGCCTGGAGCGAGAACTCAAAGACCTGGGCTTGCGCGAAAACACGATCCTTGTTTTTCTGACCGACAACGGAACGGCCGCCGGCGTCAGGCTCGACCGAAGCGGTCACGTGACGGAGGGCTTCAACGCGGGGATGCGCGGCGCCAAGATTTGGGAATACGAGGGCGGGCACCGCGTGCCGTGCTTCATCCGATGGCCGGCGGGCGGCATCGGAGGCGGGCGCAATGTCGAGCCTCTCACCGCCCATTTCGATCTGCTGCCCACGCTGATCGACCTGTGCGGCCTCAAGCAACCCGCCGGCGTGAAGATGGACGGCGCCAGCCTCGCGCCGCTGCTGAGGGGCGCCGACCGGAACCGGCCCAAGCGAACGCTCTTCGTCCACAATCAGCGCGTGGACCACCCCGTGAAATGGAAGAACTGCCAGGTCATGACCGACCGGTGGCGGCTCGTAAACGGCGGCGAACTCTACGACATCAAGGCCGACCCCGGGCAACGGAAGAACGTCGCCGAAGCGCACCCGGAGGTCGTGCAGCAACTGCGCAAGGCTTACGAGACCTGGTGGGCCGACATCTCCACCCACTTCGCCGCGTACCCCGCCAGTATCATCGGCTCGGACAAGGCGAACCCCACCGCCCTGTGGACGCACGACTGGCACGGCCCGCAACTGTGGCACCAATCGCAGGTAAAGGGCGGGCCGGACCGAAACGGTTTCTGGGCCATCGAGGTCGCCCGCGACGGCCGGTACGAGATTGAACTCCGGCGCTGGCCGAAGGAGGTGAACCAGCCGATTACGGCACGGTTCGAGGGCGGCCGGGCGACCCCCGCCACGCACGCACGCCTGCTGGTCGGCAACGCGGACCAGAGGCAGGTCGTCACGCCCGACATGGTGGGCGTAACCTTCACGGTCCACCTGAAGGCAGGGCCGACGTGCCTCGTCACGTGGTTCATCGACGAGAAAAGCAACATGTCGCGCGGCGCCTACTACGTTTACGTCAAGCGCACCGGTCCCGGCGACCCCGACCTCCTGGCCAAGTACGAGCCGTCGCGCCCCGAGGACGTGGCCAATCTTAGCAACCTGACCTCTGCGCCGCGGAAGGACGGCCGGTGACCACAAATCGCCGAACCCGTTCAGCCGGACCATCACGGACGTGGTGGTAACCCTGGGCGACTGAACGGGCTGGCGCTATCGGGATAAGGTACTTGTTTAGCGTGCTCTCGAAGCGATGTCATTTCGACCGAGCCCGTACGGGCGAGCGGAGAAATCTCGTCGGCCGGACACGGATAACGGCGAGATTCCTCGACTCGCTTCGCTCGCTCGGAATGACACGCTAAACACGTACGGGATAAGAAGCGAATCGTTCGCAGTCGTATGGGCCTATGGAAGAAAGGGGTTGGATCGTGAAGCGTAGCGAGTTGACACGTCGCCGGTTTCTCAAGTCAATCGCGGTGGGCGCCGCCGCGGGGTTCTTCACCTGCCGCGCGTTCGGGCAGGCAAAACCGAAACCGCCGCCAAATCTCGTCTTCATCTTTGCCGACGACCAGTGTTTCAGCACGGTCCATGCCCTGACGAACCCCGAGGTCGAGACGCCTAACCTCGACCGCCTGGTGGCGGGCGGCACGACGTTCACGCACGCCTACAACCAGGGCTCGTGGTCCGGCGCCGTCTGCATCGCCAGCCGCACCATGCTCAACACGGGCCTGTTTCTGTGGCACGCGCGCGACGTCTACAAGACGGCCGACAAGACGTTCCGCGAGCGGGGCCGCCTGTGGTCGCAGTTGCTCGAGGCGTCCGGCTACGAGACCTACATGACCGGCAAATGGCACCTGAAGGCCGACGCGAGCAAAGCGTTCACGTACTCGACGCACATCCGCCCCGGGATGCCGCGCCAGACCAAGGAGGGATACAACCGCCCCATCGAGGGCAAACCCGACCCCTGGAAACCGTGGAACACGAAGTTCGGCGGCTACTGGGAAGGCGGAAAACACTGGAGCGAAGTGCTCGGCGACGACGCCGTCGGTTTTCTCCGGCAGGCGTCGAAGAAAGACGAGCCGTTCTTCATGTACCTGGCCTTCAACGCGCCGCACGACCCGCGGCAGTCCCCGAAGGACTACGTCGAGAAGTATCCGCTTGACCATGTGAAAGTGCCCGTGAACTTCGTCCCGGAATACCCGTACAAAGACAAGATAGGCTGCGGCCGTGGGCTGCGCGACGAGAAACTCGCCCCGTTCCCCCGCACCAGGTACGCCGTCAAGGTCAACCGCCAGGAGTACTACGCGATCATCACCCACATGGACGCCCAGGTCGGTCGCATCCTGGCCGCCCTCGAGAAATCCGGCAAAATGGACAACACCTACGTTTTCTTCACCGCCGACCACGGCCTGGCGGTGGGGCAGCACGGGTTGATGGGCAAGCAAAACCTGTTCGACCACAGCGTGCGGGTGCCGCTGATGGTCAACGGTCCGGGAATCCGGGCGGGACGCAAGATCGACACGCCGGTCTACCTTCAGGACATCATGCCGACGACGCTGGAACTGGCCGGCGCCCGGAAACCCGATCACGTGCAGTTCAAGAGCCTGATGCCGCTCATCGACGGACGCCGCAAGACCACCTACGACGCGATCTACGGAGGCTACCTGAAAAGCCAGCGGATGATTACCGCCGACGGCTACAAACTGCTCCTCTATCCGAACTACAAGAAAACGCTGCTCTTCAACCTCAAGGAGGACCCGTGGGAGATGACCGACTTGGCCGAGCGGCCGGAGCACAAGCCCCTCATCCGCAAACTCATGGCCAGGCTCGTCCATCTTCAGGAAGAGACCGGCGACACGCTCGACCTGAAGGAGTTCTACCCGGACGCATTCTAACGAGAACACGCGGCCAAAGCGTACCATCGCCGAGGACAAAGACCTGCCGGTACGGGTGCTTGGCGCCTTGCGTTCTTCGTCCAGTCTGGCCCCCCGAACGCGGGAGGGTGCGCGGCTGCGCTTTTTGCTTGACCCTCCCGGCCGGGCCGCCTCTAATAATGGGTGTGCGTGTTTGCAATCACGGGATCTCGCTGGACTAGGACCGCTCATCTGACGGAGGGCTTGCCCATGTATCGGCTTGTGCTCGTTCTAACGACCGTGACCGCTTGCGCCGTCTGGGTCGGCGCCGACGCCTTCGCCCAGACAAACGAGTTCCAGTTACCGCCGGTCAAACTCAAACCGGACCGGCCGACGACGGTGAAACCGATTCCGCCGACGCCCGACGAGCGCGAAACGCCCAAGGAAACCCCCCCGGCCGAAAAGCCGCTCAAGGCGCCGAAGAAAGCCCCACCGGTCGTCGCCAAACCGACCAAGACGCCCAGAAAGGCGCCGCCGGCCGGCCGCCCCGCCGAGCCCCCGGCCAAACTGCCCGGCCCCGCCAAGGGACCCGCTAAAACCCCGCCCAAGACACACGCACAGGCCATCGAGGAAGCCGAAAAATTCTTCGGCATCTCCGGGGAAAAACCCGTCACCCCGCCCAAGGACTCTACCGTGACGCCGGCCGACCTGCCGATGCCCAAACCGGTGGCCGAACCGAAACCCAAACAGCCCGCCGTCCTGGCGGTGCCCGGTAAACTCAAACAACCGGCTCTGCCGGCAGCGCCGGGCAAACCCAAACAGCCGACCCTACCCGTCCTGCCGGGCGAAGCCATAACGCCGCCGCGCCCCGTCGACCTTCAGGCCGAGACGATCGAGGCCCAGGTCGGCCCGAAGGTCGAGGCGGAACTCGCGGGCATGGGCGAGGTCGGCCTCGTCGAAGAAGTCGCCCGTACACGCAAAACTTACGACCGGGCCCTCAAGGCGCTGAGGGATCTCTACCTGGCGCGCGGCACGGTCCACAAACTCGACTGGATCACGTCGGAGTTGGCCGCCTTCGAGAAGGTGCCGAAGATCCAGTACCTGATCGTGCCGGAACTGGCCGGGCCGGACCTCAGACCAATCCGCAGCATCGAGGCCGCCGACCAACTCTACGCCGAAGGCCTGAACTATAAGGACTACCCTGCCTTCCCGCCGGGCAAGAAGGAATACCTCAAGACCGCCCTCGACAAGTTCCGGACGGTCATCGAGAAGTACCCCCAGAGCAGCAAGATCGACGACGCCGCATTCCGCATGGGCGAGATCTACGGCGGATGGTACTTCCAGGACTACGGGCGGGCCGTCCAGTCGTACCAGCGGTGCTGGGAGTGGAACCCCAAGAGCGAGCACCCGGCCTTCTTCAACGCCGCCAAGATCTACGACGAAAAACTCAAGAACCGCGTCAAGGCGGTCGAACTTTACAACCGCGTCATCGCCGAAACCACCGACGAGGCCAAGGTCAACGAGGCCCAGAACCGCCTCAGGGCCCTGACCGGAAGATAGACGCCACGCGGCGCTTGCACCAAAAGGCACGGGCTGTGTCGGACGTCCTGCTGGGCGGTCGGCGCAGCCCTTTCCGTTTGCCCCGCCCGGGAAGAACGGGCCGAGCGCCGGGCTTTAGACGTTGAAAACACCACACGCCGCGGATAAACTTCGCTTGAACTAAACCGAATGATCCGAGCCCGACGTTTCGAGCCCGACGCTGGAGCGTCGGGTCACCGCGTGCCGGGCAGATCATTGCCTGAGTCGTTGCGCAGCAAAACCCGGAGGCAGGCGTGACTCCACCCATTCGCGTCGGAATCGGCTTCGACGTTCACCGCCTCGCCGAGGGACGCCGCCTGGTCCTGGCGGGCGTGGAGGTGCCTTCCGACGTCGGACCGGTGGCACACAGCGACGGCGACGCCGTCCTGCACGCCGTGGCCGACGCCGTTCTCGGCGCAGCAGGCCTGGGCGACCTGGGCGAGCATTTTCCGGATACCGACCCGGCCTGGAAGGATGCCGCCGGCAGCGATATCCTCGCCCGCGTCGTCGAGATGGCCCGCGACGCCGGATGGGCCGTCGCCGGCGCCGACGTGAACGTCCTGTTGGAGCGGCCGAATCTCGCGCCGCACAAAGACGCCATGCGTCAGCGGCTGACCGAACTGCTGGCCCTGGAACCGGGCGCCGCAGGCCTCAAGGCCCGGACGCTCGAAGGTCTCGGCCCCATCGGCGCCGGCCAGGCCGTCGCCGCCCAGGCCGTCGTCGTGCTCGCTTCGTTTTAGCCCGCCGCCGGCACACGGCGGGCCGCGCGCCGTACGAGGTCACCTTATGCCGATCCGCGAAAACAACCTCCACGTGACCAACACGCTCACGCGCAAGCGCGAGCCATTCGAGCCGCTCGATCCGCCGCACGTCGGCATGTACGTCTGCGGGCCGACCGTCTACGGCGACGCCCACATCGGACACGCCAAGAGTTACGTCTCTTTCGACGTCATCGTCCGGTACCTCCGGTACCTGGGCTACCAGGTCACCTACGTCCAGAACATCACCGACGTGGGCCACCTGACCGACGACGCCGACGAGGGAGAGGACAAGGTGGAGAAGGCGGCCAGGGCGAAGAAGATCCACCCGATGGCCATCGCCGAAACCTTCGCACGCCGCTACTTCGAGGACATGGACCGCCTGAACGTCCTTCGGCCGGACATCTCGCCGCGCGCAAGCGGACACATCGTCGAACAGATCGAGCACGTGAAGCACCTCCTCGAAACCGGCCACGCCTACGAAGTGGGCGGCAACGTCTACTTCGACGTATCGAGTTTCTCGAAGTACGGTCGCCTCTCCGGCCGCAACGTCGAGGACATGCAGGCGGGGGCACGCGTGGAGGCAAAGAGCGAGAAACGCTCGCCCGCCGACTTCGCACTCTGGAAACGGGCCGAGCCCGGCCACATCATGCAGTGGACCAGCCCGTGGGGCATGGGGTACCCCGGGTGGCACCTCGAATGCACCGTCATGAGCCAGAAGTACATCGGCGAGACGCTCGACATCCACGGCGGCGGCATCGAGAACCAGTTCCCCCACCACGAGAACGAGATCGCCCAGGCCGAGGCCGCGAGCGGAAAGCCCTTCGTCAAATACTGGCTCCACAACAACATGGTCACCGTCGGCAGTCAGAAGATGGGCAAGAGCCTCGGCAACTTCATCACGCTCCGCGACGCCTTCGAAAAGTGGGACCCCATGGTCCTCCGAATGTTCATCCTCCAAAGCCATTACCGCAGCCAGACGGATTTCTCGGAGGAGGCGCTGGAGGCGGCGAAGGAAGGATATGGCCGCCTTTTGCGCACATTCCGGCGTCTTGAGAGGGCCATTGCCACACCAGAGAGCACCTCCGGCGGCAGCACGGCGGGCTTGGATGCCGCCGAGAGCGCCGCGCGCCGTTTTGGCGAGGCGATGGACGATGACTTCAATACCCCTGGCGCGATGGCCGTTCTGTTTAACCTAGCCAATGACGCCAACAGGATGCTAGACGCGGGCCCACAACCGGCGGTCAACTTTTTTAATCCATATCACGCGCTGATAGAGATGGGGGGCGACGTGCTGGGCTTCACCGATTTGAAGACGATCGACGATGCGCGGTGGAGCGCGATTCGCGCCAGGCGGCACCCGTTTAGCCTGCCTGTGGAGGACCTTACGGACCCACTTGTGAACCTCTTGATCGATCAGCGGGCGGACGCGCGCACCAACAAAGACTATGCGCGCGCCGATGCCATCCGCAAGCGGCTGGCGGCAATCGGCATCATCCTGGAAGATTCGCCCCGCCGCACAGCCTGGCGCTTCAAGCCGTTGGCCGTAAGCCCCGAAGGGGCGACTGATCTGTAGCCCCGGGCGCGAGCCCGGGGAACGAGGAGGCGACACGCAACAGCCAGAGCCCCGGCAGGGGCGACTGAAATCAATCGCCCCGATGGGGCTCAACATAACCGGGGTGGCCCCTGTTTCCACGGGCTCGCGCCCGTGGCTACAGGGCAACCGTGCCTCCGGCACGTGACGAGACGCTAATGCGAATCCTAGGCATCGACCGCGACCGGCTGCCCGAGATCGGTATCGCCCTGGAAGATTCGCCCGACGGCACGACGTGGCGGTTCAAGTAGGGTGGGTGCTCTGCACCCACGCGGCGCCAACCCGCCCCGAAGGGGCAACTGATCTGTAGCCCCGGGCGCGAGCCCGGGGTAGGATGAGGCGACAGAGAATTACAGGAGCCCCGGCAGGGGCGACTGAAAGCAATCGCCCCGATGGGGCTTAACATAACCGGGGTAACCCCTGGTTCCACGGGCTCGCGGCGCGTGGCTACAGGGCAACCGTGCCTGCGGCACTTGGGG
>CAYVAM010000112.1:0-13306 GCA_964449275.1 uncultured Anaerolineales bacterium
GACAGATGGCCGGCGTCGGATGGGGCGCCCCGACCGAGTTCAAGTTCAAGGGCGAAATCATCCCCGAGGACCGCATGCCGAAGTGGAAGCCCGGCACGATCAACCAGTTCCGCCAGGACGACATCTACGTTGAGATGACGTTCCTCAGGACGCTGGAGGTGTACGGTCTGGACTGCACGATACGCCAGGCGGGCATCGACTTCGCCAACTCCGGCTACCGACTGTGGCACGCCAACAACGCCGGGCGAACCAACCTGCGGCGCGGCATCGCACCGCCCGATTCGGGCCACCCCCAGTTCAACAAGCACGCCGACGACATCGATTACCAGATCGAGGCCGATTACGCCGGACTCATCGCACCCGGCTTGCCCAACTTCGTCATCCAACTCGGCGAGAAATTCGGACGACTCATGAATTACGGCGACGGTCTGTACGGCGGCCAGTTCGTAGGCGGCATGTACGCCGAGGCGTTCTTCGAGAACGACATGGTCAAGATCGTCCAGGCAGGCCTCAAGTGCATCCCCCCCCGGAGCCAGTACGCCGAGTGCATCCGCGACGTCCTCACGTGGTACCAGGCCGACCCCGACAACTGGCAGAAGACCTGGAACCTCATCGAGGAAAAATACCACAAGAACCCGGCGTACACGCACGGCCTGTGCTCGAAGCCCGGCGGAAAGGGGGCCTTCAGCATCGACGCCAAACTCAACGGCGCCTACATCATCATGGGACTGCTTTACGGCAAGCGCGACCCCGACCAGACCATCGTCATCTCGACCCGTTGCGGCCAGGACTCCGACTGCAACCCGTCCAACGCGGGCGGCATCCTCTTCACCACGATGGGGTTCGAGAAGATACCCGACCGGTTCAAGTCGGCCCTGGACCCGGAGGGCAAGTTCAGCCACACGCCGTACAACTTCCCCGCGCTCATCGAGGTCTCGAAGAAACTCGTCCGCCAGGCCGTCGAGAAGGCCGGCGGCAAGATCGAGACCGACAACACGGGCCAAGAGACGTTCGTCATCCCCGTCACCGAACCCAACCCCACCAAACTGGAGCACGTCAGCAGGCCCGGCCCAATCGCCAACTCGAAGTTCACCGACGAGGAGATGGAGCAGATCAAGGCGCCTGCCCAAAGCGGCGGCAAGAGCGCGGCGAAGATCGACATCTCGAAGGCCGTCGCCAAGTTCGCGCCCGGGTGGAAGGTCAAAGATTGCGGCGCCGACATGGAACCCGGCCTGCGCGCCGAATGGGGCGGCAGGAAAAACGTACTCGTCACACACCCCCTCAGCCGCACCGCCGGATGCACCCTTTCCAGAAAGGTCGATGTCCCCGCCGGAAAGAAGACCGCCCTGCATCTCGTGCTCACCCACGCCCCGCGCGGCGACTGGACGCTCATCGTCAAGGCCGACGGGGTGCAACTCGCCAGGCAGAAAATCAGCAAGACCACCGCCAAGGACGGCTGGCTCAACGTGGACGTCGACCTCTCGCCCCTGGCCGGCAAGACCGTCAACCTCGAACTCATCAACCAGGCGGACGGCTGGTCGTGGGAAGCCGGCTACTGGGCCCGCATCGACGTCCAGACCAAGTAACCGCCCGCCGGACAGCACACAAACAGCCTCTCACAAAGCGGAAGGGAGAATACCATGCGATACGTATGCGTCCTGCTGGCTCTAAGCCTCGGACCGGCGGCCGTCTGCTCCGCCGCCCTTGCAGCGGCCACGCCCAAGCCCGCCATCCGGTTCAGCGTCCGGGATGCCTTCGTCGCGACCGTCCCGCAGCCATCGCCGGCCGGCTACCTGGCCGCACGCATGCGGGTGAACCTGGAGCGGCGGCTGCTCACGCTGAACCTCGACAGCATCCTCGCTCCGTACGAGAAACGCCCCGGCAAGCAGGCGTGGGCCGGCGAGCACGTCGGCAAGTTCCTCCACGCTGCCGCATATACCTCGGGCTACACGGGCTGCTCGCGACTCAAGACGCGAATGGACAACGCCGCCCGACGCCTCATCGCCACACAACTGCCCAGCGGGTACCTCGGCACCTACGTCGAGAAGGACTACTGGAAACACTGGGACGTCTGGAGCCACAAGTACAACCTCATCGGCCTCCTGACCTACTACGAGTTCACGGGCGATGCCGCCGCCCTCGATGCCTCCCGCAAGGTCGGCGACCTCCTGTGCAAGACCTTCGGCGAAGCAGAGGGACAACAGAACATCGCCCTGAACGGCACACACGTCGGCATGGCCGCCTCCAGCGTCCTCCAGCCCATGACCATGCTCTACACCTACACCGGCCGGAAGAAGTACCTCGACTTCTGCCGCTATATCGTCAACGCCTGGGACCACCCACGCGGCCCCAAGATCCTGACGAGCCTGCTCGACCACGGCAACGTCCGCCGAACCGCCAACAACAAGGCCTACGAGATGCTCTCCTGCCTCGTCGGCCTGCTGTACCTGCACCGCGTTACCGGCGAAGCAGACTACCTGACGGCCTGCACCAACGCCTGGACCGACATCTATACCAAGCGGCACTACATCACGGGCACGTCGAGTTGGGGCGAGCACTTCCGCGACGACTACGACCTGCCCGGACACGACGCCAAGGGAGGCATGGGCGAGGCCTGCGTCACCGTCACGTGGCTCCAGTTGAACTGGCACCTGCTGCGGCTGACGGGCGAGGCCCGGTACGCCGACGAGATCGAGACCATCGTTTACAACGCCCTCCTCGGCGCCCAATCGCCCACCAAGGGCACCGTCTGCTACTTCACGCCACTCGAGGGCAAGAAGCCCTACGGCGCCGTCTCGCACGGCATCCCGCCCGACATCTGCTGCTGCTCGTCGAGCCTGCCGCGCGGCATCGCCCTGATTCCGCACCTCACGGTCGGCGCGATCCGCGGCGCGCCCACCGTCCTCCTCTACGAGCCCTGCCGCGCTGCCGTACAGGTCACGGGCGCCGACGGCAAACCGCTCACAGTGGCGCTCGACATCAAGACCGACTTCCCCGACAAGGGGACGGCCGTCCTGACGCTCACGCCCTCGCGCGAGGCCGCGTTCGCCCTGCGGCTGCGCGTGCCCGGTTGGTGTTCGACGTACACGGCCGCCGCCGCAGGCCGGACGCACGCCGGCAAGCCGGGCCGCTTCCTCGACATCGAGCGCACCTGGCGGCCGGGCGACCGCGTCACCGTGGAGATGGACATGCGGCCGCAGGTCCTGGCCGGCGGAGACGGCAAGCCGCTCGGCAAAACCTACGCCGACAAGGTGGCCATCCGGCGCGGGCCGCAGGTCATGGCCGTCGACGAAACCGTCACGGGTCCCAGGCTCCCCGACGGATGGGTCGGCAGCCAGATCTACAAACTGAACGTCGTCCGCGGCGGCAAACCGGCCACACTCGTCCTCGTGCCCTATGCCGACGCCGGACAGACCGGCGGCGCCTACACCGCCGTCCACGAAACGCTGACACTCCCGGGGCAGTAACCCGCACGCCCCGCGCAGGCGCGGCGGCGCCGGCGGCGGCGCCGGACCGAGCACGCAAAGGAAACATCCATGCCCAGGCATCCACGCGTGCTCCTGACGGCCGCAGCCGGACTGCTGCTGGCGGCGGGGCTTCTCGCCGCCGAGCACGAGGCGCCGAAGCGCGGGCCGCTCGACCCGCGCGGCCGGGTCCACATCCCCATCGGCATCCCCAACACGCTCGACACGCTCAAGACGTTCGTCGAGGCCGAGGGCAACTTCTCCCCCGGCTTCGCGACATACGGCATCTACTTCTGGGTGTACGACCACGACGCGAAGAAACTCATCGCCCCCACGATGGACGGCGTGACGTGCCGGCACGGCCTCGCCCCGGGCGGCCTCCCCATTCCGTGGAGCGAGTGGACCGCCGGCGACATCACGGTCAAGACCAAGGTCTGCCAGATCCGCCGCGACTCTCACTTCATCGTCATCGCCGAGGCCGGTCTGACGAACGCCGGCAAGGACGAACGCCAAGTGACGCTGTTTGCGGCCCTCCGGCCGCTCGGTCCCGCCGGCGGGCCGGTCAGGCAACTCGCTGTGAGCGACGAGGGCGATGCCCTGCTCGTCGACGGACATCCCGCACTGATGGCACGCGCCAAGCCAAGTGCCGCGGGCGTTCTGCCGACCGACACGATCGGCAACCTGGCAATGGAAGGCAAAATGCCCTCGGCCAACACCGCCACGTCCGAAACCGGTGACTGTTCCGGCGCCCTGCGATTCGACCTGACCATCCCTGCCGGCAAGACGGAGCAGGTCCGTTTCATCTGCCCCGTTCTCGCCGGTCGCCGGGCCGTCGGCCACCAGTGGGACGGTGTGAGCAAGTGGGCGCAACTCGACCTCGCCAAGCCGAACCCGCCGGAGGGCGGCGTCCTCCAGCCCGACCCCGGCCTCGACACCTACCGGGCCTTGAAGGCCGACACGCTCTTCCAGGAGGCGGCGGCGTACTGGAAAGACCTCGTCGGCCGCTTCGCCGTCCAGGTGCCCGACAAGCGATGGTCCGAGGCCCTGGCCGCCATCCTCGGCCACGCTGCCATCGCCATGAACGAAGGCGCGCCGGACGTGGCCGTCGTCAACTACAACGTCTTCAACCGCGACGGCGTGTACACCGCCAACATGCTCCAGAAAGCGGGGCGGTTCGATCTGGCGGCCGAAGCCATCGACTACTTCCTCGACCATCCGTTCAACGGACGCATCTATCCCGAAGCCGACAACCCCGGCCAGATACTCTGGGTCATGGGCGAACACTGGCTCTTTACGCGCGACAAGGCGTGGCTGCGGCGCGCCTACCCGGGCGTGCGGAAACTCGCCCGCATGATCGAGTACTACCGCACGCGGCCGGGGCCGCACTGGGTGGGCCTCACGAGCCTCAAGTTCGGCCAAGACCTGCCGAAGGAAGAACGCAAGGAACTCGTGCCCGGACGCTGCGACGGCAACCATCCCGAATACACCGAGGCGTTCGACATCGCCGGCCTCTGGCGAGCCGCCATGATGGCCCGCGCGCGCGGCGAGGAGGACGACGCCGGAGACTTTGCCGCACTCGCCGATGAGTTCACCGCGGTTTACGACGCCCGGTTCGGCAAGAACCCCGCCAAGGGTTACGGCGGTTACGCCGTCCTCTGGCCGTGTCGGCTGTATCCGCTCGGCCAGGGGAAGGCACACCAGCAGTTCAAGCGCATCGGCGCGCAGAAGCCGGGCGGGTGGCGGTACTTCCCCCTGGCCCGCGCCCATCAGGGACTCCTGGCCGGGAACCGTGAGGCCGGCCACGCCACGATCGCCCGCCACATCGACCACGAGCAGATGCGCGGGTGGTACGCCTTCGACGAAGGCGGCAAGAGCGGCGCCGGCGGATGGCGACACGCCCGCACCACGTGGAACGCCGTCGTCGCCATGCCGCACGGTTGGGCCGGCGCCGAACTGTGGCACCTCATCCGCGACAGCCTGCTCTTCGAGGACGGCGACCGCCTGGTCCTGTTGGCCGGCGTGCCGCCCCAGTGGCTGAGCGGCAAGGAAACGCTCTCCGTCACGGGCATGCCGACGTACTTCGGCACGTGCTCGTTCGAATGGAAACCGTCGGACGCCGGCGCCACGCTCGCGCTCACCGGCAAGGCCGCGCCCGCGCAGGGTTTCGCCCTGCGGCTGCCGGCGTCGCTGAAGGCAAATGTGAAGGTCAAGGGCAAGCGGCTGAAGCCGGCGCGCGGCGGCGACGTCATCCTGCCGGTGGGGACGACACGGGCTGAGATCACGTTCGGCCCAGGCAAGTAGTCCTGCAGCGCCATTTCGCTTCTTGACGCCGCCTGGCGGCCTTAGCCCTTCGCCTTTTCGAGACGGGCCGACCACGTCTGGGCCTCGCCCGCCCGGCCGGCCGCCGTCAGGGCCTCGGCGTACTTCTTGACGACGTGTTTGTAGGTGGGGTTGACCAGTTTGTGCTTTCGGTTGAAGTCCGACTGAAACTCGGGCACCTTCTCGGCCACCATGTTCATATACTTGAACATGAGGTCGGTCTTGCCGCCCTCCTGCATCAGTTGGACGGCCCGGTCGTAGAGGTGGACGAAGCCGAAATGCTCGCCGGCGTACTTCTCGGAGGCCAGGACGTAGAGTTTGACGGCCCGCTCCTTTCGTCCGTTCGCCTCGAGATACTGGCCCTGGAGGTATCGGAGGTTGACGGCCAGATCCGGCCGCTGTGCCCGGACGTACATCCCGTGGGCGCCGTCCAGGAGGCGGAGGTTGGCGGTGATCTCTCTTTCCGCCGGCTTCTTGTCCGGCTTGAGCCGAGGTTCCAGGATCATCGCCAGCACACGAAACGTCAGGTCCGGGTACGCCGTGAAGGCTTTCATCATCTTGGCGTACATCGCCTCGCCCCGCTTGCGGGTGATGATTCCCTTGGCGCAGTCGCCCGCCATGAGGCGCCACGACACACTGCAGTACGGGTTCTGCCGGATGGCCCCGTCCAGCAGGCCCGTCGCCTTGGCCCGTTTCTGGTCGTCCAACATGGCGTAGGTGCGGCAGGCGGCGATGGCGTTGAGGTACCCGGGATAGGACCGGAGCATGGCGGCCACGTCGAGTTGCACGTCGCGGTCGAGCACGTACCCGCGAACCGTCGGATCGAACACGGTTCCCGTGTAGTACTTGTCGTGGTCGAAGCGGCCGGCGAACAGCAGGTCGGCCGTCTTGCCCCTCCGTCCGACCCACCCCACCCAGGCATGACCGCCGCGCGCCCCCGCGCCGCAGTCGTACACGCTCGGCACGCCGAGCGACTTGAAGACACGACTGGCGTAGTAACTTCGATGGGCACACACACCGCCGCACGCCAGAATGTTCGCCAGCGTCCGAGGCCTGTCGCCGAGTCGCCCCTCCTTCTCCTTTCCAACGGCCGAATTGTCATACTCCACGTCGTAGTACACGTTGCCGTACGTCGCAGGAGGCTTCGCGCCGTACCGGGCAACGGCCCAGTTCCGCTCGGGGATGGGCAGATCGTTGTCGGCCACGAAGACAAGCATCGGCCAGGGCGTCGTCTTCAGCGACATCTTCATCTTCTTCTCGTTCTTCAGGTAGTACGCGAACGACTCCGCCATCGACGGCACCTTGCGGCCCTTCTCGACGTAGTGAAGCCGGCGCTCACGGATCGACTTCGGCCCCGCGTAACCGTACACGATGGCAAACGCCATGGCCAGGTGAGGGTAGTCCTTCAGCCGGTCGCCGAACTTTTCGCGCAGCGCGCCCAGGCGGCCGAGCACGGCCATGTCCTTCTCGTTCTCGGGATGAAGGCCCACCAGGACGGCCTCACGGAGGTCCTCGTTCGCGAGGATCCAGTCCCACAGTTCCTTCGAGATAGCCTTCGGCACGTACCGCTCGCGGACGCCGGCGGCGGTGTAATCGCGGAACAGTTTCAGGAGGCCGTCGGTCAGTTTGCCCCTGGCTGCGGCGGCCAGCAGTTCGGCCTTCAGGTCTGCCTCCGCCTTCACGACGACCGGCACGGCCGGCTGCGTCGCGCCCGCTCCGGCCTTCGGCGCCGTGCGGGCGGGGCCGAGGGCGACCGCCCCATCCAGGCTGCCGCCGAGCACCGCCGAAACGAGGATCATTCCAACGGACGTTCTAAAGAGATGGCTCATCATCGTCGGGTCCCCCTGTTCCTGGCTTGTTATACGACCGTACTGGAAGAAACGCCGGCGCCATCACGCACGCCGTTGCCGAAGGCTCCTGCCCGTCACGTCAAATCATATGGCAACGGTTGGCCTCGGTCAACGCCCTACCACAGGCAGCGCGTCCGACGGGGCCGGGCCGCTGCGGATCACGGCGAGGAGTCCGGCGCGATTGTCCTCCCAGGCCGCACGTCCGGCCTGTTCGCGCGGCAGTTCGAGCGTCAGGACCGGAATCTGCCGGTCCACGCCGGCCCAGTTCCCCAGGCTGCCGTGGCAGGGACCCAGACTCGCCACAACCGGGTACCCGTTCGTGCGTTCCATCAGCCGGGCCAGGTCCTCGGCGGGCCCGTCGAAGTTGTTGCACTTGCGGCCGCGCCGGATCGAATGGATCGAGACGATGCGGGCGGGCCTGAGCATCTCGATCGCACGGAGAAGTGCGCGGGTCTCGGGTTCGCTCGACGGCGTCGGACCGCCGTAGTCCCACCGGTTCGGCGACCGCTTCCGCCAGTTGGCGGCAGGCAGGTTCCGGTTCAGGTCCACCCCGTTCGCGTTCTTTCGCGTCCGGCGTGCGAGGCCGTCCGGGTTGGCGCGCGGCAAGACAGCCACCGTCGCGGAGCCGCGGGCTTCCGGGTGCTCCTTCAAGAGCGCCACGAGCCGCTCGGCCACGTAGGCGCTGGCCGGCTCGTCGCCGTGAATCCCGCCGAGGATCAGCGTCGGATTCGGCCCCGTCCCGAACAGGTGGAGGATGAGCGGCTCGCCCTCGACGCTGCGGCCGACCTGCACGGTCCGGCGCGGTTCCGCCACCCGCCCGTCCGCCACGGCAGACGGAACCGCCTCCTGACGGGACGGCGCCCGCGCGGCACGTTCCGCCCTCGGCAGTTCATCCGCGCGAAGCATGCCCGGCCGCGCGCTGCAACCCGCCACGCACAGCCCCAGCGCCAGCCCGGCAACCACCATGATACGTAAGTGACACCACCCAACTCGTCCGCGGTCCTGCCTCCGCATGTCCCGATCTCCCCTGCTGAACGTCGGCCTGAGCGGGCACCCTACCCTACCACGCCACAGCGCATGCGCCAACCCGCGGCGAGGCATGAGTCGCCCCTACGACGGCGCGGGCGCCTCCCACCTTCGGCCGGATTGACGACGGCCGGTTGTGCCGATATACTCTGGGAGCGCTCAGATAGCGAGGAGGGATAGTGCGGTTCGGAGCCGGCTGCCGGACACCTCGCGTCGGCGGCGGTCGTTCGATGCGGCTTGTCGTTGTCCGGTCGCTGGTCCCTGCTGCCTGATCCCTGCCGGTTACCATGGCCCTTGAGGTTGTCGTCGAACTCGTCGGCAGAGTGGCCCGGGCGGTCTTCGGGTCGCGCAACGAACGCCTGATCCGCGATTACACGGAGAAGGTGGCCGCCATCAATCCGCTTGAGGCGGAGATGCAGGCCCTCTCCGACGAGGCGATCCAGGCCAAGACGGCCGAGTTCCGCCGGCGCCATGCCGACGGCGAATCGCTCGACGACCTCCTGGTCGAGGCCTTCGCCGTCGCCCGCGAGGCCGCCAAGCGAACCGTCTGGCTCGGCGTCGAGGAAGCACCCGAAGACCACCACCCCGAGGTCCAGCAGCGCATCCGCCAGGCCATGCGCGGCGAGGCCAGCCTCATCGACTCATCCACCGGCAACCCCATCGACCTGCACGGCCTGTACGGCATGCGCCCGTACGACGTCCAACTCATCGGCGGCATGGTCCTGCACGAGGGCAAGATCGCCGAGATGGTCACCGGCGAGGGCAAGACCCTGGTAGCGGCGCTCGCGGTGTACCTGAACGCCCTCTCCGGCCGCAGCGTTCACGTCGTCAGCACCAACGACTACCTCGTCCGCGTGGGGCGCTTATGGAACCTGCCGATCTTCCGGCGGCTCGGCCTGACGGTCGGCGCCATCCAGGCCGAGATGGAGAGCACCCAGCGGCAGGCCGAATACGCCTGCGACATCACCTACGGCACCAACAACGAGTTCGGCTTCGATTACCTGCGAGACAACATGAAGACCCGCCGGGCCGAGCAGGTCCAGGGCGAACTGGCCTACGCCGTCGTGGACGAGTGCGACTCCGTCCTCATCGACGAGGCACGCACGCCCCTTATCATCTCGGGACCCGCGTTCGAATCGACCGAGAAATACGCCAAGGCCGACGCGGTGGCCAGGCAACTCCGGGGGCCACGCTCCGGATATCCCGAAGACATGCTGCCCGAGAAAGACGGGGACCCGGAGGCCGACTTCGTCATCCGCCACAAAGAGCACCAGTGTCCGCTGACCGAAAAAGGGACCCGGCGGGCCGAGGAACTCGTCGGGGCGGGCTCCTTCTACGTCGCCGGGAACATGGACTGGCCCCACCTCATCGACCAGGCCCTCCGCGCACACCACCTCTACCGCCTCGACAAGCAGTACGTGGTCCGCGGCGACGAAGTCATCATCGTCGATGATTTCACCGGCCGCCTCATGCCCGGCCGCCAGTGGTCCGACGGCCTGCACCAGGCCGTCGAGGCCAAGGAGCAGATCCGCATCAAGGAAGAGACGCAGACGCTGGCCACCATCACCCTCCAGAACTACTTCCGCATGTACGACAAACTCGCCGGCATGACCGGCACCGCCATGACCGAGGCGGGAGAGTTCGACAAGATCTACGGCCTCGAGACGGTCGCCATCCCCACCAACCGGCCCCTCTCGCGCACCGGCCACGCCGACCTCATCTATCGGACCGAGAAGGAGAAGTACGCCGCCATCGTCGAGGAGATCAAGGCCTACTACGATTCCGGCCGCCCCGTCCTGGTCGGCACCACCAGCGTCGAGAACTCCGAACGCCTCTCCCGCATGCTCGAGCGGACCTACGGCATCGCCCACGAGGTCCTCAACGCCAAGTACCACGAGAAGGAGGCCCAGATCGTCGCCGTGGCCGGCCACCGGCACGTCGGGCCCGACGGCAAGGAGAAGGGCAACGTCACCATCGCCACGAACATGGCGGGTCGCGGAACGGACATCAAACTCGGGCTGGGCGTCGTCTACGACACCTGCTTCGGCCCGTGGGACCTGGCGAAACAGCAGATTCCGTCCGATTTCGGACACAAGTGCTGCGTCGGATGCACCGAGTACGATGGCGGCGAGATGGTGTCCCTTGGGCGCCGAATCGTCAAGGCGTTGGCGGCCGGCCTCGCCTGCGCCCCCGTGGCCGCCGCTATCGGGTACCTCCTGCACACGTACTCGCCCGATAGCGCGGCGCTGGTCTACGGGGCGCCCATCGCTTTTGTCGGGGCCGTGGTGCTGGCAGTGGCAGCCTATCTGAGCAAGCACAAGGTGATCCGAGAACCTTGCGCCCACTGCTTCAAGCCGAAGGTCGACCCGTCGTTTCCGAAGCGCGGACGGACGGAATGCAGGGAGGACCCGCCGTGCGGGCTGCACGTCGTGGGCACCGAGCGGCACGAGGCACGCCGCATCGACAACCAGTTGCGCGGCCGCACCGGACGGCAGGGCGACCCGGGGTCCAGCCGATTCTTCCTCAGCCTCGAAGACGACCTCATGCGCATCTTCGCACGCGATTGGGTCTCCGGGGCGCTCCAGAAACTCGGCATGGAAGAGGGCATGGCCCTGGAGCACAAGTGGCTGACGCGCGGCATCGAGAACGCCCAGAAAAAGGTCGAGGAACGCAACTTCAACATCCGCAAACACCTCCTCGACTACGACGAGGTCATGGACCGCCAGCGGAACATCTTCTACGGCCGGCGGCAAAACATCCTGGAGGCCGACGACCTCAGGAACTTCGTCTGGGACCTCCTCACAGAGAGCGTCCAAGCCGCATCCGACTCCTACCTCTCCGAGACGTACAGCCGGGAGACCGTCGCCGAATGGGCCGCACGCAACCTCGGTCTCCAGTTGGACGCGGACGAACTCGAAGGCAAAAGCGCCGACGCCCTGCCAGACTTCCTGAAGCGGCAGGCCGTCCAGGCTGCCCGCGAAGCGGTCGCGCAAACCCTTGGCGAGTTCATCCCCGACGACCTCGACGCCGACGAAGACGACTACGACGGCGAGCCGCCCATCAAGGCCGATTACGCCGCACTCGCCCGGTGGGCCCAGGCGTTCCTGGGCGTCGAGGTCGCCGAATCGGACCTCCGCCGGGCCACGCCGGACGAGATCGCCGAGATGCTGTGCGCGGCGGCGGCCGAACGCATCGAGGCGACGGACGCGGCGCCGGTTCAGGAGTTTCTGCGCCGGGAGTTCCGCCTCGGCGCCCTGGCGGATTGGGCCAACCGAAAACTTGACCTCGGCATAACGGCGTCCGACCTGGCGGACCTCGACCGCGACGCCGCCGAAACGTTCCTCCTCGACCATCTCGAACGCCTCTACGCCGAGAAGGAACGCTCCTACCCCATCGAGTACGCCATCGAGGAGTACCTCTCGCCGCAGATCGGGCACGGGAACCAGGATTTCGACGGCCTGGCCGAGTGGGCGTCGCGGCACTACCTGGCCCACGTCAGGGTGAAAGACATCCGCCACCGCAGCCCGCTGGCCGTCCGCGACGAGTTGCTGGGCATCGCCCGCGAGTTCGAGGCGTCGGACCGACTGCGCCGCACCGTGGAGGCGGGCGTCCGGGAACACGTGCCGGCCGACGCTCTCGACGAGGAAGCGAACTGGCAGCCGCTCGCCCAGTGGGCCGGCGAACGATTGGCGCTGGAGATCACGCCGCGCGGGTTCATCGAGGCGCTCCGCGAACCGCCCCCCGCCGCCAAAGATGCCGAAGCGGACGAAGAGCCCACGCCGCTCGCGCCCGATCAGATCATCGCCGACTTCCTCCTGGCCCGAGCCCGCTCCGACCGCCGCAGCCGCATGACCGAACTCGAACGGTACCTGCTGCTCCAGGTCCACGATACCTCGTGGAAAGACCACCTGCACGAAATGGACAGACTCAGGTCCGGCACAGGAAGCGGCCTCTGGGTCGAGCGGCGCGGGCGGCGGGAATTCGGCCAAGGGATGGTCAGGGGGCAGCAGGTCCAGCCGATCCTGCTGTTCAAGCAGGAGGGTCTCCAGCACTTCGAGCAAATGCTCGACGGGGCCGGCGAGAAGTTCACCGACCTGTTCTTCAAGGCACGCTGGGTCCGCCAGGACGCACTCGACCGCATCTGGGCCGGACAGTCGAGCCAGCACGCCGTGGCCGAAAGCGTGTACGAGGCCCAACGGCAGGCGGCCCTGGATATGAGCCGGCAGTCGCAGATGGCCCGCGAAGGGGCCGTCAAGACCATCATTCGCGAGACGCCCAAAGTCGGCCGCAACGACCCCTGCCCGTGCGGCAGCGGGAAGAAGTACAAGAAATGCTGCGGCCGGCGGTCGTGATTCGCCCCGCCCCGCCGCTCGTTCACTTGCATCTGTCACCCTGAGCGAGTCCCGATGCCTCGGGACGAGTCGAACGGGTCTCGCCGTTGTCTCTGTCACCCTGAGCGCAGCCGAACGGGTCTCGCCGTTGTCGTGGCCGTTCGTTCCGCATTCCGCGTTCCGCATTCCGCATTCGATTGGGTCTCGCCGTTGTCGTGGCCGTTGGTTCCGCATTCCGCATTCCGAATTCCGCATTCGATTGGGTCTCGCCGTTGTCGTGGCCGTTCGTTCCGCATTCCGCGTTCCGCATTCCGCA
>CAYVAM010000113.1:0-13284 GCA_964449275.1 uncultured Anaerolineales bacterium
CTAGCCGCGAGCGTAAGCGAGCGGGTGCCGTTCTCGCCACAGCAAAAGACTTACGTAAGACCGCTTAGCCTTCTCGTGGCGGGAGGGTCTTCTCGAGAGTGACGCCGGCGCCGGCCGCCACGATTCGGTCGATCGCGCCTGCGTCGGTCAGTGCCGCGGGCACGGCGGCGTCGGCGGCAAGATGCTCGGCCAGGAATGCGTCGCCGCCTTCGGTTGCCGGTGCGAACGTCAGCCGCAGCGACCGGCCCTCGAAGCGGATCGACAGCCGGACGGGCGGCCGGCCATCGCGGTCGGTGGCCCACCGGTCGCCGGCGTCGGCCAGATGGACGAGCCCTTTCCGAAGCGCTTCGATCTCGTCGGTGGCAAGGTTCGCGCGGCAGTAGAGGCACGTCACGAGCGCGTTGATCGCCTTCAGGTCGCCGAGGCTTCCCGTAGGCTCGATCGCCAGTTCCAGATGGTCGCACCCGTCGGGGGACTGAGGCGTCTGCTCCAGGCACGCCCGCAGCCGGGACACCAGGGCGTCCGGCGCGAAGGGCTTGGTCATGTAGTCGTCGGCCCCGGCCTTATAGGCGTTGCGGCGATCGGGATGGCTGTCGAGCGCCGTGAGGATCAGGATGGGGATGAACCGCGTCGTCCGCGAGCCCTTCAGTTTTTTGCATACTTCAATACCGCTCAGCCCCGGCAGCATGAGGTCCAGGAGGATGGCGTCGGGCGGCTGTTCGGCCAGCATCGCGAGGCCCTGCTCGCCGCTGCCGGCCTGCATGGCCTCGAAGCCGTAGGCCGACAGGATGTCGGCCAACAGGTTGTTCATGTCGGGCTCATCTTCGACGATGAGCACCCGCGGTCGTGCGTCGCTCGTCATGTCCGGCTGTCACCTGCGCTTCGGCGTCACGCATAAGGATACGCGCGCAGGGCGCCGACGGCAAGGGGTTTTGCCAAAAGGCTAAGCCGGCGCCCTATCCGCTCTTGACACGCCCCCCGGCCGCACCGTAACAGTAGGGCAAGGCATCCGGGCGGTTTGGCGGCTACGCCCGGGCGCGGCAAAGGAGCACCGGCGATGATCGTGGTGATGAAACCCGACGCAACCGACGACCAGGTTGCCCACATGATCCGGCGCGTCAAAGACATGGGTCTCGAACCCCATGTCATTCAGGGGGCCGAGCCGACGGTCATTGCGTGCGTGGGCGACGAGCGGCTCAAGGCGCCCGAAGGGTTGGCAGTCGCCGCCGGCGTCGAGAAGGTGATGCCCGTCCTGGCCCGGTACAAAATCGCCTCGCGGGAGGTGAAACGCGAGCCGACCGTCATCCAACTCGGAGCGGGCAGCCTCGGCGGCACGGCGCTCGGCATCATTGCCGGGCCGTGCGCGGTCGAGGGCCGCCGGATGCTCCTCGAAACGGCCCACGCCGTCAAGGAGGCCGGCGCCATCGGCCTGCGGGGCGGAGCGTTCAAACCCCGGACCGACCCGTACTCGTTCCAGGGGCTTGGCGAAGAGGGCCTCGGGTACCTGGCCGAGGCCCGCGAGGCCACCGGCCTGGCGGTGGTGACCGAGGTCATGGCCCCGGAACAGGTGCCGGTGGTCGCCCGCTATGCCGACGTGCTCCAGGTGGGCGCCCGGAACATGCAGAACTTCGTCCTCCTCTCGGCCGTCGGGGCGTGCGACAAACCGGTTCTGCTGAAGCGCGGCATGAGCGCGTCCCTTGAGGAGTTTCTCCTGGCGGCCGAGTACATCCTTTCACGCGACAACGAACGGGTCATCCTGTGCGAGCGGGGCATCCGCACGTTCGAGACGTTTACGCGGAACACCTTTGCGGTGGCGGCCGTGCCGGCGCTGAAGGCATTGACGCACCTGCCGGTCATTGCGGACCCGAGCCACGCCACCGGCCGGGCCGACCTGGTGGAGGCCGTCAGCCTGGCGGCCGTTGCGGCCGGGGCCGACGGGCTCATCATCGAGGTCCATCCCGATCCCGAGACCGCCCTGACGGACGGGCAGCAGTCGATCACGCCGGAGGCGTTTGCGCGGCTCGTTGCCTCGTGCCGCAACGTTGCTCAGGCTATCGGACGAAGCCTCTGACGATAATTTTCACAACAAATCCTTGACCCTGGCGTCCGGCCTGATAGGACTAATCGGTCTTACGTAAGTCTTTTGCTGTGGCGAGAACGGCACCCGCTCGCTTACGCTCGCGGCTAGTTACACTCGCGCCCGACCAGCCACGTGAGAAAACTAGCCGCGCACGTAAGTAAGCGGCGCAACCCCGCTTAGAGAAAATGGGGGCAAGCGGACGCCGGCGGCGACCAGGCGTCCTCGCATCTTTCTGAGCGGTGCGACGTGAGTTTTGCGCGGTGGGTCAGGAGTTTTGCGCGGTGGGTCTCCCGACCCGCCGCGCCGGGCGCGGTGGCTGGGTGGAATGTTCGCGGCGGGTCGGGAGACCCGCCGCGCAAAAGGGTTAGAGCAGTTACGTCGGATCGCTCAGGCCGGACATCGGACGCATGGCGGGGCAGCCGCAAAATGACCTGAAACTCTCGCAGCCCAAGGGCGTGATCCTGCGACGGATCTTCGCGCTGGCGAGACCGTATCGCGGGTACCTTGTGGGTGGCGCCGCTATCGGTATGTTCATCGCGGGGCTCAGCCTCGTCCAGCCCTACCTGCTCGGCGCCGGCCTGACCGCCACCCTCGGACCTCTCGCCAGCGGCGTGTGGGACTGGCCCAGCGTGCGCCCGATCGTCTGGTACGTCGTCATTCTGGCCCTTGTGTCCGCGGTGCTGATGGGGCTGCGGTACGGCAACCAGATGCTGATGGTGCACCTGCGGATGCGGATCCTGACGGACCTTCGCCGCCGCATCTACCGCAAACTCCTCGGCCAGAGTTTCTCCTATTTCGACAAGCAGGACACGGGGCAACTCATTCAGCGGACCATCGGCGACGTGAACATGCTGCGCATGTTCTACACCATGTTCCTGGTCCGCGGGTCCGAGATCACGCTGTTCATCCTCGGCGCCGCCGCCGTCCTCATCTGGCTCGACCGGTACGTGGCGCTGGTCACCGTTCCCTTCGTCCCGGTTTACGTCGTGGCAATGATCCTGTTCGTCAAGCGTATCCACCCGATGTTCCACGAGATGCGGCACGAACTGGACCGGTCGACGCAGATCCTGTCGGAGAACGTTCAGGGCGTGCAGGTGGTCCGGGCGTTCGGTCGCGAGCGCGAGGAGGCCGCGCGATACGAGACCACGATCCGTAGCGTCCTGGAGCGGTGGCTGGGCCTGATCCGCAACTTCTCCGTCTTCCAGCCGGTCATCTTCCTGCTGGGCGGCATCTCGCTGCTGGCGACGGTGGCGATGACCTCGTACCGGGCGATGGAAGGCGCCCTGGCGGTCGGGTTCATCTACACGGCCTTCCGCTGGTCGGGCATGCTGACGATGAACATGCGGCAGGTGGCGCGGATGACGGCCACGCTCGACCACAGCCTGGTGTCGGCCGAACGCATCTTCGAGATCCTCGACGCCCGGCCCGACGTCCACACCCCGACCGAGCCGACGCCGCTGCCCGAGGGCGCCGGGCACGTCGTCTTCGAGAACGTCTCCTTCGGGTACGGCGACGAGTCGGGCGTGCTGCGGGACGTGACGCTCGACATCCCCGCCGGCACGAACGTGGCCCTCGTCGGCGCAACCGGCAGCGGCAAGAGCACCCTCATCAAACTCCTGCCGCGATTCTACGATCCGGACGACGGCCGCATCCTCATCGACGGCGTCGATATCCGCACGGCGAACCTCGAGAGCCTCCGGTCCGAGATCGGGTTCGTCTTCCAGGACACGTTTCTGTTCTCGGCCAGCCTTGCCGAAAACATCGCCTTCGGCGTGCCGGAGGCCGAGAAGCGGGCCATCGAACGGGCGGCACAGCGAGCACAGGTTGACGAGTTCGCCAGCCGCTTCGAGCAAGGGTACGACACGGCCGTCGGCGAGCGGGGCATCAGCCTCTCGGGCGGGCAGAGGCAGCGGGTGGCCATCGCCAGGGCACTGCTGACGGACCCGCGCATTCTCATCCTCGACGACGCCACCGCCAGCGTCGATTCCGGCACCGAGCGGGTCATCCAGGACGCCCTGGCCGATTGTCTCCAGGACCGGACCACGTTCATCATCGCGCACCGCGCCTCGACCGTCAAGCGAGCCGACCTGATCCTCGTCCTGGAGGGCGGACGCATCGTCCAGAAGGGAACCCACGACGAACTCCTCGAACGCGAGGGACCGTACCGGGAGTTCGTGGACATGCAGTGGCAACTGAGCGACGACGGGCCGGAGGGCGACGGATGAGTCCGAGGCCCATTATCGAACCCGAGCATCCGCCGCCGAAACGACTCAGCCGAAAGGCGCTCCGGCGCCTCCTGGCGTGGCTGCGACCCTACCGCCGCATCATCCTTCTTAACATCATTCTGACGCTCATCCTGACGTCCATCGAACTGGCCGTGCCGCAACTGTTGCAGCAGACCATCGACGGCGTCCTCGGCGTGGCCGTGGCCGTGGCGGGGGCGGCGGACGCGGAGAAGGCGGCCATCATTGATGCGGCGTGGCGCCAGATTCTGCTCGTCGTGGCCGTCTTTGCCGCGCTCTTTCTCCTGGCGCTCGTGGTCCGCTTCTTCGAGATTCGTCGCACGGTCTCCTTTGCGCAGCGGTTCATGTACGGGATGCGTGAGAGATACTTTCGGCATCTGCATCGGCTCAGCCCGGCGTTCTACGACAAGTGGAAGGCGGGGCAGGTGATAGCGCGCGGCACGACGGACATGGACGCGCTCCAGGAGACGGTCTCGTGGACGCCGAACCATCTGACGGCGGCCGCCTTCCAACTCGTCGGCGTGGTGGCGTTGATGCTCTGGATGGACAGGGTGCTGTTCCTGGTAGTGCTTCCGATGCTGCCGGTCCTGTACGTTCTGACGCGCCGGTTCCGCGTCCGCGCGACGGACGCCTGGCGCGAGGTCCGCGCCCAGACCGGCCGCCTGACGGCCAACGTGGCGGAATCGATCGCCGGCGCGCGGGTTATCCAGGCCTTCGCCCGCGAGCAGGAGAACATGCGAATCTTCTCGGACCTCACCAGCAGCCTCTACGCCACACGCGTCGAGACCCAACGCGTCCACGCCCGGTATATGATCGGCATCGGCGCGCTGCGGCTGTACGCCAGCGTGGCGGTGATCCTGATGGGCGCCTATCGCGTGGTGACGACCGCGCACCTTCCGACGGAGGAAGCCCGCGTGTCGCCGGGCGAGATTGCCGCGTTCCTGGCGTACGCCCAGATGTTCTTCCACCCGATCGACATGCTGAGCGACCTGTACAACCAGTTGTTGCACTCGCTGGCCGCCCTCGACCGCATCATCGAGATCCTCGACTCCGAGCCGAAGATCGTCGACCGGCCGGACGCCGTCGGGCCCGACGATTTCCACGGCGCCGTCACGTTCGACCGTGTGACGTTCGAGTACGATAAGGGCGCCCGGATCCTGCACGACGTTTCGTTCAGGGCCGGCCCCGGCGAGGTCATCGCGCTGGTCGGCCCGACGGGCGCCGGTAAGACGACCATCTGCCGCCTCATCGCACGGTTCTACGAGGCGCAGGCAGGCTGCGTCCGCATCGACGACTGGGACGTCAAGGGCATCACCCAGGAGGCGCTGCATCGGCGGATGGGCATCGTCCTTCAGGAGAACTTCCTCTTCTCCGGGACCGTTATGGACAACATCCGCTACGGGCGCCCGGACGCGGCGGACGATGAGGTCATCGAGTGCGCCCGGCAGATCGGCAGCCACCGGGCCGTCGAGGCCCTGCCGAAAGGCTATCGGACCGAGGTCGGCGAGCGGGGCGAGTCGCTCTCGGCCGGGCAGCGGCAACTCATCTGTTTCACCCGCGCGATGCTGGCCGACCCGCGCATCCTCATCCTCGACGAGGCCACCTCGTCGGTCGATACGCAGGCCGAACTCGAAATCCAGGACGCGCTGCGCCGGCTGACAGAGTGGCGGACCTGCTTTATCGTCGCCCATCGACTTTCAACCGTCCGCCGCGCCGACCGGGTCCTCGTCATCGAGGACGGACGTATCACCGAACAGGGAACCCACACCAAACTCGTGGCGGCCGGCGGACGGTACGCCGCGATGTACGAGGAGTTTATCCGCGCCGAGTAACGGCGGCGGCCGCATCGCGCCGAGGCCTGTTAGCCGCCGCGCTTGCGCTACGCGTTGCTGTGAACGGGGCATCACATGATCCCGATCGACTACCACCTGCACTCCACCCACAGCGCCGACGGCGAAGCCTCCATCGCCGAGATGTGCGAGGCCGCCGTCCAGCGGGGCCTCTTGGAGATAGGCTTCGCCGAGCACCTCGACTTCGACCGCGACGACCCGATGTACGGGTACTTCGACGACGGCGCGTACACGGCCGCGATTGTCGAGGCACGAGAGACCTACGCCGGGCGGCTCGTCATTCGCAAGGGGATTGAGTTCGATTTTCGCCGCGCTTATGGCACGGAGGTCGGCGAGGTCCTGGCCGCCTGGGACTTCGATTATCTCATCGGGTCGGTCCATACCGCCGCCGGGCACCGCATCTGGCGCCTCAGCCGGGAGGCGCCGCCCGACCTCGACGTGCGCGGACTCCTGGCGGACTACTTCGCGGAGGTCGAGGCCCTGGCCGCGTCCGGCTGGTGCCACGTCATCGGCCACTTCGATTACGTCTTCAAGCAACTCCCCGGACTGGTGGCGGCGCAGCGCGACGCGTGGTACTGGCAGCAGGTCCGGCGGATCCTGAAGCGATGTATAGCCGGCGGTGTGGCCATCGAGGTCAACACGCATCATATCATGGACCGCGGATGGGGGCCGGCGGCCGACGCCGAGATCCTCGACCGGTATCGTGCCCTCGGCGGTCGGCTCGTCACGGTCGGCTCCGACGCCCACCGCCCGTCGGACGTTGCCCACGGATTTGCCCGGGCCGAGGCCGCCCTGCGTAAAGCCGGTTTTGCCGACGTCACCGGCTACGAGCACGGCCGGCCGTACGCCGTCGCGCTAGGCGGTCCGCCATGAGTTTTGCGCGGTGGGTCTCCGGACCCACCGCGCTCGAAAGCCCGTTTTCGCCGTTAGCCTTTCGAGCCCCGACCGGGAGGTCGGGGGCATCTTCCCTGGCAGGGAACGTGCCAAGGTGGGGAACGTGCCCCGCCGCTTCCGCGGCGGGCTCGATGATCACTTCTTGCGCTTCCTGCCGCGCCTCTTTCGGTTAGGGCGCTGCGTCAGCGCGGATCCGGCGGTACTCTTTGCCTTCTTAGATGTCCGCTTCTTGCGAAGAAGTTCCGACGCGATCTTGCCTACCCGCTTCGACGTTTTCTCATTCCGGGCCATTCCAACCCTCCTTACTTAGGCATGCGCAGAGATTATCCCACGCGCCGATGCCGGTGTCAAGCCTAAGATGAGTTAAAATGCTTTGGCGATAGGCTGTGGACAGGCCCATTCGGTTTCCAGCAAGCCTTCGACGGCCAGTGGGTCTTTCTCTGGCTTGGGCGGCTCAGGCGCGGGTTCGGAGGTGGCCTCCTGGACAACGCGGAAGGGCGCTACGTTCGGATCGTCCGGCGGGTTTGTCCTTGACCGCTTAGGCTCTGTCTGATAAATGCCCAAAGTGCCGATAACCAGGAACAGAGGCCGGCATGGGGTCGGCCCGATCCTGGGAGGCGGCACGGATGCGACGACAGGAACTGACCGACGAGCAGTGGGCGCTGATACGGGACCTGCTCCCATCGAACTGCGGACAACGCGGTTGCCCCTGGAAAGACCATCGAGTCATTCTGGACGCCATGCTCTGGGTGCTCCGCACAGGGGCGCCGTGGCGCGATCTTCCGGAACGGTACGGCCCGTGGCAAACGGTATACGACCGGTTCCAACGTTGGCGACGCGAAGGCTTGTTCGACCAGATTCTGGAGCGGCTCCAGATTCGCTTGGACGCCGAGGGCCGAATCGATTGGGACCTGTGGTGCGTGGACGGCTCATCGGTCCGAGCCAGCCGCGCGGCCGCCGGCGGCGGCAAAAAGGGGGCTGCGAAGAGCCCCCAGACCACGCTCTGGGCCGCTCGCGAGGCGGATTCGGCAGCAAACTGCACTTGGTTACTGACGGCCGAGGCCTGCCCCTTGCGGCGGAAGTCACCGCCGGACAGCGGCACGAATCGACCCGGTTCGAAGGGTTGATGACGGCCGTACGCATCGGTCGGCGAAGCCGCCCGAAACGCGTGGCCGGCGACAAGGGATACAGTTATCCCCGCATCCGTCGCTGGCTGCGACGGCACCGGATTGAGGCGGTGATCCCGCAACGGTCTGACCAACTGGCTCAGCATCGCGGCCGTCCCTTGACCTTTGACAAAGACGCGTATCGGCGGCGGAGCGTGATCGAGTGCTGCATCGGCTGGCTGAAGGAGTGCCGTCGAATCGGAACCCGATTCGAGAAGCTGGCACTGAACTTCCTGGCCATGATCAAACTCGCCATCATCCGCCGTTACCTTCGCGTTCTCGATTTATCAGACAGAGCCTAGTACTACTACGCTACGAAGCACTTGGCTGGCGCGCAACCGGGACCCGCATTTGGCCCGTGTTTGCAGGCGGTTCGTACATGTTGCCTGGCACTGTCGTCCCGCGCTCCTTGCGACTGCACTGCAGCATGGTGCCAACTATCCGTAAGTCGTTTGGCGGCAATGGCTTAGGCTGATTGTCCCGGGCTTTGTAGCGTAGTAGTATTAGGCATACCCTATTATGGTAGCCAGCAGACCCCGATGTCAAGCCAGAAATGCCCAAGTTTTCCCTTGCGGAACGCCGATCCTCATTCGTAACATGGTGGAAGATTAAGTCGTCGGTCGATTTGACTTCGGGCCATTTTGTGCTATTGTTCCTGGTGGGGTGCCGTGAGTGGCTGCTAGGCGGGGCAAGCACGTTGGCTTTCAATACGAAGTCCTTGATCCGCACAATCCTGCGGGCCCACCCGCCATAGTCACTATCCCTTGCGATCTGGTGCGTCGGTGGTACAAGTACTCGTATGTGGACTACCAGAATCTGGCGGGACCAGGAGTAGAGGTACTGGATAAGCCGCTCGCCATATTCGGCGGGGTTAGGGCATATGAGCAGGGCGGGTACTGCTACTTGGGCAAGCCGGCGCAATGGTACATCCGAAGGGATTGCCTTGTTTCCTTCCCGGCGAATAGAATATTTGGGGTGTACGTGAACCCCAATTTCTGGCTTTACGACGTGCAGGCCGAGAAACTTGAGCGGGATGACCCGTTCAGGCCAGTGAACTGGAGAAACCGTTACGAGGTTCTATTATGGATAAGGAGCGCTTCTCGGCCGACCTCGCCGGGTTTGTAGGGGCAGAAGGCGAACCAGGATTCGTAGCCGAGCCTTGGTACAACCCGCATGGCGATTGTCTTGTTTACAAGTGCGAGGAAGTGGCAGTAGTCGCCGAACGGGTTGATGACGTTCTGACCATCTATGAATCCGCGGACGATGGCAGTGCGATTGGCTTCAAGATCAAAGGGGTTTGCCACCTGCTCCAAGAGATGGGATGCGATACAATGGCCGTGATGGCCGCCACGGACGAATCCGGCGAGATCGTAGAGGTTTCTGTCGCCATGATCTTGTTTGAAGCCTTCATACAGGACAGGCCAACAATAGCCCGCCGCGAGGGCTATGCTCGCGCGGCCGAGAAATACGCTGGCCGCGTCAGTATTCCGCGCGCCGCCTTCGCTTCTGTGTGACCCCCGCGCCTACTTGCCAGAATCAGACTAATCGGCTCGCGAACTTCTTCAGATTTTCCCGCCCACAAGATGTAGGCCAGTGCGAGCCGCCTGCCGATTCAAACTGACCCACTACCTCATTTCGCGCGGTGGGTCTCCGGACCCACCGCGCTCGAAAGCCCGTTTTCGCCGTTAGCCTTTCGAGCCCCGACCGGGAGGTCGGGGGCATCTTCCCTGGCAGGGAACGTGCCAAGGTGGGGAACGTGCCCCGCCGCTTCCGCGGCGGGCTCGGTGAGCGGGGGGCTCGGTCGCGTCACTCGTCGATATGGATGGCGAGGACGTCGAGTTGGGCGCACTCGGCGGCGGCGCCGAGGACCTCGGCCACGCTCGGGCGCGTGCGGCCGCCGTCGCCGCTGATGAGTTCCTTGATGTAGGCGCCCGCCTGCGTCCGGACCTCGATTTGGAGTTCTCGCGGGCCGAGTTGTCGCCACGTCAGCGTGCATACCCGGCGGCGGCGGATGCGGTCCGCTCGGTGCTTGAGGACCCGCCTGGGCGTGCGCTGATCGATGACGCCCACGAGTTGCTCCAGGCCCGCAAGTTGCGCGGCGTCCACGGCCTCGCCGATCCGTACCAGCGCGCGGTAGGTTTTCTCCGGCCGCGCCTCTTTCAGCCGCGCCACCTCCGGCCTTTTGCACGGGGCCAGGCCGGTCACTTCGACCTTGCCGGACGTGCCGATGGTCCGTGCCAGAGCCGGCCAGTCCAGACGGCGCCGGCGCGGGCGGATCACCTCCAGGACGAACGGCCGCTCGCCCAGGCACCGTACGTCGGTGTCTTCGCGCCCGCAGCCGTGCAGCACGTGGTCGCGGGCCTCGGCGGCGCCGGCGATGGGGTCGCCGACGATCTGCTGCACGCTCGTCGGCCAGGCGCGCCAGCGGCACTGCGGCATGCCGCGGACGAGTTTGCGGTACCGGCCAACCACGAAAAGGGGCTCGACGCGCACGGTCACGGCGCCGGAGGCGTGGTCGGTCACGACGACGACGTCGGGGTGCACCAGGTCCGTATCGCAACCGAGCGTCTCGCACAGGCGGCACCCGACGGTGCGGTTGAAGGCCTGTTTGTACGGCTCGGCCAAGTCGCCGCCGGTGCGTTCCCACAGGGCGGTCTCGCGCTCGGCGATGGTCGGGTCGATGTGCGAGGAGACGGCCAGGGTGTCGAACTCCCAGCCCGCGAGCGCGCCCTCGGCGCGAACCACCCACTCCTCGACCGCGTCAAAGAAGTTGCCACACAGGGCGCACGGGTCGCCGGGAGGCGGCGCGTCAAGTGCCTGGCGGACCATGCGGCCGCGCGCCTCGTTCGTCAGGCCCGTATCGACTTGGGCGAAGAGCCGCCCCAGGCACGCATCGCACAACGGACCGCAGGCGAGGGCCGCCCGTGCCCGCGCCCGAAGGTCGTGGCGTCCGATGGCTTCAGAGAATGGGATTTTCCGCCATGCGCATTCGGGCATCTTGAGCGTATCACCAGATGCCCCCGCAGCCGGGGGGGGGCAAGTTGTCCGATTTGGCCGCTTGCCATAATCCAGGACAGACGATAGCATACACGTTGGAAAGGGAGTTTGCCTACAGAAACGCCCATGACCGACTTGAACGCGAGCCGAAACAGGGCCACCCAGGGGGGGATCTCCCTGGAGGAGATGTACCGGGAGTGGCTGGGCATCACGAACCCGGCGCCCTCCTATTACGGCCTGTTGGGGCTGCCCGAACTCGAAACCGATGAGACCGCCGTCCTGCACGCCGGACGCCGCGTCAAGCGGAAGGTCCGCGCCTACCAGATCGGCGTTTACCGAAAGCAGGCGCTCGGTCTGCTGGCGGAGATCGGCCAAGCCGTCTCCGTCCTGACGAATGCCAAGAAGAAAAAGGCCTACGACGGCGAACTCATGGCCCGGTGGAAGGGAGCCGTCGAGGAACTGTATCAGGCACACTGCGATGGCGAGGCCAGGGACCCCGCCGTTCTCGAAGCCTGGCTGACGGCGTGCCGGTCGCGCGGCGTGCCGGTCACGCGCCTGATGCCGTACATGATGCAGACGCTCGCGAAACGGTTCGGCGACTGGCCGCCGTCGGGTGATCACGGCCTCGGCCTTCCCGTCAACCTCTGGATCTACCGTGACGCCGTCGTCCTGGGCCAGTGCCTGCACGTTGGGACGCTCGAGACGCGGATCGAGGCCGTCAAGCAGGCCCAGAAACTCCTGACCATCCCGGAAGGCCTGGCCCGCCTGGTGGCAGAAGAGGTCGGCCGGGCCCAGCACCTGTTCACCCGGACCAGGCTGGTGGCGCAGGGCAAGAAGAACCCCGAGGGCATCCTGCTGAGGCTGGGTCGGCGCATCCGGCGTTTTGGCGGCGCTCTCGGCGGCGGCGCCGTCCTGGCTGCCGTCGCCGGGCTCCTCGGTGTGCATAAGGAGGACCTGGACCGCGCGATGGGACGCATGGACGAGAGACCGGTCGACCTGTCGGCCGGCCAGACGGCTGCGGTCGCGGCTCGCCATGCGCGCGAGCGGCTTCATGGGCTCGGGGGCCTGTCGGGTCGGGCGGCCGCGTGGGTCAAGGACCGGCCGCAGGTCCTGGTTGGCCTCGCGGTCGCGGCGGGCGTGATGGCCCTGGTCGTGGCGGTTCTGGTGGTGGCGGGCGTGGTCCGGCTGTGGCAGCCCGAGCCGCCGCCGGGTTCTCCGCCGTCTCCGAAGCCGGCGGCCGTGGCGCCGACGCCGACTCCGCCGAAGCCGGCGGCCGTGGCGCCGACGCCGGCTCCGCCGTCGCCGGCCAGACCTCTGCCGGCGGTTGAGGAAGGGTTGGCCGACTGGCTCAAGGAGTTCCAGAAGAAGTACCCCGTGGCCCCGCCGAAGCCGCCGGCTCCGTCGGTTCCACCCGCTCAGGCGGGCGACAAGCCCCCGTCCGAGGTCAAGTTCTTCGGCGTCAAGGGCGACAAACGCGAAACGGGAACCCCCGTCGAGGCTCCGAAGAAGCCTCGGGTCACGCCCAAGCCGACGCCGAAGAAGCCTCGGGTCACGCCCAAACCGTCGCCGAAGAAGCCTCGGGTCACGCCCACGCCGACGCCGAAGAAGCCTCGGGTCACGCCCAAGCCGACGCCGAAGACACCGCCCGCTCCCAAGCCGTCCGCCGAGGCCGAGCAGAACGCCAAGCGGCTGCTCACCATTGCTGAGACGCTGGAGACCATGCCGGGCTCGTGGCAAGAGGATGCCATCAAGGCGTACGAGAACGTCGTCAAGTCCTTTCCGGGGACGACGGCGGCGGGGCTGGCGAAGAAGGCGCTTCTGCGGCTCGGCGGCGCCAAGTCTCCGACAGGGGACTCCTCTCCTCCCCCGAAGAAGACGCCCTGACAAGCGACATCGGCGTCCGGCCTATTTCTTCTTGTAACGCTTCTTCAGAACCCTCATGCGGGCCGAGACGTTGCGGAAGACGGGGTTGTGCTCTTCGGGAACGTACTTGAGGACCTTCAGGTACGTTCCCCAGGATTGTTTGAGGTCGCCCGCCCTCTCGAAGACGATGG
>CAYVAM010000114.1:0-13210 GCA_964449275.1 uncultured Anaerolineales bacterium
TGTACCACGTGAACCTCGGCTGGCCGCTCGTTTCGGAGAGCAGCCGCCTGCTGGTCGATGTGGAGTCGGTCAGCCCGGTGACGGACCATGCGGCGGCCGCGCAGGACAGGCACTGCGAGTTCCAGCCGCCGACCGAGGGGTTCGAGGAACAAGTCTATCAGATCGTGCCGAAGGCGGGGGGCGACGGCCTCGCCCGTGCCGCCATCGTCAACCCGGACTTGGGCGGCGGGTTCGCCGTGTCGGTCACGTGGACTCTCGAGACGCTGCCGCAGATGGCCGAGTGGAAGATGATGGGGCAGGGCACGTACGTTGTGGGCGTCGAACCGATGAACTGCCCGTTCCCCCCGCGCGAGGCCCTTCGCCAGGGCGGCGTGATGCCGGAACTCGATCCGGGCGAATCGTTCGAAACGGCTGTGACCATCGGCATCCATCTTGGGACCGACGAACTTGCGGACCTCGAGAAGACGATCCTGGGCGGCTGAGCGCATGCCGAACGCACGATATGCCTTCGTGGCCGTGACGGTTCTCATGGCGGTGTCCTGCGCCGCGCCTGCCGCCACGCCGGCGAAGCCGGACGGCTGCACGCCCGACCAGGCCCGGATGCTGGCGATCCGTGTCGCCCAGGTCGATGCCATGAGCCGCCTCACCGAGATGGTGCTGGCGGCGCGCGTCTCGGCCGTCAAAACGGTCGGCCGGGCGATCGGCCCGGGCAGCGACAAGGAGATCCTCCTGCGGGTGTTCCTGCGGTTGGCGCAGATGGCTGGTGAGCCACGCGTCTATTCCGACGGCATCGCCGAAGTGGACGTGGAGGTGCCGGCGGACGCCGTGGCCCGGAAGGTTGCCGAACTTTACACCCCCGGCGAGCACGAGACGGGCGAACTGGCGGACCTCCGCTACGTGGCGGTCGACGGGTACGTCAGGGCCGGCGGTCGCGGACGCGCGCTGAGAAACCCCTCGCTCGAAGTCCTCAAGAGTCTTGAGTCGGCGGGCCTGGAAGACCTGCCCGAGATGTTCCCCGCCGGATGGGAACGGGTGACGGCGACCGGTCGCGTGGGGGCGATTCGTGCGGCACGCATCGGGGCGTACCGCGCAATGGCCGAGCGCCTGAAAGGCGTGTATCTGGGACCGACCGAGACGGTCGGCAACCTGGTGGACGGTCTGTCGGCGTCGGAGGCCCTGTTCGACGCCTTCGTGCGGTCGCTGCCGGTGCAGGGACCGCCGCGCATGATGCCCGACCGCATCGCCGAAGTGGACGTCGTCGCGATGGTTCCGGACCTGATTCGTGTGTTGAAAGATATCCGCACGCTTCGCGGGTCCAAGAGGTGGACCGATGACCAACTCGACCGGCTGTCGATCCGGGTGAAGGATCGACGCCTGACCGCGACGGGCCGCGGGATGCCGCCCGTTTCCGAGGTCCGCCCTGCCGAAGCCGCCGTCGTTTCGGGCGGGGCGCCCCTGCCCGATTGGGCGGCCGAGACGATCGAGGCACGCGGGGAGGCGCCGCTCGGCCCGGACGCGACCGACCGCGAAGAAGCCCGCGTTCTGGCGGCGCGGTCCGCCAAAGCCCGGGCCCTGTCGGCCGTGGAGAAGAAAGTGGACGCAGTCACGTTGAACAGCGGCGTGACGGTGCGTCAGCGTGCCTCGAAAGACAGTCGGTTCCGGCGCGACCTCAAGACGTTTCTGTCGAGTGTGCGAATCGTGATGTCGCGCCCGACCGAGGACGCCAAGGGGTGGGAGGTGAAGGTGCGTCTGTCGCTGGCTCGGCTCTACGAGTTCTCGCTGCCGCACGACTGAAGCAGAATTGCGTATATGTCGCGTGCGCTCGTCGTACCGGCAGTCCATGCGGAAGCCGGCGGGTTTCCCGTCTTTTCACGTTTCGCGACCGGCGTTATAATCGGCGTCCCATGATCATTACGATTGACGGAACCGTGGGAAGCGGCAAGAGCACGGCGGCGGCGGGGCTGGCGCGGCGTCTCGGCGCCGGGCACCTGGACACCGGGGCCATGTACCGCGCCCTGACGCTCAAGGCCCTCCAGGGCGGTCTGAACCTGGAGGACCCCAAGGTCCTGACCGAGATGGCCGCCTCGAGCACCGTCGAGTTGGACGGCGAGCCGGGAGCACAGCGTGTCCGCCTCGACGGGTTGGACGTGACGGCGGCCATCCGCGGGAACCGCGTCAGCACGCACTCGCACTACGTGGCCCGGACGCCCGGTGTCCGCGAGGTGCTGGTGTCCGGTCAGCGTGAGTTCGCCACCCGGACCGCCGACGTCGTGGCCGAGGGACGCGACCAGGGCACGGTGGTCTTTCCGGACGCCGACGTCAAGTTCTTCCTGAATGCCGACCCGGAGGTCCGTGCGCGGCGGCGGCAACTGGAACTCGAAGAGCGGGGCCAGGTCCGGTCGTACCGCGACGTGTTGAAAGAGATAACCGAGCGCGACCGCCGCGACTCCACGCGCCGGGTTAGCCCGCTCAAGGCCGCCGCCGACGCCGTCCACGTGGACACGACGGATATGACGATTGAGGAGATGGTGGACGCGCTCGCCGCCGAAGTCGAGCGGCGGACGAAGGAGAAGGCGTGAACGGCTTGAGGCGCGCCTGGTACGGGGTCCTGCAGCAGGTGGCGCGGGTGCTGTTCGTCCTTATCTTCGGCATTCGAGTGTATCACCGGCATCGGCTGCCGGGGCGGGGAGGGGTGCTGGTCGTTGCGAACCATCAGAGTTACCTGGACCCGGTCCTTGCAGCCGTGGGGATGCCCCGGCCGTACCATCCGATGGCGCGGGAGTCGCTGTTTCGGTTCGCGCCGTTTCGGTGGCTCATCCGGAGCCTATATGCGTTTCCGGTTCGCCGGGGGAGGGCGGACCTGGGGGCGGTGCGGGAAGCGCTCGCGCGGCTGAGGGCGGGGGCGGTCGTCCTGATGTTCCCGGAGGGCACCCGGACGCGCGACGGCTCGATCTCACCGTTGCACGGAGGTCCCGTCACGATTGCCGCTCGGGCGGGTGTGCCGGTCCTGCCGATGGTGATCGACGGGGCATTCGAGGCGTGGCCTCGCACGAACGTGCTCCCGCGGCCACACACGATACGAGTGGCATGCGGCAAGCCGGTTTCGGCGGCGGAAGCGGCGGCGGGCGACCCGGACGAGGTGATGGCGGGTCTGCGGCGGCAGATGCTGGACCTTCAGGCGGAACTGCACCGGCGGCGCGGTGCCAGGGGGCTGTCCCGTGTGCCGCGCCACATCTCGACTCTACCGGGACCGCCGCGATGATGAGCGAAGGACCGCCGACGATCCCGGCCCCGACGCATCGGGAGGATGGACAGAATGTTACGTGGGAAACGTTGGCTAAGGAGGTCAACCATGAATATGTCTTTGGCGGTCGCTGCATCGGTCCTGTTCAGCGTCTCTCTGTTGGCGGCGCAGCCGTCCGACAAGACGCTGGTGGTGTGGGCCGCGCCGGCCAATCTCACCCAGCGCGGCGGCAGCGCGCTGACCATCGACGACATGAAGAGCCACTTCGACGGAATCATCTTCGCCGAATTGGCCGCGAAGAAGTGGATGGCCGGCAGCGACTTCTGGCTTCGCAGCCGGAAAGAACAGGGGGCCTACCCGGCTGAAACCGCCGATGCCGGCACCTTCGTCCAGATGGCGATCGTCTATCGCGGCAGGCAGGTGGCGATCTATCGTAACGGCAAGGCGTACGCCACGTACACGATGGAGTCCGCGCCTCAGGTGTTCGGTCCGGAGAGCGTGGTGATGATGGGCAAGCGGCACATCGAGGCGGCCGACACGAAATGTTTTGCCGGGGCGATCGACGATGCGCGGGTGTACAACACGGCACTGGATGTCAAGACGATTGCCTCTCTGAAACCGAACCAACCCTCCGACCCCAAGCCGTGGGCCTGGTGGACGTTTGACGACGGCAAGGCGACCGACCGCACGGGCAGGTTCGGGAGCACCTTGCTGATTGCCGGCGCCCGCGTGACCGACGGCACGCTGCGGTTGGACGGCAAGGACGGCACGATGATCGCCGCCCGAACGGGGCGGATCACCGGCTGGCTCGCGGAGCAGGGGAAGACTTCCGTCGCCGGGAACGTGATCGACACGGTCAGGGAGTTCCGCGTGCGGATGCTCGCCGATCCGCACCGGCCGGCCTACCACTTCGTCGTTCCGGAAGGGTTCTGCATGCCCTTCGACCCGAACGGGGCCATCTTCTGGAAGGGACGTTACCATCTGTTCTACATTTTTCAGGATAAGCGGGGGCACAACTGGGGGCACGCCTCAAGCACGGACCTCTGCCACTGGCGGCACCATCCGACGGGGCTGGTTTCCGGCATGTTCAGCGGGAACGCTTTCATCAACAAGGACGGCCGGCCTACCATGTGCTACCACCAGGTGGGTCAGGGCAACGCCATGGCTGTCGCCCTCGACGATGAACTCAACGACTGGGAGAAACTGGAGTCCAACCCCATTACCCCCAAGACCGAGGAGGGCGATCCGCACCACGGCAAATACAGATCGTGGGACCCGTACGGTTGGCTTGAAGGCGGCACCTATTACGCCATATTCGGCGGCAAGAGGCCCGCAATCGCCAAGTGCGACAGTCTGGGTGGTGACTGGAAATATGTCGGAGATCTCATGGCCCATGCCGTCAAAGGCGTGAGTATCAACGAAGACGTATCCTGTGCCGATCTCTTCAAGATTGGCGACAGGCACATGCTGCTGTGCATCAGTCACCGGCTGGGGTGCCGCTACTACCTGGGCTGGTGGAGAGATGAGCAGTTTCATCCCGAATTTCACGAGCGGATGAGTTGGGTGGACAACGAGTTCTTTGCCCCGGAGAGCCTGCTGGACGACAAGGGACGCCGCATCATGTGGGCGTGGGTCTTCGACCGCCGAAGCGGCGGCACGCGCAAAGCCAGCGGCTGGTCCGGAACGATGAGCCTGCCGCGCGTCCTGTCGCTGGGCGCCGGCGGGATGCTGCGCATGCGGCCGGCCGAGGAACTTCAGACCCTGCGCTACAACGGCCGGAAGCAAACGGACCTCACCGTCAAGGCCGACGCCGAACTGAAACTCCCGAACGTCCGGGGCAACTGTATCGAACTGGCGATCCGGATGGTCCCGGACGGGGCCAAACAGTTCGGCGTCAAGGTGTGCTGTTCGCCGGACGGCCAGGAGCAGACGCTCGTTTTCTACGACGCCGCCGAGAAGAAACTCAAGGTCGATACCCGCCAGTCGAGCCTGGGCGAGGGGCCGAAGAAGATCGAGGCCGGGCCCTTTGAACTGAAGGCGGGAGAGCCGTTGACGCTCCGCGTCTATGTGGACAAATCGGTCGTCGAGGTCTTCGCCAACGACCGCCAGGCCATCACGCGGCGCATTTATCCGTCGCGCGCCGACAGCGTCGGCGTAACGCTCTTCTCCAGCGGCGGATCGACCAAGGTTCCAACGCTCGAGGCGTGGGACATGATGCCGTCGAATCCCTATTGATAGCAACATCGGCGCAAGTCTTCTCAGGGACGCCCGTGAGATGGCAGATAGGAAGGTGGCTTTCCTCTTGCGGCGGCGAGGGAAGTGTGGCGGGCGACGTCCCGTGCCCTCAAGTAACGACGGATCAGTGACCGATGACAACAGAGAACCCGAACCGAACGTTTGCCGGGCAAGGGGCTGATTCGTATAATAAGAGGGATGACTATGCCTGCCAGAGACCGGCAACTCGCGGTGACCGACCTGCGCGTGAGCGTGTACCTGCGGGCGCTGCACCCGGAGTTCTTCCGTATCCTGGCCCGGCGGTCGATTGCGCATTCGGCTTTGGACAGCGAAGTCTGGCTGCTCGAAAGGGGGCACGTCATCACGTTCGTTGACGGCCCCAACGCCATCACCGAGGTCCTGGCGCCGAGGGACCTGGAACTGCCGAAGCGGGGTCTCGCACGAACCGTGGACCTGTCCGAAGTCGCTAAAGGCGTCCGCTCGAAGGCGGACAAGGACTCGACCCGTTCCGGGGCAGGCGACCGCGATTACCGCCTCGAAACGCGTGGGCCGGTCGTCTACCAGATGGCCTACCAGGTGGACACCGAGTCGCCCGAGACGTACATGCGGGAAGCGGAGGAACTGCTGGCGTCGGCGCGGCAGGGGCACCTGTTCGCCGAGGGGGCGCGGGGGGCGGCCAAGCGGCCGTTCTCGTATGCGGTGCCGGAGCCGCGAGGCGCCGGCTTGCTCGTTCACACCTGGCACGGCTTTCCGGCAGAGAATACCATCCTGAAGACACAGACGTTGATTGAACGGTTATAGCCATGAAACGGATCGTCGCGCCAGCGCTTCTGACCGTCATGCTCGCGCTTGCCGCCGCGCCGCCCGCAGGGGCGGTTGTCGGGATGGGTACCATTGAGGAACATCCGTTGGCTGCCAGGGAGCGCTGGCGCGAGAAGGCAGAGGAGACCTACAAGGAAGGCATGAAGGCCCGCGCGGCCGGCGATACGAGCAACGCCGTCCGGTTCCTTCTCCGTTGTGCCAAACTGGAGCAAATGGGAATCGGTACCGACTACCCGGTGCTCGCGTTCAACGAACTGAAGGTGATCGTTGAGGAGGCCCGGAAGGAACTCCAGGTGGCGCGCGACTTCATCTCGGGCGAAGACCCGGCCGCCGGCATGATGGAACTGAAACGCATCACCCGCACCTACCTCGGCCTCTTCCCCGCCAAGGAGGCCGGAAAACTGATGCGGCAGTTGGAGGCCGACCCCAAGTTTCAGGCCACACTCAAGGCGGCGAAACTGGCCCAGGAACTCGCCAGGGCCGAGACGCTCGAGGCCGATGCCGCCGCACTCGCCAAACCGCCTGAACCGAAACCCAAAAAAACCGACACGTCTGCCGGGCCCACGTCCAAACTGCCGACCACGCCGCCCGAGACCAAAACGGAGGGCGTGAACGTCGCCACTGTCACGACGAAAGCGATGACCCCGAACCAGCGCCGCAAGGCACGCATCGGGAAACTCCTCGAAGCCTATGAGATCTACGCCCGCCTCGCCCGAGAGGGCGCGGGCACCGAGCCCGGCATCAAGGCCGCCGCCGCACACCGGCGCCTCCAGGGGGACGCGGACGTGATGGCCAGTATCCAAGGCGCTCACGCCGAGAAGAAGGCCAAGGAATGGCTCGGCCTAGCGAATAATTATTTCCGGGCCGGGCGTTTTGACTTCGCACGTCAGTATTGCACGAAGATCCTCTCGGAGTATCCGAAGACCCCACAGGCCGCCGAGGCCAGGGCACTCCTGGAAGGCATGAAGTAGTTGCGGCCACGCCTGCCGTCGGGTACATTTCTCCTGGTGATGGTATGCTTCGATGACAGGAAGGTGCGCCGGCATATTGGCAGAGGGAGTCCGTTTCCATGACGCGCGATGAAGTCCTCAAGACGCTCTGCGACGTGGGCATCGCCCCCGTGGTCCGGGCCAGGTCGGCCGACGTGCTGGTGGATATCGCGAAGGCCCTGCTGGCCGGCGGCGTGCCGATCACCGAGGTCACGATGACCGTCCCCGGCGCCATCGACGGCATCCGCCGACTCGTCGAGACGTTCGGCTCCGAGATGCTCGTCGGCGTCGGCAGCGTGACCGAGCCGGGGCAGGCGGAGGAGGCCATGGACGCCGGCGCCCGATTCGTGGTCGGCCCCGTCCTGGTTCCGGAGGTCATCGCGGCGGCGGCCGCCCGCGACACGGTGGTCATTCCGGGGGCGTACACGCCGACCGAGATCTTCCAGGCTCACAGCCTTGGGGCCGACATCGTGAAGGTCTTCCCGGCGAGCGTCGGCGGGCCGGCGTATTTCAAGGCCATTCTTGCACCGATGCCGTTCCTGAAACTCCTTCCGACGGGCGGCGTAAACCTCGAGACGGCCGGCGCGTTTATCAAGGCCGGGGCCGTTACCCTCGGTGCAGGCTCCGCCCTGGTCGAGAAGCAGGCCGTGGCCGACGGCGACTGGGCCCGCATCACGGACCTCGCCCGCCGCTTCCGCGAAGAGGTCGAGAAGGCCCGGGCCGAGTAGGTGGCTGAATGCAGGCCGGGGCGTGGCCCGGCAATCAGGCTACGCGCTTCCCTTCGGGGCGCGGCTAAAACCACGTAGGCCGGGGCGCGCCATGTAGGCCGGGGCGTGCCCCGGCATGCTTCTACTCTGCGCATGCGTAGTCTGCCACCACGCCATTGATCAACATCCTTTGTCCCTCGCGGTTCGCCTTGCCGCCGGCGGGCGTCAGCACGAGCAGCACGGCCGAGTCTGCGGAAACCTTGAAGCCCACCGTTCCTCGCGCACCGCGCGCGAGGAACCGGTTTGTGGCGGCATCGTAAAGGTCGCGCGCCTCGGGCCCCACGTCGATCGTCACCGTCCTGGCCTCGGCGTGCGGGTTGTAGTAGAGGTACGTGGGATACGCCGCAGCGCGGAAGAAGTCGGTGGCCAGGCAGTCGAGGCGCAGGATGGCCTCCTCATTCGTCTGCGAGATGATGCCGCCGAAGAACCCGACGTGCGACGACCCGTAGAGGCCGAGGTCGGTCTTCGCCCCCCACTTGTGGGCGAGAGGATCGCCGCCGGCGCGCGGGCTCACGCCTTTCCACGTCTTGCGGAGACCCTCGTACGCGATGACGTGCTGCGGGTCGCCCTTCCAGAAGGTGGACGACTGGTGATCGGCGGGCAGGGCGTCGGGGTAGAACAGGCGGGCGGCGCCGGCGGCGTTCAGCATGTACTTGCCGATGGCCCGGGCGAACCGGTCGTCGTAACGGACGAGCGGCACCAGGGCCCCCGCCTGGGCGAAGGTGTTCATGGCGAAGGCGTACCCGCCGCCATCGGTCAGGCTCCCGACAAGGCCGTGACAGTCGTAGTCTCCCCATCGGTCGGCGATGACGCCCCACGTGCCGCGCGGCGTGTCGCGGCCGTCGAAACACCAGTTGACGAAGCGCGGCACGTCATAGGAGCGGCCGAGTTCGGCGTTCATCCGCGCGGCCGCCAGGGCGCCCCACGGCAGGAGCACCTCGTAATACGGGTTCGCTTTCGGCCCGCGGCGGCGCTGGAGGAAGCGGATGCACGCCTCCGCCGCCTCCCGGTACTTCGCGTCTTTCCATTTGGCGTAGGCCATGACCTCGAGCCACGCGACGCCGGCGGCGGCGTCCGGCTCGCGCCGCCGTCCGTGGTCCACCGTCTTCATGGTGCGGAAGTTGAACGCCGAGTGGTCGAAGTCGGGCACCTCACCCCCCGCGCGCATGGCGGCGACGGCTTCGCACCATCGGTCGGCAACCGTCCGGCAGATTGTCTTCATCTCGCCCGCGCCGGGATGGCGGTCGGCCAGGGCGAAGAACAGGACACTTGGCCATATCTCATACCAGAACGATCCGCCGGTGCGCGCCCCGGTGTTGTTCAGGACGAGGTTCCGGCCGCCGGCGCGGTTGAAGTACTGCTCGCACATGAGGACCCAGTTGTGAGGTCCCGCGGCCTTGTCAACGCCGGCGAGCGTGGCGCCCAGGACAGCGGCGATGCAGTTGATGGCCTCGTGCTTGCCGCCGCCCACGTGCGGTGTGCCGACGTACGTCTGAAGACCGAAGCCCGTGCGGTCGATGTTCACGCGGCCCTCGTCGAGCCAGACGAGCGGCAGGAACTCGCCTTTCGCATGGAGGTCGAACACCAGGCGGTCGTATGCCCGGGCCGTCGCCCGCCAGTCCTTCATGACGAACGGCTGCGGCAGGTTCGGCATCTCGTCGACGCGCGGAATGGCGATCTGGCCTGTTGCCGAAACCGCGCGGTGGCCTTCCCCGGCCGCCGCGAGAGGGCCTGCATCGGGCGTGGTGGCTTGGGAAGGCCACCACGCGGGAGCGGGGCCGAATTGGGCAACAGGCCCGATCTGTTCAGCCCGCGCCCCGGCTGCCGCGGCAAGCCACAGCAACCCTGTCAGGACGGTGGCCATCGCAAGGCACGATCGTATCATCGTCGGCCTAATCCTCCAGAGGGTCGGATGGTTAAACCCGGCCGGCCACCCGCCGCCCGCGAGAATTCTTGAGAAAAGCGTTCCGGGCGGGTAACGTGCCCTCAGCGTTCGCACGGCAGCGGTGCATGCATTGCGCGAAAGGTCCCTACATGAGGCAGTATCCCGGACTCGAACGACCCGCCAAGCCCGATTGGGAAGGCCTTGTCGCCAACATCCTCCGCCGGGGGACGCCCGACCGCGCATACCACCTGGAACTGTTCCAGGACGCCGAGATCGCCGACGCCATCGCCGAGCGGTACGGCCTGCTTGATGGCCTGGACCCGGGCGACCCGTTCTACGCCGAGAAGCGCGAGATCGCCATCCAGCGGTTCTGCGGGTTCGACTACGTCTGCTCGCGGCTGGATGGGATGAGGATGCCGCTGCTGACGCAGGCGGTGGCCGATACGGCGGACCTGGCCCGCCCGGGCGGTCGAAGTTTCCAGGACGAACACCGCGGCCCCATCATGAGTTGGGACGACTTCGAGGCCTACCCCTGGCCCGATCCGAACGCGCCCGGCGCGACGCGCGAACTGGAGTGGTACCAGGAGAACCTGCCGGACGACATGTGCCTGATCGGGCGCGGCGTGGGGCACTTCGCCGAGTTCCTCTGCTGGCTCATGGGGTACGAGACGCTCTGCTACTCCCTGTACGACCAGCGGGACCTGGTGGAGGCGATCGCCGGGCGGCTGCTGGAGATCGACCGCATCCAACTGGACCGGCTGCTGGAGTTCGACCGCGTGAAGGCCGTCTTTGCGAGCGACGACATGGGCTTCAAGACGGGCCTCCTGATTTCGCCCGACGACACGCGCGAACTCATTCTCACGGGCCACAAGGTCCTGGCCGAGATGTCCCACGCCGCCGGGCGGCCGTACCTGCTGCACTCGTGCGGCAACCTGAACGACATCTACGACGACCTGCTGGACGACGTGAAGATCGACGCCAAGCACAGTTTCGAGGACACGATTGAGGACGTGTGCGAACTCAAGCACACCGTGGGCGAACGCATCGCCCTGCTGGGCGGCATTGACTTGGACTTCCTCTGCCGGGCCGACGAGGCGGCGATACGCGCACGCGTCCGCCACACGCTCGACGTGTGCATGCCGGGCGGCGGGTACTGTCTCGGCACGGGCAACTCCGTCACCAACTACATCCCGCTCGACAACTACCTGGCGATGCTCGATGAAGGGTGGCTGTACGGCAACTGACGAATGACGACGTCCGAACGACGAATCTCAAATGTCACATTTCAAATCTGAGATGTCAGATCTCGAATGTCGGATAGGGCGGCGAGGTGCCAAGCGGTCCGACCTGAACCTTGCGCGGTGGGTCTCCGCACCCACCGCGCGTACCGCCGCACGCGCGCGGCGGGTGCGGAGACCCGCCGCGCACCTGCTGGCGGGTGGCATGGCCACGCGCTGTTGCGTGGCCATGTTCCTGGCAGGCGCGGGCGTGCTGCTGGGCCTTGTGGCCCTTGCCGGTTGCGGCATGCCCGCGTCGCGCAAGCCGGCGCTGTACCAGGTGCGCGGCCGCGTGGTGGACGCTGAGACGAAGGAGGGCGTGTCCGGCGCGCGGGTGCTGCTGCGAGCCGCGCTGCGCACGAATCTTGGCATGCAGGTCCTTTCGTCCTACGGCGTGGCCGACGCCGACGGGAAGTATTCCGTGGAACTCTCCGAGCCGTTCGAGACGGTCCGCCACGCCTCGCAGGTCCGTATCGACGCCTCCAAGCAGGGCTACGTGACCCATGGGACGGAACTGCCGCCGCCCGCCCGCAAACAACCGTTCCATCCGGCGCCGGACATCCTCCTGAGGCGCACGAGCGGCCCGGGGCCGCCGAGCGTTCCCCCACCTGCCGGCATCCTGCGCAAAGCGCCGCCCAAGACAAGCCCGCTGCCGTGGAAGTGAGGGCGGGTTCGGCGCTGTGAACCTTTGGCGCGCCGGAACGTGCCCGCGACCTTCCGGTCGCGGCTCGGACTGCGCCTCGAACGGGGTTTACTTCATGCCCCTTGCTGCGCCTGGTACTCCTCGGGCGTCATGGCGAACTTGCGCTCGACCGTGCGGCGGCGCGCTGTGGGCTACTTCTCGGGCAATCGCCGCAGGTACCAGTGTTCTCCTTCGCGGGTCACGAAGGCCGAGACGTCTCCGACGGTCTTCCGCAGGCGCTGCACGAGTTGGGGTTCGACGAGTCTCCTCCAGCCCTTGTGCCCAGAGATGATCAAGCGGGCCGCGGGGATCTCGATCCACGCCCGCTTCACGAGTTGCTCGGCCGAGGCTTTGCCGTTTAGGGCGAGCAGGAGTCGGGTCGGCACCTCGTAGTACTTGGCGATCTCATCGAGCGTCGTCCCGCCGGCGACGCGGTGGTAATGTCGCGTCACGAATGCCGCCTTTGGGTCCGCGAGCGAGAGCGTGCGGATGGTCTTCTCGGTCACCTCGGCGGCGAGGACGAGGGCGTCCGGAGTATAGTCATGGCCGAAGAGGTCGGACACGCGGCGCTGCCGGTACAGAGGCGGGGGTTCGCCGGCGTCCGGCCAGGTCCGCACGTTGCACTTCATAACCTCGTCCCGAATCACCAGGGAGCCGTCGCGGGCGCCGACGGTCCGGCAGCCGCTGCCGCCGCTCCAGCCGCCGGCAGACCACTGGACCAGCACCTCGCCCGCGTACAAGGTCCGGTGGGCGGCCTTCTCCAACCGCACGACGCAGACGCCGACGTCCATGTACACCCCTTGTCCCTGGGCGTAGGTATGCCAGGTCAGGACGCGGAGATGTTTGTCTCCGGCGGGCTGCCAGCCACGGACGCTCTCAGGGATGATGCCGAGCCGCCGCGAGGCACCGTGAGGGTGGGTGACGCGTTTCCCCAACCGGATACTGTGGCCGTTTGGGAGAGTGGCAAGAACCGTTTCCTTTGCGGGTTTGTCCTCAGGGAGGAACCGGCCGTCCGTCTTCGGGTCGAGCGGTTCGGCGCGCCGCTCGACGGTGACCTGGACCGGGGTCATCGACTCACGGTCGACGTCCAGGAACGTTTCTCCCTCGATCGTGCGCGGGGAGACCCAACTCGCGGACACGAAGACGAGCACGGCGACCGTGCGCCGGAAGCCTATCCGGACAACCATGGCTCAGCCCTACCTGGCTCGCCGCGCGCGGTACTCCTCGGGCGTCATGGCGAACTTGTGCTCGACGGTGCGGCGGTAGACCGGCCCGGAGTTGTACGTGCAGAAGGGGTAGAGGTGGCCGT
>CAYVAM010000115.1:0-13075 GCA_964449275.1 uncultured Anaerolineales bacterium
TTAGCCACCGCAAAGGTCAATATCATGAATCTGCACTTCGTTCGCGCGGGGCTTCTGGTCCATGCCATTGCAGCCGCAACCTCCCCCTCAAGAACGAGCCTCGATGTCAGCGGTTCGGCCTTGGCCGGTTCCACTTTTTCCCACGCCATTTCACCCCATTTCACACCAAATCACAGGCTTTGGTCACGGGTCAACTGTGATTTGTCACTTGCCACGGGTTACTTGTCCTTCGTTATCCGCGGTCTTGCGCCCGCCCCACCCCAACAAGACCCTAAACCGTTGTCGTTACAGCCGTTACGTTTTCCCCCTAGCCCCCTTTTTCGCCGTTCTCCGCGTTCTCCGCTTTCTCTGCGATCTCTGCGTTAGAAGTCGTTGCCGTTTTCCCAAAAAAATCCCCGAAATTCTCCTTGACACGCGTCCGATAAAATGGTTTTACCAAACTGTCAAAACCACTTTTGGGGCGACGGCGGCGAATCGTACGCCGGGCCATATCGAGCGTGGGGAAAATCATGGACATGCGTAATGCCAGCGGCGCGGGCGCCTCCACCGACCCGCGCGCCTCCACCGACCCGCGCGCCTCCACCGACCCGCGCGCCTCGACCGACGCGGGCGCCTCCACTAACCGAGCGAGCACACCCCTACGCAGGCAGCCCATCACCCAATACCTGCGGCACGTCAGCCGCGCCCAGGAAACCGCCGAGCGCGACCTCGTCCTCAGCATCCCGCGCAAACTCTACCGCGTCTCCGAGATAGCCCACCACCTCGACGTCACCCGGCAGACCGTCCACAACTACGCGACCATCGGCCTCATCACCGAAAGGGCGCGCACGGCCGGCGGCCAGCGTCTCTTCGACGAATCGGTATTCCTTCGCCTCTTTCATATCCAGCGGCTCAAGCGCACGCACCGGCTCCACGAGATCCGCCGCATCCTCGACGAGCAAGAACGCCGCGGCCCGCACGCGGGCCATGTCGCCGCCGCACCCGATTCTGCCGCGCCCGACCCACAGCCAAAGGACACCCGACGCCTTGACGCCTGACATCGCCATCCCGCTGCCCGCCGCTGCCGGCGGCACGGACACCCAGCGCTCCGGGCTCGGCTTGACGCCGCCCGCGCTCGCTGCGCGACCGACCGCTACGCCGCCCGCGGCGTTGCGGCGGCCGTCTCGTGAGGTGGTTCCCTCGTCGCGGCAAGTTTCACCTGCCGCCCCCCTGCCCTTGTCGGATGAGGCGGCCTCGGCGCCGGGCGCCCTCGGATACGCGCCGGACGCCGCGTCGCACGCGGCCGTGACCGGCATCTCCCCCGCCAGACGCATCGTGCGCGACCTGCGGCCGCGGGCCCGCGTCCTGGCCCTGGCGAGCGGCAAAGGCGGCGTCGGCAAGACGAACCTGGCCGCGAACCTCGCCATCGCCCTGGCAGGCGCCGGCCGGCGAGTTCTTCTCGTGGACGCCGACCTGGGTCTGGCGAACGTGGACCTCGTGCTCGGCCGCTCCCGGCGCGCCGGGACCGATCTCGCCCACGTCCTCGCCGGCCGCATGCCGCTCGAAAGAATCGTTCAGGAAGGCCCCGCCGGCATCCACTGGATACCGGGGGCGTCGCACATGCCGGCGGTCTCGGCGGTGGACGAGCCTCGGCGCGAAGCGCTGCTCGACGGTCTGACGACCCTGGAGCAGGTGCACGATTTTCTGCTGCTCGACACGCCCGCCGGCATCGGCCGCGGCGTCCTCCATCTGGCGCGGCAGGCGGACGAACTCCTGCTGGTCACCACGCCGGAACCGCCCGCCATGATGGACGCTTACGCGCTGCTGAAGGCCGCGACGGCCTCCGGGACCCGGCCCATCGGCGCCGTGCGGCTGATCGTCAACATGGTGACGCACCGGCAGGACGCCCGGCGTGTCCACGGTCGGCTCCACGAGGCCGCAAGGCGGTTTCTTGGCGTCGAGGTGGGCCTTCTGGGACACGTCTTTTGCGACGGGCACGTGGGCCGGGCCGTGCAGAAACGCGAGCCGCTTCTGGTGGCGTATCCTCATTCGCAGGCCTCGTGGTGCGTGAAGCGTTTGGCGGCGGGGATTCTGGAGGGCTCGGAAGGCTGTTGGCCGGGCCGCTTCGCGTTTTTCCGGAGAGTGGCTAATCTTTTCGCACGGGGGAGTCGATAATGTAAGTTGCGGGTTGCCGCCCCGTCCCCATCTCCGGCGGCTCGCACGCGTGGGGTCAGGTCCAGGGAAAGGGCAGGCCATGGCACGGTGGTCCGACGGTCTTCAGACATGGCAACGCAGTGTCAACCTCGATGCGGAACAACTTGCCGAAGCCTGGCAGGAATACCAGCGGACGCAATCCGAAGACACACGCAACCTCTTGATGGAACACTACTTACCGATCGTCAAGATCAACAGCGAACGTCTGGCGAGCAAACTGCCCGACGAGGTGCAACTCGACGACCTCATTTCGGCCGGCATCGACGGCCTCCGCGACGCCATCAAGATGTTCGACCTGGAGCGCGGCGTGAAGTTCGAGACGTACTGCGCCACGCGCATCCGCGGGGCCATACTCGACGCCCTCCGCAACAAGGACTGGGTGCCGCGCTTGGTCCGGGCGCGGGCCAACCAACTGGGCCAGAGCCGCCGCAAACTCGAGGCCCGCCTTGGCCGCAAGCCCGACGCACACGAGTTGGCGACCTTCATGCGGCTGTCGGAAGCGGAATTTGAGAAACTCCGCCGCGACGCCCATGCCATCGGCATCATCAGCCTGAACCGCAACTTCCAGGACGCCGAATCCAGCCGCGAAATCCGCGAAACCGACCTCGTCGCCGACCGCAAGGCGCCCAATCCCATGAGAGCCGTCCACAAGGAAGACGTCAGGTCGCTCATCACCAAAGGCCTCTCGAAGAACGAGCGGCTGATCCTGATCCTCTACTACTGGGAAGAAATGACGATGAAGGAGATCGGGGCCACGCTCGACCTGTCGGAATCACGCGTCAGCCAGATGCACTCAGCCATTGTGGAGCGGCTGCGGCAGAACCTTCAAGACCGTAAAGACGATTTCCTGCATCCGGAGCCGTGAACGGCAGGTCAAGGTTCAAGGTTCAAAGTTCAAAGTTCAACACTGTCAGCGGCAACGGTAGGCGACTGGAGGCGCCTGCCGTTGTTTCTTAACCGCAGCCGCTGGTCGCGCCGCAGCGATGAGATACGTCGAACCCGACGCGGGAGCGTCGGGTCATCTTCCCGGCCGTGGCACGTCACAACGCAGGGAAGGTCACCGGGACCTCCCGGTCCCGGCTCGAACGGGCTCGAACGGCGTCGAACGGGCTCGAATTGGCTCGAACGGGCTCGAACGGGCTCGAACGGGCTCGAACGGGCTCGAACGGGCTCGAACGGGCCCGAACGGGCTCGAATTGGCTCGAACGGGCTCGAACGGGGTCGAACGGGCTCGAACGGGCTCGAACGGGCTCGAACGGGCTCGAATGGCGGCGCCGAAGGCCGGTGGCTGCGTCGAGCCGTTTACGGCGCGGCGGGCTTCACGCTGACCTTCGCCCCGTCCTTGCCGCGCACGATGGCCATGTGCGGCAGGCCGTAGTTAGCGCCGTCGGTGCCGGTGTGGGGGGGAATCCGGACCTTGCCGGGCGGGACGTCTCTGGAGAAGAGGCGGTCGGTGTACGTGCGGTCACTGCCCGGCGTCTTCCAGAGGATCTGCATGTCGGTCTTCTGCCACCCTTCGGGCAGGTTCGCGTGACCCCGCTGGTGGACGGCGAGGTAGACGGTCGCGGGACGGTCCACCTCGAACGTATAGCCCGCACCCGGCGCCTGCCACGAGCCGCGCGTCACCGTCACGCACGGCAGGCCGACCAGGTCCTCCGGCACGTCGGCGATCTCGTAGGCGCCGGTGCATCGGTGCGCGCCCTTGCGTACCGCCCCAACCTCCAGGCCGCTCGCATCCGGGACGGACATGGCGGCGGCTTCGGCGGCGGCGCCCGTCGGTCTCAAGGCGCCCTCGTAGTCGCCGCGACCGGCGAGGATGCCGAGCAGTTCGTCCAGATGCTCCTTGTACACGCCGCGCGGCGTCGTGCCGTGCTTCTTGCAGAGCCCTGCGGCGGCGCCGACGGCCACACCCATCTGGCCGCACGTGTTCATGACGCGCGTCGAGCCAAGGGCCACGTGCGTGACGCTGACGTCGCGGCCGGCCATCATCAGGTTCTCGACATCTTTGGAATACAGGCACCGGAACGGAATCGGGTACGGCTTGACCTTGTTGAACTGTGCATACGTGCGGAAGGGGTACTTCTTGAAATCCTTCGGGTAGTGCAGGTCGATGGACCATGAGCCGGTAGCGACGCCGTCGGGGAATTGGCGTGTGGCCTGGAGGTCGCCTTGCGTCAGGACGTAGTCGCCGATGAGCCGCCGCGACTCACGCTTGCCGCCCACGTACGGCACGTGCGAGAGTTGCCGCTTGGCATACTTGGCGCGGTCCTTGCCGTTCTTGGCGTTCGAGAAGGCGCCGTAGATGGCACGGAACATGGTATCGCGGATTTCCTCGGCGTCGCGGATCGTGTCGAGGTACTGACCGTATTCCCACGTCCAGTTGCCCTCGACGGCCTCCATGTCCTTGGCAACCTCCACGCCCCAGGGCACCTTGGGGAAGGTGCTCTCCTCAGCACCCGCGACGGAGCCCCACATGAGGCTGGTGCCGAGTGTCATCTTGTCGGACGTATCGGGGGCGATGGACTCGTCGTGCGAGCGGCGTCCCTCGCGTCCCATGCGGTACTCGGCGCCGGCCCAGTATCCGATGGACCCGTCGCCAGTGCAGTCGATGAACACCGGCGCCTCGAAGCGGCGTTCCACCCCCGTGACGACGTGCTTGCCGTCCACGCTCGTGATGCGACCGCCCTCCGTCCGGACGCGGAAGGCGTGGGTGTTCAGGAAGAGTGTGATGTTCTTCTCGGCCTCGACGACGGCGTGGCGGCGCTGGTCGAGGCGGAGCGTGGGATGCGGCGTGGTGCCCGCGCCCTTGTTGTACGGCGCGTTGATCTCTCCGACGACGTTCGGGCCCACTTGGCCGCCCGTGTGGACGCGGATCTCGCTGCTTGCGTTGCCGCCCAGGACGGGCCGGTCCTGGACGAGAGCGACATTGCACCCCATCCGGGCGGCCGCAATGGCGGCGCTGGTGCCCGCGATGCCACCGCCCACGACGACGGCGTCGAACTCGCCGGCCGACGGCGGGACGGCGGGCAGACGGAGAAGGCTGCGGCGCCAGGCGTCCATCGCCTCGCCGGTCTCGTTCGGCGGCTTGGCCTTGGTGTCGGTCGTAAAGTAGAGGGCGTCGCAGCGGCCCTCGAAACCGGTCAGGTCCGCGAGTTCGACCCATGCCTTGCGGCCGCGGACCTCGACCGTGCCGCCGTCCTGCCAGATCCAGCCCTTGCCCTTCATGCCGAAGACGATGGCCGCCGGAACGCCGTCGATGACGACCTTGAAACGTCCCGGGTGGTGTTCGGGGATCCAGTCCTTCGTGCGGACCCAGAGGCGGTAGGCGCCCGGTTCGGGAAACTCGACGTGCGTCCGGGCGGGCGCGACGGGGCGGCCCATGCCGTGGGCCAGCAGGTACGGCGACCCCATGATGTCCATGAACTGCTGGTCGACGACCCATCCGCCGCGCTCGGCGAACGATTCGGCTTCCACTAGAACCTCGGCCGCGCCTGCGATACCCACAGCGGCAGCCAGGGACGCAAAGGTCGATAGGATCACTGCCATAGGCCGCATGAATTGTCCTCCTTACGACTGGGTGGCGGGTGTCGGCACCCGCCACACCGCTTGGCCGCCTTTCTCGCGGCGGGTCAGGAGACCCGCCGCGCACGTTTCGGGGACCCGCCGCGCACGTTTCGGAGACCCGCCGCGCACGTTTCGGGGACCCGCCGCGCACGTTTCGGAGACCCGCCGCACACGTTTTCAAACAGCGGCTCAACAGGCCACCGGGCGGGCACAAAGAGCCAAGTGACGTTGCAGGATTACTCGGTCAGCCTCTCGTACGGCCACATGAGGACGCCGCCGTCCATGACGCGGACGTTCTGGAATCCGGCGGCCTTGAGGATGAGCGCAGCCTCGTACCCCCGCAGCGAGATCTTGCAGAAGGTGATGATGGTCTTGTCGCGCGGCAGTTCATCGGCGCGGCCGCGCAGCGCGCCCAGCGGTATCAGCGTGGAACCGGGCAATCGCACCTGTTCGTACTCGCCGGGGGATCGCACGTCGAGGAGGACAAAATCCTGTTTCTCCTCGAGCATGCGGTGGACTTCCATCGGCGAGACGCCCACCATGTGCCCGTCGAGTTTATTCCTGGCAATGTTGGCTGCCGTGATGAGGTTGTCCATGGCAGGCGAGTAAGGCGGGGCGTAGCACAGGTCGGCGTTGGCGATCTGGTCCACGCTCATTCCGGCCGTGATGGCCATGGCCGCAACGTCGATGCGTTTGGACCCGTCGCCTGGACCGGTTGCCTGGATGCCGAGCAGACGCCGGGTCCCGGTATCCACAACGAGTTTCAACATGAGCGGCCTGGCGTCGGGCATATAGTGGGCCTTGTCCGGAGCGGGCGACAGGACAGTCGTCACGTCGTAACCGAGCCTGCGGGCCTGGACCTCGGTCAGGCCGGTCCGGCCGGCGCAATAGTCGAAGACCTTGCACACGCTGCTGCCAAGTACGCCGGGGAACGTATCATCCCCGCCGCACAGATTAACCGCAGCGACGCGCCCCTGCTTGTTGGCGGTGGATCCGAGCGGCACGTAGGTGGGCTTGCCGGTGACCAAGTCGACGGACTCGGCACAGTCGCCGGCGGCCCAGATGTCGGGATCGCTGGTGCGCATGTGGTCGTCAACCTTGACGGCGCCGGTGGAACCGATTTTGAGGCCGGCCTGCCTGGCCAGGTCAACCGTCGGGCGCACCCCGATGGCCAGGATCACCATGTCGGCAGGCATCTCGCCGGTATCCGTAACGACCTTCTCAACGGCGCCGTCGCCCTGGAAGGCCGTGACCTTGGTCCCGGTCAGGACGCGAACGCCGTGGGATTCCATGTGCTGCTCGACGAGTTTGGCCATTTCCCAGTCGAGCATGCTGAGGATCTGGGGCAGCATCTCGACGATGGTTACGCGAGAGCCCTTCTGGACAAGCGCCTCGGTGGTCTCCACGCCGATCAGTCCGCCGCCCACCACAACCACGTCGCGCGCCCTGCCCTCGGCCAGGGCGCTGCGGATGCCCTCGGCATCCGACACGCCGTGAAGGCAGAAGATATGGGGCAGGTCAATGCCGTCAATGGGCGGCACCACCGGCCGCGCCCCGGTGGCCAGGACGAGTTTGTCGTAATCCAGCCAGGTTTCCTTGCCCGCCTCGAGACCGCTGATTTGGACCCGTTTGGCGGCCGGATCGATCTGGAGGGCCTCGGTCCGGTTCAGCACGTGGACGTTCTTGACCTTTTGGAAGAACACCGTATCCCGCACGACGCCGATGGGCGTGCACATCAGTTCCTTCTGTTCCTTCACGACACCGGAGACGTAATACGGCAAGCCGCAGCCGGCGTACGAAAGAAACTCGCCTTTCTCAACAATGGTGACGTCGGCGTCGGGGCAGAGACGAACGACCTTGGAGGCAACCTTGGGCCCTGCGGCCACGCCGCCAATAATGACAACCCTCAAGGGCTCAGACATCTGTTTATCTCCTTCGAATACAGTGGCGCGTTTCGACGGCGGATTCCGTTGCGGTGCGCAGTAGTATAGGCAGCGAGCAGCAACGCCGGAGAGGCGGATTCTATGGCCGGGCCCTCCGCGCGTCAAGCGGCCGCCGGTGTGAACGGTGCACTCATACTACAGCGCCACTTAGCCCTTTGCGCGGTGGGCATTCTTGCCCGCCGCGCGGGATCGCGGAAAGCGGCGCCGTAGGGCTAAAGGCCTCGGCCGACAATCGCCGATAGAACATCAGAGAGACGGGGAAGCCTGCCGTGTCGCATCCCATTATGGGATCGTGCGCGCTGGACGGCTTCGGCAGAGCAAGCGGTCGGGGATGGATTTTTCGGAACCCGCCCGGTTTTTGTGGTATTCTAAAGGGTAGAGAGACTGTCGGACGCGACTGCCTCCGCCGGCCTGCCCGTCCGTTCAGAACAGGCCGCCGACGCCTCCCCCGTCCGAAGCCCTTGGCCGTAAAGCCCAAGGGCGCGTACGGGTTCCGGGCCGGCCCCTCTGGGGGCGCGGAGCGACAGTAAGGCTCGCATGCCTGAAAAGGTTGCGAACGAGCAGGAGGGGACCGCCATGAAGAAGTCATACGGCTGTGCCGCGGCGGGTGTGTGGATGTTGGCCGTCGTGGCGGCGACGGTTCCGGCCGCCACCATCGTCACGACGTCGAATCAGACGTTTATCGGGAAGATCGTCGAAGAGACGCCGCAGCACGTCGTCATCAAGACCGACAGCGGCACCGTAACCGTGCCGCTCATCACGATTGCCACGATCCAGCGTGACATCAACCCGAAGGCGCCGAAGATCGTTCCGACGCGTATCCAGCCGGCCGACGCCCCCAAGGCGTTCGAGCAGGCGAAGGCGGCCGTCGTTAAAGGCGACTGGGCCAGGGCCGGATGCATCCTGGCCGGGCTGCTGGAACTGCCCGCCACAACGTTCCCCCACCAGAACCGTCTCGCCGCCACCGCCGCCCTCGCCACCTGCCACCTCCAGATCAAGGACTCCAAGGGAGCCGCCAAGACCTTCACGCAACGGGCGAGCCTTGTGGTCGGCGAAGGCAACAAGCAGCGGCTGCTCGCGACGGCCGAAGCCCTCGAAAACGCCGACACCATGATGGGTTTCACGATCGACGGCAAGACCGTCTCCTCCTACGACGAGGCCATCACCATCGCCATGGGATGGAAGACCAAGAAACTGCTGGCCGAGGCCAAAGAGATCGGCGCCAAGGCCACCGACCTGAACGACGCGAACAAACTGGAATCGGCCGGCAAACGCATCATCGCCAAACTCAACGAGGCCGACCTCTACAGCCCGGGCTTCAGCGTCGTGAACCGCGAAGCCGCACTCGTGTCGCTCGCCGACAACATCATCCAGGCCGCCGGAAAGGCCGTCGAAACCTGTACCGCCGAACGCAACGCGAACATCAGCCGCTACTGGAAGACCAGCGCCTCCGGCCTCAAGGCGGCCCTCGTCTACAACAATTACGCCACGCAGTACCTCGAGCGGAGAATGGCGGGCGAAAACGGACTGAAGAATCTCAAAACGTTCGCGACGAAGTTCAAGGCGCCTGGCATCTACGCCAAACGGGCACCGAAGGAGATCGCCCCCCTGCTCAAGAAACTCGACGAACTCCAGTACCACGCGATGATGCCCGGAATGCCCCAGCGACTGCGAATTACCTTGAGACGAATCGGGTCGCAGTTCAAGTAGGCCGGCCCCAACCCCCAGAGGACGCACGACGCAGATTCAGCGGAACCTTGCCGCAGCGGCAGGGTCTAATATGACGCGCACGACAGGACGACGGTTTTTTGCGTGCCACGCGGCACTGTCGCGCGTAGAATAGCGTGGCCGTCCTGCTGAAACGGACGCGGAGCGCCGCCGAAGCAGTGCGGCAGCGTCTGCCGGCGCCGATGGCCCCACTGGGGGATCAAGTTATGTGCGGAAACGCAAGCGTATCACATCACGGGCACGACGGCGTGAAACGGCTTCGCGGGGTCGGTCTCGCCGCCGTCCTGGCCGGTCTGTTTCTCGCCCTGGCCGCGCCCGCGCCGGCAGACCGCGTCGTCCTGAAGACGGGCGAAACCTTCACGGGCACCATCATCGAAGAGAACGAGAAGGAGGTGGTTCTCAAGAGCATCAGCGGCAGGACGGCCATCCCGCGCAGCGCGATCGAGAAGATCGAGAAGGCCGCAACCGCGCCGACGCCGAAGCCCGGCGAGAAACCGAAGCCCGGCGAGAAACCGAAACCCGGCGAGAAACCGCCGCCACCCAAGATCGTGCCCGTCCAGGTCGATCCGCTCAAGGCGGCCGACGCCCTCAAGCAGGCCCGCTCCGCCCTCGTGGCCGGCGACTGGGTCAAGGCAGGCGGCTTGCTGGAAGGGCTCCTCGCGCTGGACCAGAACACCTTCAAGTACGATGACCGCATCCGGACAACGGGGGCACTGATCACCTGTTACCTCCAGATCAAGGACGCCCAGGGCGCCGCCAGGGCCATCGCCCGCCGGGCCCAACTGGCACGCGACCCCAATGATAAACGCCGCCTCCTGGGGGCGGCCGAGGTCCTGCAAACCCTCGGCTCGGTGGAAGTGGGCGGCAAGACGCTCAGCCGGTTCGAGGAGGTCCTCGCGGCCGCCATGCCCTGGAAGGCCGGACACTGCCTCGAAGAGGCCAAGCAGCACGCCAAAAAAGCCAAACGCCTGAACGAGCGGGCCCAACTCGACAAGGCCGCCGACCAGGCACTCAAGGCCCTCAGCGAAGCCAACATCTATCAGCCGGGCTACAGCGCCCAACACCAGGGGGAAGTGATCGCGGTCCTCGTCGACAACGTCCTCCAGGCCGGGCAGAACACCGTCGCACACTGCGAGAAGGTGCGACCCGAACTGACCAGGACGCGGCTCCAGAGTACCGTGAGCAAGCCCGCTGCCATGCAGTGGAACGCCGTCGCGAAACCGTACCTCGACAACCGCGCCATGGCCGAACAGGCACTCAAAAACCTCAAGGCCTTCACCATCAAGTACAAGGCCACCGACCTCTACACCGCCAACGGGGCCGACATCACCCAACTACTGGCCCAACTGGACGACTACCAGTATTACCCCAGGGGAACCGTGTTCGGGTACGGGTACGGCTACGGGTACGGCTATTCGACGCAACGGAGGAAGATCCAGTTGCGGAGGTTCTCGCTCCGCTGAGATCGGTGCACGGGTGAGTGTGCCAACAGGTCGCGCGGCGGGCAATCCTGCCTGCCGCGCTTTGCTTACGCGCCGCCGTCGCTCATACCCGCCGCGCCCACAGGAGCAGGGCAAACGCCACTCGCGCGGTGGGTCAGGAGACCCACCGCGCAAGGTGTGGCGAGATGTGAACAGACGCGTAGCGCCGGGGTTTATCCCCGGCACATGCCTCAGGCTCCACGGACTCACCGGCCGCCGGGCGTGAAGCCGTGAGGCGCCGGCCGTCGCCTACCGCCTCTGCGGATCGAAGGGTCCGCTCTTCCCGCGCCAGGGCGGCTTTCGGATGATCTCCCCGTCGTCCTCATCATCCAATGCGGCAAAGGGCTGCCGCCGCTCCGGCACGTACATCTCGAGGTATTCCAGGAGCGTGTCAACGAACGGGTCGGTCTTATCGCGATACGTTTTCGGGATGGCCGTCCGAACGATCTCGCGGACCAGTTTCCGGTACGGCCCGTCCGGCGGTGTCGGATAGGCGACTTCCCCGGCAAAGCGCGGCGGCTCCCGCGCCATGCTCTTCTTCGCCCGCGGGTCGCGCCCCGTCACGTCGAGGGCCTCGAGTTCTGTGACCCGCTCGTCGCGGAACTCCGCCCACAACGACCGTCCTTTACCCCAATCGGCGATCTGATCGAAGGCCGACAGGTTCCCCACCGTATACCGCCCGCGCACCTTCAGGCAGAAAAACCGGAAGTTCTTCTCGGCGGCGGCCGTCACCATCTTCTCGATCTCGCCCATGGTCTCCTTGTGCGGCGGGGCGTCGCCCACCACGACCACGATACGCCGGGCATAGTGGCTCGAGGACCACTTCTGCCTCGCGAGCGCCGTCGCGAGGGCCTCGTAGACGGCTTCCGGCACGTCGGCCCCACCCTTGGCATCGATGCCCTGGATGGCCCGCGTCAGTGCGACCGCGTTCGAGGTCAGCGGAAACGGCTTGACGACGTAGGCGTCGCCGTGGTCCCGGTAAAAGACGACGCCCAGGCGCGGCTCGTAACTGATAAGATAGAACGCCCGCAACAGTTTCGTCACGTCTCGCTGAACAAACCGGACAACCGGCAGCATCGAGCCCGTGCTGTCCACCACCAGGGTCACGTCGAGATGGTCGAGCGTGAACCGCGTGAGTTCAAGGTCCTGCCGCCACCGCGCGTCACCAGGATCGGCAACCTTCTGGGCGGCAGGAATCACCAGCGACGGACCGTTGTACGGGTCGAGCCGCTCGGGCTTGAACCAATCATCGCCGACGCGGTCGCGGGCTTTCGCCCACAGGTCCTGGGCCTTGCGGCACAGCACCTCCGTCCCTTCCCTGCTGAAGGACCTCGCCCTCTTTTCGACAGCCCACGAGAGGCCACCGAGAACATACTCCGCCCGGTACACGCAATCCAGTTGGTCCATGACGCCGATCAGATCGGCGATCAGCGTCCGGTCCCGCCATTGGGACAGCACCTCGCGCATGGCCGCCAGCGTCCGCATGTCGGACGAGTCCATCGAGTTGGTCTTCTCGAACAGGTGGCGGAACAGTTGGCGATTCTCGTCGGTGGGGCCGGCCGGCGCAACCGCCCGGATGAGCCCGACACGCAGGTCGCCGCGGAGAAGGCCCTTCCCGAGCAGCGTTTTTCCTTCACGGACCCAATGCGCGCGCTGCTGCTCATCGAGCGACCCGAGCCGCGAGTGCACCGCCTCCCAGGCGTAGACGCGGACGAGCGGCAACTTGTCGGAATCCAGCACCTCGAACAGCCGCTCCGTGATTCGCGGGTCGTCGATCCGCGCCAGGCCGATCACCGCCATGGCCCGGGCCATCCAGTCGCGGCTCTTCAGGTGCTTGCCGTACATCTCGAGATAGTGCTCAATGAGTTGGTCAACCGCCTTCTGCCGCACGGCCGCGTCCTTGATACTCTGGCCCGCCCCGGCAGACGCCACGGATTTGCCGGCCGGCGCGCACGCGGCAAGAACCAGCGAGACAAGAAGAGCAAAGAAGACACTGCGGGTCGCACCGCACGTCACTCTCACGGACTGCCCTTTCACCTGATGGCCCACACGCCGCCGTTCATCGTACCGCCGCCGCGCGGACCTGTCTCGTGGAAAAGGGATGCACCCGACGTACGTGTTTAGCGTGCTCTCGAAGCGATGTCATTTCGACCGAGCCCTCGCCAA
>CAYVAM010000116.1:0-13019 GCA_964449275.1 uncultured Anaerolineales bacterium
AGCCGAAGGGGTTGCCGACGGCGATGACGGTCTCGCCGATCATCAGGTCGGACGACGTGCCTATGGGGATGGCGTTGAGGCGGCCGGCGGCGTCGATCTTGATGATGGCCAAGTCGGCCTCGGGGTCGGCGCTGACGAGTTGGGCCTTGTGCTGCGATTCGTCGGCGAGCGTCACGATGATCTCGTCGGCCTGCTCGACAACGTGCGCGTTCGTCACGATGTAACCCTTGGCGCTGATGATGGAACCCGAGCCGAGGCTGCCGGAGACCTGCCGCCGGGGACGGAACAGGTTGCCGAACTCGCGCCGGAAGATGTCGGGCACGTCCATCCAGAAGTACGGCCGGACCAGGCGCACCTGCTTCGTCGAGATGTTGACCACGCTCGGGGCCGCCCGCTCGACGGCGCGGACCACGGGCGTTTTGCGGTCATCGCGGGCGGCGGCGCGCGCCCGGCCCTGCGCGGCAACCGCGGCGGCGACAAATGCGAAGCATAGCAGTCGTGTCCGTCTTGCTTTCGTCATGGAGGTATCCTACCGCGTGTGTCCTCGTCCGGCAAGCGTCCGCGTCATTAGACGGTCGAGGGGCGGCTTATTCTTCAGATTTTGTGATTTCGGCGAGCAGGATCGTCGCGTAGACGCCGGGCGGGAGGGTGAACCCGACAACGAGATCCTCGTTGACGGAGCGGACCTGGGCGTCGGCCACCGGCGCGCGCAGCGGCCTCCGGCCGCCGCGCAGACGCAGGGCCTTGACCCTCTCGAAATGGGCCGGCGCCACGTCGGCTTTCTCGAGGACCTCCCGTTCGATCTCGCCCGGCCGCCCGCTCGCCAGGACGACGCGGTGCCCGACGATAGGCCCGGTGGGACTGATCTCGAACCGGGCGGCACGTGGGGCCTCGTCTTCCGGATGCTCGACGAGAAAGACCGCCCCGCCCCGCCCGCCGCGCGGATGGATGTACGCGAGGTCGCCGGCTTCGACACGGTCGATGCTCCCCAGACGTTCCTCCAGGACGGCGTTGAACAGCGACGATTGGAAGGCGCTGACGAGCAGGCGGGCAAGTTGCTTCGGCAGGGCCCGCATGGCGCGCGCGGGGTCGCCGGTCCTGATGAGTGTGGTCAGCACGCGCAGGTGGTCGTATTGCCCCCCGAAGCGTTTCTTGGCCGCTTGAAGGTTTCCCGAGTCATAGTCTTTGCGGGCCCGAACGAGGCGCGACGAGTCGGCCTCCGACGGGCGGCCGAGAAACCGGTCGCAGAACGCTTTCGCCTGGCCGAGCACGAGGGCACGGCCGAGCAGGTGGTTGTCGTTGCGGCGGCCGAAACGCTGGCGGTCGAACCAGTTGGCCATGCCGCGCTGCGCCAGCACGGTGAGAATCCGCTCGGCCTTTTCCTTTGCATGCGGACCGCAGCCGCGGATGCGGACCTCGAACTCGTTTCCCGCCAGGTGGCCGATCTTGAGTTTGTTCCGATGGCGCGAGACCTCCAGGATCTTGATGTTCGGCAGGTGGAGGCATGCGGCCTTGTCGGCGTCGATACGCTCCAGGCTCATCCACTGCCGCGTGACGGCCTGGGCGTCCTTGAGGCCGGCGATGCCGACGATGCGGCGCGGCCGCCCGAACGCCCGGGCAATGCGGTCTGCGGCCCCGAGCGAACTGATGCCCTCCTTCTCGACGTACAGGTACACGTGGTCGCCGGTTCCCGACGGCCTGTACAGGGGAATCTCGGTAACCAGGAAATCGGCCGGATGGACCTTGATGCGTCCGCCTGTTCCGGGCAGGTCTTCGGTTAGGTAGCGCATGTGTTTTGTCCGAACGATGGTGCGCCGCGCAAGCGCGGCGGCTAACCTGCTTGCGATTGGTCCGCGATAAACCGGGCGACCTCGTCGGCGGTTGGCATGCTGGGTTGGGCGCCGAGCGTCAGGCAAGCCAGAGCCCCCGCCGCATTGGCGATCCTTGCACCTGCCACCAGGTCCGTGCCCTTGACGGCTTCGATGGCGAGCGTTGCCGTGAATGCGTCGCCGGCGGCGGTCGTGTCCACGGGATCGATCTCGAAAGCCGGGACGCTTACGCACCTGTTGCCGTGCGCGACGACGGCGCCGCGCGGGCCGGCCTTCAGGACGACGGCCTCCGGCCCGCGCGCCACGAGTTCGCGCGTCATCTGTTCGAGGTCCATGCCGCCCGGCTCAATGGCCAGGAGCGACGCCGCCTCGGCCTCGTTCGGCGTCAGGAGCGTGGACTCGAAGACGGCGTGGTCGACGGGCCGGCGCGGTCCCTCTTCGGACGGGTCCCTTCGTGGCGGCCCGGCGTCGACGACCGTCCGCGTACCGACCTCGCGGGCCAGGCGTATGGCTCGGGCGACCGTCTCGGGGGGGATTTCCAGTTGCAGGATCACGGCGTCGGCCTGGGCGATAAGGTCGCGGGCCGCGTCCACGTCATCGGGCGTGAGGCGGCTGTTGGCGCCCGGCGTTACGACGATGGTGTTCTCGCCGGCCGCGTCGACCATGATGAGTGCGACGCCGCTGGCGCAATCGCGGACGGTGTCGAGGGAATCGACACAGACGCCCTCGGCCTCCAGTTCGCCGCGCAGGCGCGAGCCGAACTCGTCGTCGCCGACTCGGCCGAGCAGTGCGGTCTCGGCCCCCAGTCTGGCCGCCGCGACGGCCTGGTTGGCCCCCTTGCCGCCGGGGATGGTCGCGAGGTCGCGGCCGCGCACGTTCTCACCTGCTGCGGGCACATGGTCCACGCGGGTGACGACGTCCATGTTGACGCTGCCGATGACGAGGATTCGCATGAACCAAGAGTCTAAAGTCCAAGGCCCGAAGTCTAAAGTCAAAAAGCACACGCCGCCGCACGAGGGCGTGGCAACGATTTCTGGCATGGGACGATTTCCTGCGGCTTGGCCGTAGCGCCGGGGTTTATCCCCGGCGCATCCTGGCCGGCGCCGCCGCCAATCCCGATACATCGGGACCGGGCATAAAGCCCGGCGCTACAACCGCCTGTCCCGATGTATCGGGACCGGAAAAACTTGCCACACCCCCGCAGGACCGATGGCCAAGTGGTTTGGCGCAAGGGGGAATTATCTTGCCGGAGCATGGTTTGCAGCCTAAGATTCGCCTTTCCGGTGCCTGGGCGCACGCGTCGGCGCGCCGGGCAGGGGGAGAAAGGCGCGCCGAAGGGTAACACTCGGCATGGTGGCGAAACCCAAGAAAGACCTCCAGAAAGCCCACCGGCGCCGCAAGAACCGCGAGTCGCTTCTCGAGACACTCGAATCGATCATCGTGGCGTTCGTGCTGGCGTTTGTCTTCCGCGCATTCGTCGTGGAGGCGTTCGTCATCCCGACGGGGTCGATGGGGCCGACGCTCTATGGGCGGCACGCCGAACTCAAGTGCACGGACTGCGGGTGCAAGTTCTCGATAGGGGCCGAGAGCAACCACACGGGGGGACCGGCGCTCTCGACCGCACCGGTGTGCCCGAACTGTCTCCGGCCGCAGCGTGTGCCGCCGCGCGTGCCACTGTACAGCGGAGACCGGATCCTGGTCCTGAAGTTCCTCTACGATTTCGAAGAGCCCCAGCGATGGGACGTTATCGTCTTCCGCAATCCGAACGACCCGGCGCAGAACTACATCAAGCGGCTGATCGGTCTGCCCGGAGAGGCGGTTGAACTGGTGGGCGGCAACGTGACCATCAACGGAAAGATCGCCCGCAAGACCGACGCTGCCCAGGAGTCGCTCTGGATGCTTGTCCACGACACGTGCCGGCGAGCGACGCGGCGCGGCTGGGAGCCACGCTGGCAGATGGAAGATGGCTGGGAGCGGCACGAGTCGGGGTACGCGCTCGCGAAGGCTCCCACCCGCGACCGGACGGCCTGGCTCACCTACGTGCACCGGGACCTGCATGATCGGCCCTCAAACATCGTAGACTGCTATGCCTACAACGGCGGGAACAGGCGAGATGAAATGTGGCTGGGGGACCAGGTCTGTACGGACCTGAGCCTGAAGACCGAGGTCACGGCGGGCGGGGCGGAGTCGGTTTGCGTCATCGAGATGCGGGCGTACAAGGACCGGTTCCGGTTCGAACTGACGGCTGAAGGGAACAAGGGGCCCACGCAGATCCTCGTCAACGACAAGGTGGTGGCGAGGGCCGCGGAGCCCGTCCTGCCGGTGGGCAGCCCGGTCGAGGTCCAGGTTGCCAACGTGGACCATACACTGATGCTTCTGGTGGACGGCGACCGCGTGGCGAACGTGACCTTGACCGACATGACGCCGGCAGGAGACGTTCTCTACGAACCGAAGGAACTCTCCGGCGCCGAGCGCCGCCGGTTCCACGAGCCGCAGACCGACGACCCGCGGGCCATGGCTGCCGAGGTTCGCCTTGGCGCCCGAGGCGGGCCTCTCTCGTTCGAGTACCTGAGGCTCGACCGCGACGTGTATTACACCAACGAGCGGCTCCGCAACGGTGAGCCGGGCCATGCCACCGAAGGAAACCCGTTCAAACTGAACGAGGACGAGTTCTTCGTGTGCGGCGACAACAGCCCGAAATCGTTCGATTCGCGGTTGTGGCTTGAGAAGGTGGACCGGCCGGTCGTGCCGAGGCGGAACCTCGTTGGCAAGGCGTTCTTCGTCTACTGGCCCGCCGCCGGATCGCGGTGGCACATGCCGCTTCCGCTGCTGCCCGACCCCACAGGGTGGCGGCTGGTGCATTGACGGTGGGGAACTGGGACTGGGGAACAGAAATGGGGGTCCGAGGAGGCAGAAACAGGGAAACAGGCAAATCTTCCCTGGTTCTTATTCGCCAATCCCCGTTCCCTGCCGTCGGGCTTCTTCCACAAATCGCGGCCGCGCGACGGGGCCGGTCCGGCATTGGTCCGTTGCGTTTGGCGGTCGCCTGTAAGGGGATGCTGTGCCGGCGCCGAAGGGCTTGCGGAACGGCTTTTTCGGTGTTATCGTGCGGGATGTGGCAAGTTGGGCGGCTGCGCCTTCGGAGCAGGCCGTGGTTGCGGGATCGGGTGCCCGAGGCCATGGCAGGGCCGCGAGTTCTGCACAGGTTTTCCACAATCGCGGAAACTGCTGACATCCCGCGAGGGACTATCCAACGTGGAACTCCTTAACGTTATTGGGCTTACGAAGATCTACAGCGGCCGCAAGGTCGTTGACGACGTCGGTTTCGGCGTCAACGAGGCCGAGATCGTCGGCCTGCTCGGCAAGAACGGCGCCGGCAAGACCACCAGTTTCAAGATGACGATGGGGATGATTCCGGCCGACGCCGGCCGCGTCATCTTCGAGAGCGAGGACATCAGCACCCTGCCGATGTACCAGCGTGCCCGCCGCGGCCTGGGGTATCTGGCCCAGGAACCCAGCGTGTTCCAGCGGCTGACGGTCGAAGACAACCTGCTGGCGATCCTCGAGATGATGCACCTCTCGAAGACCGAGCGGCGGGCGATTGCGGCCGAACTGCTCCGCGACTTCGGCCTGGCCCACCTGGCGGGCCAGCACGCCCGGACCCTTTCGGGCGGCGAGAGGCGGCGACTGGAACTCGCCCGGGCCCTGGTCACTCGGCCCAGCCTCATACTTCTGGACGAGCCGTTCACGGGCGTGGACCCCATCGCCATCTTCGATATCCAGGGATTCATCCGGAACCTCAAGAACCGCGGCATCGGCGTCCTGGTGACCGACCATAACGTCCACGCGACGCTTGGAATCGTGGACCGCGCGTACATCATCAACGAGGGCAAGATCTTCCGTCACGGCACCAGCGCCGAACTCATCCAGGACGCCGAGGTCAAGCGGGTGTACCTCGGCTCGACCTTCCGCGGAGACGAATTCAACGAGGCCGCAGAGACCTAGCAGCCCGGCGCCGCACCGAACACGCGCGGGTCTCCCGACTCACCCGTCCGACGTTTCTACTGGCGGTTTGGCTATGGCACGCAGCACACCCACGATCGTATCCGTCGCCCTGAACCCTGCGATCGACCGGACGCTGGAGGTGCCGAACCTGGCGATCGGCAGCCACGTTCGTGGGCGGCTGGCGTCGATTCAGCCCGCCGGCAAGGCCGTCAACGTCGCGCGGCTGTTGGGGACGCTGGGGACCGAGTGCATCCTGACGGGATTCGTCGGCGATGGCGACCGCGGACGGTTCGAGCGGAGTTTCGGCGAGATGCCGGTCCGCGTTGAGATGTTCGAGGCCCGCGGCGCCACGCGCGAGAACATCACGCTGGTCGATCCGGCCCGCAAGGTCGATACGCACGTGCGCGACGTGGGTTTTAGCCTTTCGCCCGAGAATCTGGAGCGGCTCAGGAAAAAACTCGGCATCCTGGCCGGCAGAGGGTCGTACGTGCTCTTCGCGGGGAGCCTGACGCCGGGCATGACGGCAGGCGATTTCGCCGGCCTCTTGAAGGTCTGCGCGGAGAAGGGCGCCCGCGTGGCGGTCGATTCAAGCGGGCCGGGTCTGGAGCCCGTCCGCCCCGAAGGGGCCGTCTCGAACAGGGACCGGGCCGCAGATCTCTGGCTGGTCAAGCCGAACCGGGAGGAACTGAGCGAGATCGCCGGCCGCCGGATCGCCGACCATGCGGATATACGGGCGGGCGCCGACTCGCTTCTCGGTCACGTCGAGAACGTCATCGTGACGTTGGGCGGCGACGGGGCCTACCTCTTCTGCCGCGACGGAGCCTGGCGGGCTACGCCAGAGATCCAGGTCGAACGCATCATCAACACCGTCGGCTCCGGCGATGCCTTGCTCGCCGGCTTCGTCCACAGCCACGCGGCCGGAAGGGGACCGGCGGAGTGCCTCCGCTGGGGCGTGGCCTGCGGCACGGCGTCCACGATGCAGGTGCGGGCGGGGCAGGTGGACCTCCAGGATGTGCAAGCCTGTCTGGAGAGGGTCGAACTGTCGGCCCTGAAGTAGCACGACGAAGAACCAGGAACGGTTTTACCTCTCCTTGCTTTGTTTGGGAGTTTGGCCAGCATACTTGGCCTGCTCTGCTTTGATTTCCTCCGCGAATCGATTCCAGTAATTCCAATCATGCCGGCAAAGCACATGCTGTCGGAACGCCTCAGGCAGATTCGGATTCGCTGTTGCCATGGCCTTTACGACCGCAGCCACATCCTTATCATACCACTCCCCGGAACCTATCCGAAGGGTTCCGTTAAAGCAGGGCCCTGTACGGTAGACGAGGCCCCAGTATCGCTGCAGAAGCCACCGCCTCATTTCCGGATGCTGACAGGGAACGCCGAGATCACCGGCGATTTGCTGGATGGGTGATGGATACTCGCGCACCCTTTCCCAAACTGGACTGCCGAAGACGCGCAACTGGATAATATCACGGTCCAGGAAACACCGCGGACACCTTTCGTAGAACGAAGAAACATCAACGCCGAGGAACCACAACGCCGAGACGGCGACAAGGGCTGCGAAGCCCACAAATAACGGTCGCCGCTTCATGGAACCCCCTGGCCAAGACCTCCCCCGGCTTCAACGCCCGCAAGTCACTTCAGGTACTTGCCGACCAGCGGCTCCAGCCGCTTGACCATCTCAGGGTCGATGGCCTTGCGGTCGGTCCAGATGGCACGCGCGAGGGCGGTCCGGCAACCGCAGTCGGGGCCGACGGCCTCGGCGATCCGCCCGACGGCCTCTCTCATAAGGGCGATGGCGCCCGCGGTGCCGGCCTGGACGTTGGCATGGATGCTCTCCAGGACGGCGTCGGGCGAGAGGCCGGGCTCGTGCGGCCGCCAGCAATCGTAATCGGTGGCGATGGCGATGAGGGCGTAGCAGATCTCGGCCTCGCGGGCCAGTTTCGCCTCGGGCATGCAGGTCATGCCGATCAGGTCGGCGCCCCATTGGCGGTGCAGAAGGCTCTCGGCACGCGTCGAGAACTGCGGCCCCTCCATGCACACGTACGTGCCGCGCGTGTGCACCGTCGTGTCCACCGCCATGCCGCACTCGATGAGCACCCCGCGCAGACCCGGGCAGAACGGGTCCGCGAAGCCCACGTGGACGGCCATCTCGTCGAAGAACGTCTTCGGACCACGGACGGTCCGGTCGATTGTCTGGTCGCAGACCACGAGGTCGCGCGGGCGGATCGAGTCCCTGAGGCTCCCCACGGCGCCGGAGGCCAGGATGTGCGTTACGCCGAGGCTCTTCAGGGCGAAGATGTTGGCACGGTACGGCACCTGCGACGGGGCCAGTCTGTGCCCCTCGCCGTGGCGGGCGAGAATCGCCACCGCCTGGCCTTCGATCCGGGTCAGAAGGATCGGGGCCGACGGCTTCCCGAACGGGGTCTCGATCTCTTTGAGTTCGCCTTCGGACTGCTGGGCCAGGGCCTCGCCGAGGCCCGTCCCGCCGACGAGTCCCACTATCACGTCGCGCACGCGGCGTCTCCTTTCCCGATCTGAAGCCGAGCGTACGCTACCAGACGGCGGCGCAAGGGTCAAGGCAATCGCGCCCGTGGGAGAAGGGGGCTGACCTTTGACGTCGTCAGAGGGCCGGCCCCGTTTTGCTGCGGTCGCAGGGCGCGCGGGCGCGCCGCCCGAGACAAAACGGAAGCGCCGCGGGCCCAAGGCCCCGGCGCTTCCGGCGGTCGCCGTAGCGACCGCGCTCCAACGTCCCACCCAGCGCAGAGGGGAGTCAGCATCCTGTTGCCTGACCGAGGATACGACGTGCGGCGGGGGAGTGTCCAGATGGTTCGGGGGAGGGTGTGACACCAGTGTGTCACCGTCGGTCGCATGGGGGGCTCAAGACGGGTCGGCGGTCCAGGCACCGGCGCCGACCGGCTCAGCCTGCTTGCCTATCAGGTTCAGGAACGCTTCCACGCACTTCGGATCGAACTGGGTGCCGGAGCCGCGCTGCAGTTCCGCGGCGGCCTCTTCGTGGGAGAGCGGGGGCCGGTACGGGCGCGCGCTGGTCATGGCATCGTAGGAATCGACGACGGCCAGGATGCGGGCTTCGAGTGGAATCTCGCCGCCGGCGAGACCGTCCGGGTAGCCGCCGCCGTCGAGCCGCTCGTGGTGATGGAGGATGGCTTCGCGTGAGGGTTTCAGGAACTCCAGGTGCCGCACCATTTCCATGCCCCGGCGGGGATGTCGCTGGACGACGGCCCATTCGTCGGGGGTCAGTTTCCGCGGCGCCTTGAGGATCTCGTCCGGGACGGCGATCTTGCCGATGTCGTGCAGTTCGGCGGCGTAGGTGAGCGCCTGAAGCCGCTCGCCCGACAGGCCGAGTTCCTTGGCCACGGCCGTCGCCCAGACCTGGACGCGGAGCGAGTGGCCGTGTGTGCCCGGGTCCTTGGCCTCGATGGCCAGGGCAAGGGACCGGATGGCGGCGTAGTTGTTGCGTTCCAGGTCGCGGCGGTCCATCTGGCTGGAGAGGCTGATGGCGGCGGCCTCGGCCGTGAACTGCAGTTCCGACAGGTCGTCCTCGCTAAACGCGCCCGCTTCGCGACCGGTCACGTTGATGACGCCGACCTTGCGGGTGGCGGTTTTCATGGGCGCCGTCCCGATGGGGAACGAGGCCATGGAATCACCCGCTTCCAGGCCGAGCGTCCCGGAAAACTCGTCGGAGTCGAGGTCGTTCGCGACCACAGGCACCCCGCTCTCGAAGACCCGGCCGCAGATCCGATTCGGAATCGGGACCGATACCCTCTCGACCACCTCCTCGGGGATGCCGCGCGACGCCGCAATCCGAAGCGCCGCATCCTCAATCAGCATGACGCTGACGCGGCGCGCGCCCAGCGTTTCGGCGGCGTGCGCCACGGCGGTGTCGGCGGCTTCCTGGATCGAATTGACCAGCGCCAGACGCTCGAGGAAGGCGCATCGCCTGGCCGTCCGCTGGCGGGCGTTGTCCAGGCTGTTCAGCGAGCCGATCAGGTCGTCCGTCTGCCGGCTGATCGCCAGCGACAGGGTCACCACGCTCACCATGCTGAGCGTCACCAGCAGTTTGGTTACCGTCGGCTGCAATGCCGCGGTCAGCAGAAAGGCAATGACCAACAGAAGCACCATCAGCATCGATGTCTGGAGACCGCAACACCATCGGATGCTCGGCAGGCGGCACCAGCGGCACCGGCCATACGGGGCGGTTTGGAGGATGCGGCACACGACGCAGCGGGGATTGCCCGGATGCTTGGCCGCAGGGCGGCGCTCGGCCGCCTTGTCCGGCCAGACGCCACGTAGACATCCTTTCAGCAACGCGTAAGCCAGCAGCATGAACGAGAACGCCGTCGTACCTTCCATGATGGAGGCGGCTGCCGCCGCCAGGGTCGGCAGCCATCCGATGGGATACCCGGCCGTCAGCAGAATCGCCCCGCTGCCCAGCAAGATGACGCGCATCGCCTCGGCGAAGCGGAACAGGCCCTGGCGCGGCCCGGGGTCTTCCTGTTCGTACGGATGCTTCTGGCCGCGAACTAGCCAGTCCACGAGGACCAGGCGGTCGGAGATCAACGCCAGCATCGAGAGACCAAGGGCCGCCCAGAGCGGCGGAAGCCAGTCCGACAGGTACGCGGCAACCGGTAAGTTCCCGGCAACGAACTGGTGGACTCGGACGCCCGCGGTCGAGGCGCGCAGTTGGTCGGCCATCCCAGTGCCCTCCCAGCGCAACGGAGCCCCATTCGGGACCCCCAGTAGGCACATCATCCCATCCCAACCTGCTTATCGACACGAGGCGGTATCCCATGTGAAGGATAATTCGGCAGAATGGTTGGGTGGGCCCGGTTGGGCACGCCTTGGACCGGTTCTCTGGCCCACGGCGGCAGCCGGTCACGGCCGGGGAATGCCGGCCCACTCGCCCAGGCGGGCTTCGCGCAGCAGCGCGTCATAGTCCTGTCGGACCTGCGGGCTGGCCTTAAAGAGGCGGGCAACCTCCTCTCGGGCGGCTTTGGCCTTGTCTTGCTGGTCGGCCTTCGCATAGGCGTCGGCCAGCAGGGCCAGCGCTTCGGGTCGGGCGGGATCGAACAGCAGGAGCCGCTCGAGGTCCGCGATCGCCGGTCGCGTTCGGCCGAGTTCCACAAGCGCCGCCGCCAGGAGCATCGTCGGCCACTGCCCGCCCGGAAGCGCCGCCGGGTGCAGCCGCTCGTTGCCGGCGATGGCGTGCTTCCCCAGACCCATTGCGACAGGCGGTGTCTCGGAGGCGCACCGTTTCAGGTGGCTCACGGCCTTGGTTATCTTGCCGGCCGCCAGCGCCTCGAGGGCCATCAGGTAGCGTCCGGCGGGGAGCCGCTCGGCCTCGTTGAAGTGGCGTGCGGCGGCGGGAGTCGGACGGCCCCGCGCTTCCAGCGACAGCATCATCCCCAGGTAGGCCTGGGCGTAAGCCTGGTCGGGCTTGCGGCCGACAAGAAAGTCCAGTCGGCTCCTGACGGACTGCCACCGGCTTGACCCCGGCCGTTCGGTTCGCATAACGACCCGGGCAGCCGCCAGGACAGACTCCACGTCGTGGGTGGCCAAGTTCTGGCAGAGCGTCTTGGCGGCGTCGGGCAGACGCGGCGCCCCGCGGCGGGACCAGTCCGCCAGTTCCATCGCCATCCAGTTCCACGGTTTCATTTCCTTCTGGATGGCCGCGAAGTTCTCCGGCGGCGTGGGCTGCGACCGGTGCGGCAGGCTGACCTCCGCCAACTCGTCGTCTTCCTGGTTCACGACGGTTACCAGGACGGGCTCGGCCCGTTGCTCGAGCCGGACGATGAGCGGCCGGTCGGGCCGCAGCGTGCCGGCGGCCTGGGAGGTCTCCTTCCTCGTGCGGACCATGACGCGGCACCGCGGCCACGGCTGGAACGAAACCACGCGCACCGCCGCGCCCTTCCCCTTCGGCTCGTACGAGACGGCGACGGAATCGTTGGCCCAGTCGATGCGGCCGATGCCCGTCACCATGGTCAGTCTAAGCGGCAGGATGTACGTCCCGAACGCCTGGAGATAATGGCCGGGGTGATCGAAGGTCGGGTTGGACCCGTTCCAGATTTCGATCGTCCGGTCGGCCCGCGTGGGCCCGTCCTTGATGCTCTGCCTGGCCTTCGCGACGTGCAGCCGCGCACCCGGCGCGGTATAGCGGGACTTGAGGACCAGGTGGTTGGCGTCGGCGGCCGGGTAATATGCGCCGGTCCAATCGCCCTGGGTGTCGGCGCCGAAGACGGAGACGGCTCCCGCCCCGAGGCGGCTGTGGTCGATGCCGTCCCAGACCGGCCAAGGCTTGATCTCGCCGAGATGCGAGTCGGTAACCGACCCCACCGGGAAGAGGACCGTTGCGCCGGCCTGCTGTGGAAACCGGGCCATGTGCCATAGCCGGAATCCCTGCCGCATCGGCAGCCGGTTATCCAGCCGCGCAACGTATTCAAGGACCGCCGAGCCCGGCCGCAGCGTCACGTACGTTGCCATCCGAAGCGCCGAAAAGTTGGCGCCCGGCCGGGAGGCCGACCCCGCGAACTGCGTGAACCGCCGGTCCATCGCCACGGTTACCGAGCCGTCATGTCCGTGGACGATCCGCCACGTGGTGGTCGGATCGGCCACGCAGCCCGCCTCGCGAAGCGGGAACGGGAAGAACGTCCCGCCCATCGACCACTCCCCCGGCACGTCGTTCACCGAGAAGAGGTCGCGGCCGGTCTTCTTGAAGAAGACGCGCGACAGTCGCGCCTCGAGGGCCGGCACGATGGTGGCCCGGATGTATTCGTTCTCCAGGACGATAGCGTCGGTGGCGTAGGCCTTGGCTTCGCCGGGTTTGCCTTTCTTCTCGGCCGGCGGTCTCACGGGGTAGGTCTTGTGGATGACCGTTGCCTGGACGGCCGGCTTCGCGGGCGGCGCCGGCGCGGCCGCCGCGACGGCCGATAGCGAAAGGGCCAGCCATCCGGCGGCGCCGAGTGCGATGCGGTGGGATAGGATGTCGCCCTCCTTGCCGCGGCCACCCACTCCGTTGGGGGGGAAATACCCCGTCCGGGGTCTATCATCACGCAGTCTCATCCAGTATCGGCAGATGGGAAAAGGCATGGCCATAGGAAACCGGGTGCTGGTACCTGTTTAGCGTGCTCTCGAAGCGATGTCATTTCGACCGAGCCCTCGCCA
>CAYVAM010000117.1:0-7093 GCA_964449275.1 uncultured Anaerolineales bacterium
GAATCGCGTTCGCCGCACATCAGCAGGGCCATCACCCCCGCCGCCGACCGCGCGAACTCCGGCCGCGAGGGACCCGTGTACCCGAAGCCGCCCGAGCCCTTGACCTGTAGCCCCTTGACGTAGTGGAGGGCCTTGTCGATCGTCTGCGACGGCACGTGGATGCCGGCCTCCCTGGCGGAAGCGAGCGCGACGATCTGCATGACGGTGACGGAGATGTCGGCGTCGCGCGGCCGAGGCTCGTACCGCCAGCCGCCCCTGGGGCTCTGGGCGCGCAGGATGACCTCGACGGCGCGTTTGAGCGTGTCGCGGATCTCCTTGCGGTTGCTCATGCCCCAGACCTCCGAGAGGGCCAGCGTGGCCAGGCCATGCTCGTACATGTTGACACCCATGTATCCGCCGCCCTGCCGGGCCCGCTCCACGAGGAACCCGACGGCCTTGTCCATGGCCTCGCCGTACGGTCCCTTTTCGGGGAAGTGGCCCTTGAGCATGAACGCCATGAGCGCCAGAGCGGTGGATGCCTCGTGATACCGCATGCCCCAACTGCCGTCGGCGTTCTGCTGGGCCGCGAGCCATCGGAGTCCGGCGTCGATGGCCCGTTCGGCCTCGCCGGAGAGGTCGGCCGTGCGGACCTTGCCGTCCGCGGCCGCCGGGGAACGGGCCGGGACTTCGGCCAGGCACAGGGCCGGGCCCGCCATGACGAGGATCGTTCCGGTGGTTATCAGGATGCATGTCCTCACGGTTTGGCCTCCGTGGAATCGGGCGGTGGCGTCGGCGGAACGGGCGCGGACTTCGGCCGGACGCGTGGCAGGTCTTTCGAGAGCGCCTCGTAGTAATCGCCGAGGAGTTCGCGGTATTCGTGCGGCAGTTGGCGGGCATATTTCTGGTAGAGGGCGTCGCGCTGTCGGTCGCCCAGGGGTTTCCAGTAATCGGTGCCGCGTTTGACGTTCGGCCCGACGGGTTTCTGGCGTCCGAAATCGCGGATGCCCATTTCCTGTGGATCGTTCGTCTGCGACATCGGCATGGCAGGCCCCATGCCGGGCATCATGCCCATGCCGGGCATCATCCCCATTCCCATGCCCATGCCGGGCTGCATACCCATGCCGGGCATCATGCCCATCGCCATGCCGGCCTGGCCCATCAGCGCCGAGATGGCCGCCTGCTGGCTCTGCATGGCCTGCTGTCCCTGGCCGGCCTGCAAGGACTGACCGGCCTGCTGCATGTGGCCGGCGGCCTCGGAGAACTGCCCGGCCTCGGCCTGCTGCTGGAGGCCCTGCTGGGCCGGCGCGAGCCCTGGCAGGTTGCCGGCGGGCGTCTGGCCGGTCTGCTGCATCAGCGCCGCCTGTTGTGCGGCCAGGTCCATCGCCGTCTGGGCCTGCTGGAGTGCCTGGGCGGCGGACATCAGGGCGTCGATCGCCTTCTGCTGCTGCCCCATAGCGGGCTGCTGGCTGCTCTGCTGGAGCGACTGCCCCGCCTGCTGCATGGCCTGAGCGGCCTGCTGGAACTGCGGCATCGGCAACTGCCCCCCCAGCGCCTGGGCCTGCTGCTGGAGCCCGGCCTGCGGCTTGGCGAGTTGCGGCAACCCTTGCTGCGGCGTCTGGCCGGTCTCCTGGCGAAGGGCACGCTGTTGCTCGGCCAGGTCCATCGCCTGCTGTGCCAGGTCGGCGAGGCTCTGCATCGGCTGATTCTGCTGGTCCCAGGCTGCTTCAGCGGCGGCGATGTCCTGGTCCAGTTGCTTGATGGCGTCGCGCAAGGATTGCTCGGCCGCCTTCTGCGACCCGACGGCCGGTTTCTGCCGTGTTGCGGCGATTTGGTTCTCGGCCTGCTGCATGTGGTCGCCGGCGGCGTCGAGGTGGTCTTTGACTTGTGGCGAGGTGGGCGACGGCAGGTTGCGGCTGGCATCGGTCAGTTCGTTGTCGAGTGCGCGCTGGCCGACCTGGAGTTCGTTCTTTTTCTGGGGGAACTCGGTCTCGGGAACCGCATCGGTCGTCTCTCGCAGGTCGATTTGCTTTTCGAGGATGGCGGCCAGGCGGTCGCGGAGTTCCTTCATGGCCTGGATTTCGGATGCGAGGGTATCCCGCCGCAGGTGCTTTGCGGCCTCTTCGAGGGCCTTCAGCGCCTCTTGCTGTGCCCGAGTTGCCGCAACGGGTTTCTTGCCGTCGATGTCGCGGGAGGCGCCGTCCAGGAGGTCCACGACCTTGCCCTGGTCGAGCACGTCGTGGGCTTTCTGCATAGCGAGGTGCTCGGCCGGGTCGGTCTCGGCATCGCGCGCCTTCTTCAGGCGCTGGATGAATCTGTCGGTGCGTCGGGCGATGCGTCTCTGTGCGGCGGCGACCTGTCTTCGCGGCGTGTCGGCGGCGTCGGGCTTCTGGAGGAGTTGGGCGCCCCAGTCCCTGGTGCTTTTGTGCGTGCGCTGCTCGTCTTCGATGATGACTTCGAGTTCGCGCAGGAGGTCCTCTCCGCGCCCCGGCCCGCGTGCCAGGATCTTTTCGAGTTCCGCCACGATGGTCTCGATTTCCTTGTCGGCCGAGACCAGGTTGGGCCGCAGGGCCTGGAGTTGCTTTCGTGCCTCCTCCAGGTACCGCGCGGCGTCGGGCACGTTCTTGTCGCTCAGCACGTTCAGTATCTGGACGAGCCGCTCGAGGCCGGGGCCGCTCCCCTGCTTGATGAGATCGTTCGACTTCAGGTCCACGAGGATGGCCCGGAAGCGGCCGATGGACGTGTCCATCCGCCCTTTGACGTGGTGCTGGCGTTCGGCCTCGTCCTGGATGCGGTCCGCCACCTGGAGGAGGATCTCCTGCCCGGTCGCGGCGTCCTCGGATGCGGACGCGCCGGCCGCACCCGAACACAGTGCGAGAACGAGCAAGAGCGACGCCGCAACGCTGCGCATTGGCACCATCGTGCTATCTCCCTGCATCGTTGGCGGCCGGGGAGGCGGGCGGCGCTTCGTCCTTCAGCGCCTTGACCTCAACCGACGCATCGGCTTCCTGTTCGTGCATGGCCCGGATCTCTTTGAAGAGCCTCGCCCGTTTCTCGGCCACGTGCCGCAGGTACTCCGCCACCGTCACGATGTCGAGCCGCCGGGCCTGGGAGCGTGCGACGTTCGGGCCGGCCTGGCCCGTCCGGTTGTCGGCGACCTCGACGGCAAACGCGAGCGTGTCGCCCACCTTCAGGCCCTGGATGGTTTTTTTGAGCGGCCACGCGACCTCGCCGTCAACCGGCGTGCGGTCCAGCGGCTCGGCCGGCAGGCGCTGCTCCGGGCCTTCGTTCACCGAGTAGACGACCGCCGCCTTCGCGATGCCGTAATCGTCGGCCGCCCGGTACCGGACGGCAAGCCGTTTCGCCAGCGTCGCCTTGTCGTCCTCGGTGGGGCTCAGGATCTGGACGTCGGGCGGCACGTCGGGAATCACCCGCACGAAATACGTGACGTCGCCCTCGTAGACGAACCCGTGCTCGCGCTCGGTCCACCGGAACCGGAACGGGAACGATTGCGTGACGGTCCAGGAGAAGGTGGCGTTGCGGCCGGCGGCGTCGAGTTGCATCGGCGACGCCACACCGCCTTCCTCCATCACCTCGGCCTTCAGAAGCGGACGGTCGCAGCCGAGGTCCAGCGAGACCTTGGTGCCTTCGGGCACCTGGAGGTGGAGCGAATCGGCGTCGGTGTCGGCGAGGCCCGTGTACGGGGGATAATTCAGCCGCACGCGCGTCCGAACAAGGTGCGGCGGCGGGATGGCACGGATACGGTACACCTCCGACCGGGCATCGCCCAGCCGCAGACGGTACGTAAAGTCGCGCAAGACCTGCTCGAACCGGTAGGCGAACCGCCGCGTGCCGGTCTGCGGCATGAGGACGCGTTCCCACTCGCCGCCCGTCGGCTTGATCCAGAGCGTGCCGCTGGCGGGGACCTGGCCGTTGCACTCGGCTTCGATGACCACCGGTGCGCCCTGGGGAACCGTGAGGTCTCCGGTGATGCGTTCGATGGTGGTTCGCGTCGGATAGGCGATCCTCGCCGCCGGATTCAAGAGCCGGTATGCCAGCGTGCTGAAGAACTCCGGCCAGTTCAGGCTCAGGCCGCCACACACGAGGACCACGCACGCCGAGAAGACGCCGACGCGAGTCAGGTCGCCCCAGTGGATGATCTCGCGGAAATCGATTGGGGCGGTGGCCTTCACCGCCAGCCGCTTCAACGCCCGGATCAACGTCGGCGACACGTGGGCGGCATCCTCGCGGTCTTCGTCGAGTTGCACGTACGAGACGAGGAGGCTCAGCAGATCCGGATGGCGACGCTCGACCTCCAGCGCCACCCGCACCGGGTTGTACCGTCTCAGGTGCCGCAGCCAACTGTGGTAGAACACCCAGATGAGCGTGCCGACGTTGATCGCCAGCAGCAAGACCCGCCCGTAGCCGGGCAGCAGGAAGAGCCAGTCGACGATGAAGTCGGCCAGTCCGAGGCCGCCGGCCCACAGCAGCAGGTGACAGAGCCCCCGCGTGTTGTGGAACCGGCGCTGGCGCCGCCATGCCCGGCGCAGTTTGCGCTCGACCGACAGGCCGGCATGTTCGATTGTGCTCTCAGCAGTCATGGCGTCAACCTGTATCCTGCGCGGCCCGCGAAAAAGGTACCAGGTACCTTTTTCCTACACCAGATCGCGCATCCGCCGCACGAGCCACTCCACGCCTAGAAAGGCCAGGAGGGCGGCGAACACGATCGGCAGATCCCAGAGGGGTTTTTCGGTCCGCTCGACGGTGGTCGGCCGGTCCCCCACGATCGTCTTTTCCAGTTCCGGCAGGTCGCGAACGGTGAAGTACCTGCCGCCCGAGACCTGGACCATGTTTCGCAGAAGTTTCTCCTGCATCGCCTTCTCGAGTTCTTCCAGCGGCGCTTCGACGACCGTGAACCGGGCCGTATTGGCCAACGTCGGATCGGCCCCGGCGGCGCGCACCGTGTATCGGCCCGGGTCCCGGGGCGTGACGAACCCCTGATAGAGTCCCGGGACGTGCGGCAGCGGTTCGAGACGGAGCGCCGTCGAGCGCTTCGCCGGCGCGGTTCGCTCCAGAGAGACCGTGTACGACGGGGCCGCGACGGGCTCGTAGAGTTCGTCCAGGACGTTCACGCTGATCTGGACGCGCCGTCCCGTGCGGTAATCCTGGCGGTCGGTCTCGATCTGGATGCGTTTGTTCTCGCCGAGCAGGCGGGAGAGCGTCAGGAACGTGATGGCCTGCCCCCAGAAGCGTGCATGGTACTTGTCGCCCCGCTTGAACCGCAGCCGCCACAGTTGGTCGGTCCCGACGAAGAGCGACTTCCCGCTGCCGTAGCGCTGCCAGGCGATGAGCGGATACGGCTGGCCGCGCGGAGCGCCGCGAGAGATCCCAGCCAGGACGGTGGCGCCGGGTTTGGGTCCGTCGAGGATCGGCAGCGTGACCATCGGCCGGACGAGCGACCAGAGTTGCCGGTTGCGCGCCGCGGGCGCCTCGAGCATCGTGACGGCGCTGTCGGCGGCGTCCTTGGCGACGACCGGGTGGACCGAGTCGTCCACGCTGCGCCACCCGTCGGTCCGCAGCCGCACCGGCAGGACCGACGCGATGGGCGTGCCGACGTAACTCAGCGGGGCGTACCGATGGCCCGCCAACATGAGGAACGACCCGCCGTGCTTCTGCACGAGTTCCTCGATGCGCGTCATTTGCGCCCGCGAGAAGTACGACGACGGCACGTCGCCGAGGATCACGAGGTCGAAACGGAACGCCTTGGCGGCGTCTTCCGGGAAGTCCGTCAGGTACAGGTCCGACGCCAGGGCCTGGTCGCGGTCGCCCTCGGTCAGGAGGAACTTGACCTCGAGCCGATGGTCGCGGAGCAGAACCTGGCGCAGGTACCGATACTCCCATCGCGGCTTGCCCTCGACGTAGAGGACCTTGATCTTTTCGTCGATGACGCGGATGGTTCGCGAGAGGCGGTTGTTGGCGGTGGCGATCTCGCCCGGCAGCGACGAGACGGCCACCGCGAGGTTCGCCGCGCCGGAGGTCGCCTCCGGGATGAACAGGATTTCCTCGAACTGGCCGGCGCCGCTGAGGGTGACGGCCTTGCCGGCCACCTCCCGCCCGTCGAGCGAGACGGTGAGGTTCGCGGTCCGTTTCGCGTATCCGTCCGAGGCGATCTCGACCCGCACCGGGACCCTGTCTTTGTGGAAGACCGTGCCGGGAACGATGAGGCTCCGGAGCCGGACGTCCGGCGGGTCCGGCAGGCCAAGCCCGACCGCCAGGACGGGGACGTGGCGCCGGCCCAGGCGTTCGGCCACCGCCATCGGTTCCAGCCCGTCGTTGGAGATGCCGTCCGTCAGGACGATGACGGCGGCGATGGGCTCGCCGGCGCTTCGGTCCACGGCTTCCTGGATGGCCGATCCGAGTCGTGTGACTTTGGCGGTCGGCTCCATCTTAAGGAGCGCTTCGGGAGCGGTCTCGCCTTTGCCCTCGGCCGGCAGCAGACGCTCGCCGAAACCGAAGTACCGGACGGTGTAGTCGGCGCCGAGGCGCGACGAGAAGTTCATCGTCGGATGGCCCAGCAGGCCCCTGGCCAGGCCGGCGCGCGGCGCGGATGCGGCCTCGGCCCTAGCGGCCTCCGGCACCGGGCCGTCTGCCTGCTCGAAGGGCATCTTGCCGAGGGCGAGGGCGGCGTCCTTGAGATCCTCGGCGCTCTCGCGCGCGTCGCGGGTCGTCATGCTCTCGGACGTGTCGAGCAGGACGAGGACCGTGCGGCGGACCTTGACGATCATCTCCAGGCCCAGACGCGGGTCGAACAACGCGATAACGAGGGCACTCAGCGCGGCCGCACGCAAGACCGCCGCCAGCGTCCGCAGCGGGACCGACAGGGCCGTCTCCCGGCGATACAGGAAGACGGCGTACCCGATGGCCGCAAGGACCAACGCAAGGATCACCAGCCTCGGCCACGATTCCTGGAGGAGGAGTTCGAAGTAGGTGACCGACTGCGTGTTGTCGAGTCCGAAAAGCCTTGCCATTCGCGTTTCACCCATCGGTCGCCGGTGCCACTAGCGGCTTGTCTGCCAGTGCAACTGCACGGCTCGCCGTCCTCGCGCGGCGGGTCTCC
>CAYVAM010000117.1:7103-12891 GCA_964449275.1 uncultured Anaerolineales bacterium
CCCGCCGGGGCCTGGCGCCTTTTGGGGGGGGGGGGGGGCACCCCCCCCGCGCAAAACTCGGTGGGTGGGGACACCCACCGCGCAAAACTTACCCACCGCGCAAAACTTACGGACCGCGCAAAACTTATGTCAGACCGCTCAGCCTGCGGCGCGTTTGCGCACAACCTCCTCACGACCGCTGAAGGCCGACGAGGAATCGGCGACCGCCATCCGCCGCGAGAACCGCCGGGCCAGGTACCCTTCCACCGCCAGGACCGCCAGCGCCAGGACGAGCAGCAGTTGCCACAGGGGGCGGCCGATGCGGCTTTCGCGGATGGCCGCCACCACGTTCTCGCCGGGCGGCAGGACCCGCACGGGCGCCTCGGCCAGGGCCTTCGCCAGGTCGCGGGGGACGAGCGTCTTGACGTCCGACTCCCTGCTCTCCGGGTTCACGGCCAGGACCACCGGCGCGCGCACCTCGCGGGCTATCATCTCGTAGAAGCCGGGCAGGTCGGTCTGCTCGCAACAGGCCACGCGCCGGCCCTGGCGTTCGGTCACCTGAACGGCGAGTTCCTCACCGTCGGGCATGGCGAAGGTGACGCTGGTCTGGATGCTCTGCTTCGGCAGCGGGACCATGAGCGGTTCGCCGACGACGAACGGCCGCTCGTGCGCGCGGGTCGTCAGGTACGTCACGGCCTCGTGCATCAGGATCGGATAGGCCGGGTGAGCGGGCAGGTTGTTCCACGCGCGGTCGGCGGTGCTGGTGAAGAGGAGTACCTTGCCGCGCCCGATCTTTTTTTCGAGCAGGAGCGGCGCTTCGTGTTCGGCGCCGGCAACCTTCAGGATCGCCCGGCCGCCGGGGGCCGGCGTCACTTTGAAGAACCGGCGGATGCGTGTCTCGCCCATCAGTGCGGGCGGCAGTGGCTGAAGCGCCCTGGCGAGCGCGTGGCCGGCGTCCGCCGCCGCAAGCGGCCCACCGCCCGACGGCGCCGCCACCGCCTCGGCGACCTGGGCGGGGAGCAGCGATTCCTCCCCGCGGCGCATCCGGGCGTTCATCAGCACCGGGTTGACCTTGTCGCCGAGAAAGACGAGCAGGCCGCCGCCCTCGCGGACGAAGTTGTAGAGTTCCTCGACCTGTGTGCGGCGAACGTCGGGCAGGTTCGCCAGGACGACGACGTCGTAGGTCTCGAGGCGCCGCGCCGGCAGTTCCATCCACGGGATGGGCTCGACAACCAGTGTGGCGCCGCCCGCCTTGGGCGCCTTCGGAACCAGCGCGGTCACCAGAAAGTCCGTCTCGTTCGAAAACGGTCTGTCCGACGGGTCGCCGTCCACCACCAGGACGTTCACGCGGTCTCTGACGCGGGCGACGGCGTGTCGAACGTTGTCGGCCTGGAGGCCGTCCTGGCCGATGCGGGCGCTGAGCCGCACGCTGCCGCCCTCCCGGAACCGCACGAACAGCGGCACGGTGACGCTCTCGCCCGGCTCGATCTCGCGGATGACGTGCTGGTCCACAACCTTCCGGCCCGCGAGCAGGTTGACGACGACGCGTGTCTGGGGGCGGCGGCCGACGTTCGCCACCTCGGCCGTGAGGCGAGCGACCGTCCCGCGGCGGAGCGACCCGGCGGCGAGCGCCAGGCGTGTGACGGCAAGGTTCTCGGCGCTGTCGCCAGCGGTGGGCAGGACGAATATGCGTGCGTCGGCCCCGATCTGCCGCAGGCTTTGCTTCGCCTTCTCCGAGACGCGCTGCCACGTGACCGCCTGAGCATCCGTCACGAGGTAACACTCGCGGATGGGGACCTTCATTTCGTCGGCCAGCAGCGCCAGGCGTTCCAGGCACGGTTCGAGGTTGAGCGGTTCGGCAAGCGGCGCGGCGCCGGCGACGGCTTTCTCCAGGCGCTGAGCGTCAAAGGCCGTGTTGCGAAGGAGTGTGCGCGGCCGGTTGCCCATCAGGACCAGGCTGACGGGGTCGCCGGGGCTGAGGGCCGCCTTCAGGTCGCGGACGATCTCGACGGCGCGGTCGAAGCGGCTGCCGACGCCCGGCCGGTAGGCCATGCTGTAGGAGCCGTCGAGGGCGATGACGGCGCCGACGTGCTCCCCTGCTCCGAGGTACTTGGCGGCCTCGGTCCTGAGACTCGGCCGCGACATGGCCAGGGCGATGAGGATGACCGCCAGGCACCGCAGGGCGAGCAGCAGGAGGTCCTCGATTCGAATGCGCCGCGAGCGCAGGACCATCGCCCGGCGCAACAGTTCCATGGCGGCCCACTCCATCCGCCGCTGCCGAAAACGGTTCAGCAGATGGATGACGATGGGGACGGCAACGCCGGCGAGTCCGAGCAGAAGCCACGGATTGCCGAACGCGATGGGCATGTCGCTTCCTCATGTGCGCGGCGGGCAAGCCCGCCGGCTAAATGGTTCGGCCGTGCGCGGCGGGCAAACCCGCCGGCTAAATGGTTCGGCCGAGCGCGGTGGGTCTCCGCACCCACCGCGCATCCTTAATGGTGTTGTCATACTACCGGCGAATCAGCAGCGGGTCCTCGAAGACCGCGCCGCAGGGGAAGCCGATGCGCCGGCCGAAGTCGACCTCCAGGGCCAATTCGTCTCCCTGCGGCAGCGGCGCGCGAACGGGCAGCGGCCCGCTGCCGGGAGCCAGTTCCTCCTCGAAGATCCGCTTGCCGCCGACCATGACTCGCACCCGCACCTCGCCGCGCGACCCTTCAACCGGGACGACCCGGGCGACGAGGACCGACTTGCCTGCGGCCTCCGGCGGGACGGTGTAGCGCACCACGGTCTTCGGCTGGACCCGCATGGCCACAAGGCAGGCGGGCATCCGGGGCGAGCCTTCCGCGGCCGTACCGTACTCGACCGGCCTCGCGGTTCGCGCGGTCACGAGGCCCTGGGCCTCGATCGACCGCTGCGGGCATGACGTCAGGGCAATCGCCCGGCCCGAATGCTGCGCGATGAAACGCACCTGCCGGGCCTTGATATTCAAGGAGCCGAGCACGGGATGCTCAAGTTGCACGCCGCCGGCGACGGGCCTGGCCTTGCCGCGGAGGACGCTGCCGTCTGCCAGGCCGACCTCGTCGAAAACCCGCGGCTGAGGCACGTAGGGGGGCGATGGAAAGCAGTAGCGGATGACGCCCTGTCGCGGCAGCGTGAGCACGCCCAGGGGGCTATCGATGGCCAGGCGTGTCTCGTCGATCCAGAGGAGCGTGCCGGGAACGGGCTCGCCCTGCTCGCGATGGAGCCCGGCGGACCATCCGCCGGCCGACGGCGCCCAGGAGAACTCGACGTTCGCAACCCCCTTGGCGTCGACCTCCCGCCGGCCGAGACGACCGAAGCGGACCGACAGTTTCCCGGCCGAGAGGCCGAGGATGTCGCCCCGCCAGATCTCGCCGCTCACGAACCGCACGGCGCCGGAGAACGTACGCGGTGCCGCCCCGACGTGCGGAAAGACGCAGAGCACCGCATCCCACGGCACCGACTTGCCGTTGACCTCGATGCGACCGTCGGCGAAGGTCACGTCGCCTTCGAGACGGGCGTCGAGCGTCCGGACGACGCCGGCGCTGAGGGGCGCCGGCGCAAGCAGCAGCGCCGACACAACCGCCACCAGGATGCTGCGGCTACCCTTCACCTGCATGCCCCAAACTCCCGCTGCAAGCAGCGGGGCTAACTAATCAATACATGCGCGTGCCTGCGGCGCTGTGGACACGACCGATGAGGTAGGCCGACAGGACGACGTCGATCGGCCTGGACGTATCGACCAGGACGTAATCCACGTGGCTCCGCTCGCAGGCGGTCCGGATGGTGCTGAGAAACGTCTCCAGTTCGGCCATGTAGGCTGCGCGAATCCGCTTCGGCTGCGTGACGATCTCGGGTTCCCGTTCGAGCCCCTCGAACCGCCACGTTCCCCCGCCGAAGGGGAACCGAAGTTCGTACGGGTCCAGCACGTGGAAGACCACGACGTTGTGGCCGCGGAAGCGCAGGTGGTCCAGCCCTTTGAGGAACTCCTCCACGTGGTCGAAGAGGTCGGAGAAGAGGATGACGAACCCGCGTCGTGGAATCCTCTGCGCGAACTCGTGCAGGATGGCGGCAACGTCGGTGCGGGGCACGTCGGCGGCTTCCGAGAGTTCGCGGTCGATGTTGCGGATGACCCCCATCGTGCTGGACGGTTCGAGGTAGCGGCGGAGTTCGGCGTCGAAGACAGCCAGGCCCACCGAATCGCGCTGGTCCACCACCAGGTAGGCCAGGCTGGCCGCCATGAACTTGGCGTACTCGAGTTTCGTGACCGAGCCCGAGGCGTACCGCATGGAGGAACTGGCATCGAGCAGCAGGTGAGCGTCGAAGTTGGTCTCGGCCTCATAGAGTTTGACGTAGTACCGCTCGGTGCGTGCATAGACCCGCCAGTCGAGGCGGCGGACGGAGTCGCCGGGCACGTAGGGCCGATGGTGCGCAAACTCGGTGCTGAAGCCCCTCAGCGGACTCCTGTGCATGCCGACGCGGAGACCTTCCACGACCTCGCGGGCCACCAGGTCGAGCGAGTCGAGACCCTGAAGGACCTCGGTGTCAAGATACCGTAGTTTGGGCGCCTGCCGCTTTGCCATCGTAGAGCCGTTCATCCGCGGGGATGGTTTCCATGAGCCGGTCGATGATATCGTCGGTCGTGAGCCCTTCCGACTGGGCGGCGAAGTTCGGGATGATCCGGTGCCGCAGCACCGGCGGCGCCACCGCCTGGATGTCGTCGATGGCCACGTGGTAGCGGCCGCGCAGGATGGCCCGTGCCTTTCCGGCGAGGATCATGAAGAGGCTTGCGCGCGGCCCGGCGCCCCAAGCGATCCAGTTCCGGATGAATTCGGGCGCTTCGTCCTCGCCCGGGCGCGTGGCGCGGGCCAGTTTGGCGGCGTAGGTAAAGATGTGGTCGGCCGCCGGAATCCGCCGCACCAGGTCCTGGAGCGAGAGGATCTCGTCGCGGTGAAGGACGGGGGCCAACTGGATCTCCGGGCCGGCCGTCACGCGCTTCATAATCTCGATCTCCTCGTCCCAACTCGGATAGTTGACGAGGATGTTGAAGAAGAAGCGGTCCAACTGGGCCTCGGGCAGCGGGTACGTGCCTTCCTGCTCGATGGGGTTCTGCGTGGCGAGCACGAAGAACGGTTCCTGGAGATGATGGTCCTCGCCGCCGGCCGAGACCTTCTTCTCCTGCATCGACTCCAGCAGGGCCGCCTGCGTCTTGGGCGGCGTACGGTTGATCTCGTCGGCCAGGATGATGTTGGCGAAGACGGGCCCCCTGAGAAACTTGAACTTCCGCTCTCCCGTGACCGGGTCGTCCTGGAGCACTTCGGTGCCCGTGATGTCCGACGGCATCAGGTCGGGCGTAAACTGGATCCGCTTGAACGAGAGCGAAAGCGTCTGGGCCAGGCTCGAGACCAGCAGCGTCTTGGCCAGCCCCGGCACGCCGACCAGCAGGCAGTGCCCGCGGGCGAAGACGGCGATCATCATCTCATCGATGACCTGGTCCATGCCGACGATGACCTTTCGGACCTCGGCCAGGACCTGGTCCCGCGCCTCCCCCAGCCGCACCACCGCCTGCTCGTCGCTCATCTGCTCCGGAGCGGGCTGCTTTTCGTCCGTCGCCATACCGTCCTCCTTCACGGAACCATCCTCAGTAGCAAAAAACGGGGGTCGTGCACCCGGCCCAGCCCCCAATGGGCAATCCGTCGCGACGTTGAACCCGTCGGCCTGCGGCAGGGTACGGTGTTTTGTACCTGTTTAGCGTGCTCTCGAAGCGATGTCATTTCGACCGAGCCCTCGC
>CAYVAM010000118.1:0-12830 GCA_964449275.1 uncultured Anaerolineales bacterium
AACTAGCGCTCCTGCAAAGGCTTGTGAATCAGGTGGTGGGGACTTAAAATCCCCTGGGCCATCGGCCCATGCGGGTTCGACTCCCGCCTCGCCCACTCGTTTTTGGCGCGGCTGCGGCAGGGCATGGGGCTGGACGGAGAAGCGGGCGGCAGGGTTCAGTGGAGCATGGCCGCATGTTTGTCGTCGTTTCGTGCCAGTACCTCCTGGATTGCCGAGCCTGTTGCACGAACCGCGCGGCGGCCTTCCCAGGCCGCCGCGAGACGCCCTGAATCAAACGTGGTGGCCTGGGAAGGCCACCACGCGCAAGGCCAGGATGACTTGTGCAACAGACTCTGCTCATCGGTCTCTACGTGGGCGTGCCTGACCCACGGGTAACGCTGCGAGGGGCGCCTCCGGAACCCGTCCGGGCGGCGGGATCCCTTTCGCCGCCGAACGTGAAGGCCGGGTCTGCGGTGTCGCCCGCAGCCGGCCCCATCGGGTAAGGTCAAGGTTGGTCTGCCCGTAGAGCGGGGCTTGCAAACCGCCGGCCGGCCGGTACAATGCTGCGTCGGAGTGTTGCTGTCGTCTCTGGTGACGAGGAGATACCGAATGGTCCGCAGGACGCTGTTGGGTGTGGTTCTGGTTCTGGTAACGGGTGGGTTGCTGGTCTGGGCGTTTGAGGCGACCGGCGAGCAGAACGCGACGGACAAGGAACTGTTCGGCGAAGCCAACCGGTTCGTCGAGATCCTCCGGCTCGTGCAGAAGCAGTACGTGCACGAGGTAGAGACGAAGAATCTGTTCCGAGACGCCATCGACGGGATGCTCCAGGGGCTCGACCCGTTCTCGAATTACATTCCCGAGGATGAGTTGGCCGAATTCAACAAGTCCACGCGGGGCAAGTTCGGCGGCATCGGCATTCAGATCGGGATGCGGAGAGGCTTGCTCGCGGTCATCAGCCCGCTTGAGGACACGCCCGCTTACGCGGCCGGCGTGCTTGCCGGCGACATCATTATGGAAATTGACGGCAAGAGCACCGACGGCATCCGGCTCGACGAGGCCGTCAAGATCCTCACCGGCGACCCCGGAACCAAGGTCACCATCAAGGTCCGGCACATGACGGGCGGCATCGAGGAGATCAGCATCACGCGCGCCATGATCGAAGTCCACACCGTCAAAGGCACCCGCCGCGACGAGAACAACGAGTGGGTGTACATGTTGGACGACGAGAAGAAGATCGGGTACGTCCGCCTCACGAGTTTTGTCGAGAACTCTGTGCCCGATATTCGCAAGGCGCTCGACGCCCTCGAGAAGACCGGGATGAAGGCGCTTATCCTCGACCTGCGGTTCGACCCCGGCGGCATTCTCAAGACCGCCATCGAAATGGCCGACCTGTTCCTGCCCGAAGGTGTGATCGTCAAGACCAAGGGGCGCACGACGCCCTATTGGGAGGCGACGGCTACCAAGGCCGGCACGCTTCCATACTTCCCCATGGTCGTGCTCGTCAACCAGTTTAGTGCGAGCGCCAGCGAGATTGTCTCCGGCGCGCTTCAGGACCATCACCGGGCCATCATCATCGGCGAGCGGACCTTCGGCAAGGGCAGTGTCCAGAACGTCATCCCGCTCCGGGGCGAGGAAAGTGCCCTGAAACTGACGACCAGCAAGTACTATCTGCCGAGCGGCCGCAACATCCACCGCGACGACGACATGACGGAAGACGACGAATGGGGTGTGGTGCCGGACATCGTCGTGGCGATGACGCCTGAGGAGTACGTCGGCATGATTCGCGCCCGCCAGGAAGCCGACGTCATCCACGACAACGGTGACAAGAAACCCAAAGACGAGCCGTCCAAGACCGACGAACCGAAAAAGGATGAGCCCGGCGCACGGAAGCCGAAGTCGGAATCCCCGCCCCCCGGGAGCGAGAAGAAGGGCGACGAATCGGCACCGCCGGCCGGGGCGCCGGGGGCAACGCCGGAGGCGAAACCGGCCAAGCCGGTCGTGGACCGGCAACTCCAGCGGGCACTCGACGTCCTTCGGAGCATGGACGTAATCGAGAAGTACCTGAAGAAGGCGGCGTGACGGTTTCGGCAGCGCGATGGCATGAAGATTCTTGGCATCGAAACGTCGTGTGACGAGACGTGCGCGGCGGTCGTGGCAGACGGCCGCCGCGTCCTTTCCAACGTCGTCGCCTCGCAGACGGAAGTTCACCGCAAGTACGGCGGCGTGGTCCCGGAGATCGCATCGCGGGCCCACCTGGAAGCGCTCGTCCCGGTGGTTGACGAGGCGTTGGAGCAGGCCGGCGCCGGCGACGTCGATGCCGTGGCCGTCGTCCACCGGCCGGGCCTCATCGGATCGCTCCTGCTGGGCGTAACGGCCGCCAAGACGCTGGCGTGGCTTCACGACCTGCCGCTTGTCGGCATCAACCACGTCGAGAGTCACATCTACGCGGGGTGCCTGGAGCGTGAAGCGCTGCCGTTCCCTTGCATCGGCCTGGTCGTTTCGGGCGGACACACGAGCCTTTACACGTGCGACGGCCCTCGCTCGCAGACCCTCCTCGGCGCGACGACCGACGACGCTGCCGGCGAAGCGTTCGACAAGGTCGCGAGCATCCTCGGTCTGCCCTATCCGGGCGGTCCGAGCATCGATGAGGCGTCCCAGCGCGGCTCGCCGAAAGCCGTGCACTTCTCGCGGCCGTGGCTCGGACCGGACTCGCTCGATTTCAGTTTCAGCGGTGTCAAGACGGCCGTCCTGTACCACGTTCGCGGTTACGGGGCGGGGGCCAAGACGCGGCGGACCAACCTCACGGAGCAGGAGGTCGCGGACGTGGCCGCCGGCTTCCAGGAGTGTGTCGTGGACGTCCTGGTGGGTAAGACGCTCCGCGCAGCGGAGGTGTGCGGCCTTGACCGGATCATCGTTGGCGGCGGCGTGGCGGCGAACCGGCGGCTGAGGGCACGCTTCGAGAAGGAGACTGCGGCCGCCGGGCTTGACCTCATCCTCCCGCCCATGCCGTATTGCACCGACAACGCCGCCATGGTCGCGGGGCTTGCCTACCACTACGCGCAAGGGGGGGAGGTGGCCGGCCTGGACCTTGAGGCGAGGGCGTAGCGGGCGGTTCGCGGACGCGGGCCGGGCTTGAAGGTTTCTGCGAGGCTGTTGAAAAACACGTGTGCCACGGCCGGTCCCATTCGGCAGGCTCAGGGCAGGCTTGTCCGGCCGTGTGTTTTTCGGGCCACCCACAAGCGTTCGCACCCCGCGTGAGTGGGCCGGTTTCTGCTTGTCCAGACCGTTGGCCCGCCTATAATCCTGTGCGCACACGCGAGCCCGGCCGCGCTGAATTCGCGAGCGTCGCGCAGGCGGAGTTACCTGTCTCTTGATGATGTTGAGAGATCGGGCCGAACCCGGTCGGCCCCGCTGGCAGATCGTCGTCAAAATCCTCCTGGTGCTCGTCCTTCTGTATTTCTTCCTGGGCGGCATGAGGATGATGGGCCGCGGGCTGAAAGGGCTTGGTGAGAACCCCGACTTCAACAAGGCTGAGCCGGTCTCGGATGAGAACCTTGCGTATCGCGACGCCGTTTACGACATTTTCTCTTATGCCGATAATCCGCTCGTCGGCCTGTTCGTCGGCATCCTGGCCACGAGCATCTTCCAGAGTTCGTCCTTCACGACGTCGTTTGCCGTCTCGCTGGTCGTCACGACGCCGCTGACATTGCACCAGGCAGTCTTTATCATCATGGGCGCCAACATCGGCACGAGCGTCACCAACGTCGGCGTGTCGTTTACGCACATACGGCGGGCGGAGGAGTTCGAGCGTGCCTACGGCACGGCCATCGTCCATGACTTCTTCAACGTCCTGTCGGTGCTGCTGCTGTTTCCCGTGGAATGGATCGTCTGGCGTCTCTCGGGCAAGGGTTTGATCGAGCGGCTTGGCGAACACATGGCGTCGGTGCTCTACTCCGCCAGCGCCACGGGCCAGAAACCGACGAACGTCATCAAGGAGGCCGTCAAGCCTCTCGTCAACGGAGCCGACTGGGTTCTCAAAGACGGGCTGGGCCTCGGCGACGTCTCGGCTAACATCACGATGACGGTCCTTGGCGTGGCGTTTCTGTTTCTGGCTCTGATCCTGCTGACCAAGACTCTCAAGAGCCTTGTCATGAGCCGGGTGGAGCGGTTCTTCGACAAGGTTCTGTTCCGCAACGCCGTGACGGCCTATCTGGTGGGGCTGGCTCTGACCGTCGCGGTCCAGTCGTCGAGTATCACAACGAGTCTGGCGGTGCCCCTGGTGGGGGCGGGACTGCTGACGATCTACCAGGTCTATCCGTACACGCTGGGCGCGAATCTCGGAACCACCGTGACCGCCCTGATTGCGAGTTTCGCCACGAGCGCCGACACCGTCGGTCAGGCCCAGGTGGGCGTTGCGCTCGCCTTCAGCCACATGTTGTTCAATCTGTTTGGCGCCGCGGTGTGGTATCCGTTGAAGCGAGTGCCGATCGGCATCGCGAATTGGTGGGCCCGTCTGGCGGCCGGGTCAAAACGCTATGCCGTGCTCCACTTGATCGTTTTCTTTTTCATCGTGCCGCTGCTTGTGATCGTGTCGCACTGGCTTTTTCAGTAGCCATTTGGTTGCGAGGGCTGAGCCATGTTGAAAGAACTGCTGTCCGCCTGGCGGGGCCGCGATGCCCTAAGCCGGATGTTCGAGGAATTCGACCAGATGCTCGACCACACCCACTGGATGTTCCAGCAGGCGGTCGAGGTCTTCTTCAGCCGCGTCGATTGGCAGGCCATCGAGGGCCCCCTCTACGAGCGCGACAAGAAGGTGAACAAACTGGAACGCTCCATCCGCGCCCGGATCGTCAAGCACCTCTCGCTGCGAAAGGACACGAACCTGGCGGCCTGCCTCGTCCTGATGAGCGTCGTCAAGGACGCCGAGCGCATCGGCGACTACTGCAAGAACATCTTCGAGGTCGGCAAGTTCTACACCCATGAGTTCACGGGCCCCACATACCTCGACCCGCTCGAGCGCATTCGGATGAAGGTCGAGGACATCTTCAACCTGGCGAAGAAGGCCTTCAGTGGGAGCGACGTGGACCTTGCCCGGCAGGTGCAGAAGGAGTTCGGCGTCTTCAGCAAAGACTGCGACCGTCTGATTCAGCAATTGCTTCAGCACCGCCAAGACATTCCCACCGACGAGGCCGTGGCGTATTCGCTGCTCGCCAGGCACATGAAACGGATCGGGGCGCATCTGGCGAACATCTCCAGCGCCGTCGTCGCGCCCGTCCACCGGCTGGATTACATGGACGAGGCCGCCCCCGGCGAGATGTCCTGATCCCGCCCCGACGCCGCAGACCCGGCCGGGCTTGAAGGTTCCTGCGAGGCTGTTGAAAAACACGTGTGCCGCGCCCGCCTCTGCGAAATCGCTTGTCGTGAGCCCTGGCACCTCTATAATCCCGTCTGCCTGACAGGTCTCAGCGGTGGGTTGACTGAGCCTGAACCGCATCTCGGCGCCGGCGCGGCCGGTCGCCTGTGGCGCCGTCGAGTGCAGAAGCCGAGCCATACCGGCCTCTTTTCCGTGCTGCCGCGCCGGTCCCGGCGGTCCTGGCCGCTGCCCAGCAGCAGCCGACGCCCCGGCCGAGCCGCAGCATAACAGGAGATGCCGCCATGAGTCTGATTAAGGAACTGTTCGGGAAATCGCCGTTCGGTCCCCTCGTGGAGCACACGAAGAAGGTCCACGAGTGCGTGAAACTGGTCGAGCCCCTGTCGCAGGCCCTCATGAAGGGCGACCACGAAGAGATCCACCGTCTCCAGGACGAGGTGTCCAGACTGGAGTACGAGGCGGACCTCATCAAGCATGAGATCCGCGAGCAACTGCCCCGGCGGTACTTCCTGCCCGTCGACAGGGAGGAACTGGAGAACTTCCTCAAATGCCAGGACAAGATCGCCGACAGCGTCGAGGATTTCGCCGTCGTCCTGTTCATACGCAAGACCGAGATGCATCCGGACCTCAAGGACGATTTCGCCGAGTTCGTTGGGCAGGTGCTCAAGGTCAGCAACACACTGACAGACGCGGCCACCGAACTCCAGATTCTGGCCGAGACCTCGTTCGGCGGCGCCCAGGCCACATCCGTCCTGGACCGAATCGCCGGCCTGGGCGAGCAGGAGTGGAACGCCGACAGGATGCAGCGCCGCCTGTGCCAGAAAATCTACAGCCTCGAGGCTGACCTCGACCCGGTCACGATCATGTTCTACGACAAGATGTTCCAGGCGCTCAGCCGCGTGGCCAACGAAGCCGAGAACACGGGGGACCTGCTGAGGGCCATGATCCTCAAGGGGTAACCCACCGCCCGGAGAACAGTCCTACCCGCCCTATGGGATGTCTGATTATCATCCTGCTGACCGCCGTCCTCGGCCTGTACATGGCGTGGAACATCGGCGCCAACGATGTCGCCAATTCCATGGGCTGTGCCGTCGGGTCGAAGTCCATCAGTATAAAGTGGGCCGTCATCGCGGCCGGCATCTGCGAGTTCGCCGGGTCCGTCCTCGTCGGGGCCCACGTCACGGATACCGTCCGCAAGGGCATCGTGGATCCCACGACGATCGCCTCCCTTCCGGGATTGGCCCAGGGCGAGGCCCCGGCGCTCCTGCTGCTCGGCATGGCGGCCGCGCTGCTGGCTGCCGCCGTTTGGCTGAACGTGGCCACGTGGTTTGGCATGCCCGTTTCGACGAGCCATTCCATCGTCGGAGCGGTTGCGGGTTACGGCATCATCGCGGCCGGTTGGAGCGCGGTGCACTGGGGCAAGATGGGCCAGATCGTCGCGAGTTGGTTCCTGTCGCCGGTGGCCGGAGGCGTTCTGGGGTTTATCCTCTTCAAGGTCATCAGCAAACTCATCCTGGGCCGGAAACGGCCGGTGACGGCGGCCGTCACCATTGCACCGTTCATGGTCTTCTTCATGATGGTTGTCATCACGCTCGCCGTCGTCTACAAAGGCCTGAAGCATCTGACCGGCGAGGGAGCGGAGTGGATTACCGGAAACGGCGCGTTCCTGGTCGCCGCAGCCGTAGGCCTGCTCTCGGCACTGGTCGCGAGGCTCCTGATCCGGCGCGCCCTCCGAGGCAAGGAGGGTCTCCTGCTGCCGGAGCAACTGGAGTTGGTCGAGCGGGTCTTCGCGCCTCTGGTGGTGGTCACGTCGTGCGCGGTCGCCTTTTCCCATGGGGCCAACGACGTGGCGAACGCCGTCGGACCGCTTGCCGCCATCGTCGACATTGCTTCGACGTGTACGGTCAAGATGCGGGTGCAGGTTCCGGCCTGGATCCTCATGCTCGGCGGCACCGGCATCGTACTCGGCCTGGCCACGTTTGGCTATCGCGTGATGCGTACCATAGGCACCAAGATCACGCAGATAACGCCGTCCCGCGGGGTGGCGGCCTGCATCGCTGCGACGATTACCGTACTGGTGTGCACGAGGATGAAACTGCCCGTCTCGACGACCCATACCCTTGTGGGGGCCGTTCTCGGAATCGGACTGGCGCGCGGTCTGGCTGCCGTGAACCGTCGAGTCACGCGGAATATATTCGGCTCGTGGTTCATCACGGTTCCGGCGGCCGCCGTCTTGGCCATGGTGTTCTTCATGTTGGGCAGGGCCTTTCTTCTCGACTATGTACGGGATGCTCTCCTGCGGGGGGCTTCGGGAGCAGGATAGCGGGCCGATGGCGCCGGAGGCGCCGCCGAAATGCCGTGAAACGGCTTGTTCGGCCTTCGCGCGGTGGGCAATCTTGCCCGCCGCGTCACGGCGTGTTGCAGGCAAGACGGGGCCGGCCTGTGGACATCTCGCACCCATTCTCTATACTGATGCCGGGATGCGGCCGCGCATTGGTCGCAGAGACGGCGTCCTCTGTGCGCGGCGGGTCTCCTGACCTGCCGCGCGAATGGTGAAGAAACGTGGACAGCGAGCGCTTGCGAAAACTTCTCGAAGCCGTCGCCCGCGGCGACCTCTCGCCGGACCAGGCCGCCCACCGTCTTCGTCACATGCCATTCGAGGACCTCGGCTTCGCCAAACTCGACCATCACCGTGCCATCCGGTGCGGGTTCCCAGAAGTCATCTTCTGCCAGGGCAAGACGGTTGAGCAGGTCGTCGCCATCGTGGACCGCATGGTCGAGCAGGGCAGCACGGTCCTGGCCACCCGCGCGTCGGCGGACGTCTATGAGGCCGTTCACGCCGGCCACCCCGAGGCGATCTATCACGAGAGCGCCCGCGCAATTGTCATCCGGGGCGCCGAGCCGTGTCCGACGCTTGACGGCGTGGTGGCGCTGGTCTCGGCGGGAACGAGCGACCAGCCGGTGGCCGAGGAGGCACGTGTCACGGCCGAGGTCATGGGCTGCCGCGTCGAGACGTTCTACGACGTCGGCGTCGCCGGCATCCACCGGCTCCTGGCCTACAGCGAGGCGCTCTCCAAGGCCGCCGTGGTGGTGGTCGTGGCCGGCATGGAAGGGGCGCTCGCCAGCGTGGTCGGCGGCCTGGTGGACGGGCCGGTCATCGCCGTCCCGACGAGCGTCGGGTACGGGGCCAGTTTCCACGGTCTGGCCCCGCTGCTGACGATGCTCAACAGTTGTGCGGCCGGCGTGGGCGTCGTCAACATCGACAACGGTTTCGGCGGCGGGTACCTTGCCGCACTGATTCTCCGTGCCGCCTCACGAACAAAGCGCCCGCCAGTTGAGTAGGCGGGTCGTCAAGTTAGCCGCCGCGCTTGCGCGGCGCACAACGTGCGCGGCGGGTCTCCCGACCCGCCGCGAAAAAGGCAGCCAAGCGGAGGATAACGACATGGATCATGATCTGGTGTCACTTCTGGTGCGAATGCTGGGTTTGGTGTTGCTGGTGATGGCCCTCGTTGGATTGCCACACGTATTTGTTGTATTCGTGGAATCAAGTACGCAGTGGGGCACGCACTGGCACTGGCTCTGGACTAGGGAGATAGAAGGTATCAGAGCTCCCATGGCGTTGCTGTTAACCGTGGCAAGGTTCTTGGTTGAAATGATCCTTGGCATTTACTTCCTTAAGAGATACCAACGAGTTGCCCGGTGGCTGGTTCTCCACGTCGAGGTGCCGAGCAAGTGAGGCGGATTCAACACATCCCCAAGCCGCCCACACGTCCCGCCGACGCCCACAAGGGCACGGCCGGGCTGGTCCTCGTCGTGGCCGGGAGCCGCGGCATGGCGGGCGCGGCAGCGCTCACCGGCAACGCCGCTCTTCGCGGCGGGGCTGGGCTTGTCCGCATCGCCACGCCTGACGTTGCGCTCGACACCGTGGCCGCCCTGGCGCCCTGCTGCACCACGGCCCCGCTTCCCGACGACGGCGCCTGTGTCAAGCCGAGGGCGGCGGGACGCATCCTTGAACTGGCCGCCGAGCAGCACGTCCTGGCGATGGGGCCGGGCCTGGGACAGACCCTCGGCGTTAAGTCGGTCGTCCGCGCGGTCCTCGTCGGGATCAAGATCCCTGTGGTTCTGGACGCCGACGCGCTCAACGTCCTGGCCGGCAACGCAGAGGAATCGCTCGCTAAGGCACGCGTGCCTCTGCTCCTCACGCCGCATCCCGGCGAGGCGGCACGACTCCTGGGCACGAGCGCTCGCGACGTCCAAACCGACCGCCGTGGCGCTGCCGCCCAGTTGGCCGGTCTCGGCGCCGTGGCCGTCCTCAAGGGCGCCGGGACGGTCGTCTGCGACGGCCGGCGGGTCTACGTCAACGAGACGGGCAATCCCGGTATGGCGACGGCCGGCTCGGGCGACGTGCTCGCGGGCCTGATGGCGGCCCTGGTCGCATCGGGCATGGAGCCGTTCGACGCGGCGGTCCTGGCCGTCTGGGCACACGGACGGGCAGGGGATCTGGCGGCGGAGCAGGTGGGGGTCCTTGGCCTGACGGCCCTCGACGTTCTGCGTTGCGTGCCGGAAGCCTTGAGGCTATAATCGCCAAACTTTTCCCGGCCGAATTCGCCGGGTGTTAGAGCAGGGCGGCTTGTTTGGAGGTGAGAATGGCTAAGGCCAAAGCGGCGAAAAAGAAGGCGAAGACGCCCACCAGGAAGAGAAAGAGGGCGCCCGCACGCAAGAAGCCGAAAGCGGTCGCCGCGAAGCGGACGCCGAGGGGCGCTAAGAAGACCCTCACCACCGACGAGAAGATTGCGCTCCTCAGGCGGATGATGGAGATCCGCGCCTTCGAGGACAAGGTCTTCGAACTCCTCGCACGCAACGTCCTCAAGGGCGCCAGTCACGTCTACGCCGGCCAGGAGGCCGTGGCCGTCGGCGCCTGCTCCGCCATCACCGGCCGCGATTACGTCACGAGCACCCATCGCGGTCACGGTCACTGTCTCGCCCTGGGGGCCGACCTGAAACTGATGATGGCCGAACTGTGCGGCAAGGCGACCGGCTACTGCAAGGGGCGCGGCGGGTCGATGCACATCGCCGACGTCGAGAAACGCAACCTCGGCGCCACCGGCATCGTGGGCGGCAACATCCCCGTCGCAACCGGCGCAGGCCTGGCCGTCCAGATGCAGGGCAAGGACTCGGTGGTCCTGTGCTTCTTCGGCGACGGCGCCTCGAACACGGGCGGCTTCCACGAATCGCTCAACATGGCCGGCAAGTGGCAACTGCCGGTCGTTTACATCTGCGAGAACAACCTGTACGGCATGAGCGTGGCGTTCGAGCGCGCCGCCGCCGTCAACGAAGTCGCCAGCCGCGCACCCGTCTATGCGATGCCCGGGGTGGTTGTGGACGGTCAGCGCGTCCTGGAGGTCCGTGCGGCCGTCCTTCAGGCTGCCGAGCGGGCACGCCGGGGCGGCGGTCCCACACTCATCGAGGCCAAGACGTACCGCTATCGCGGTCACAGCCGCAGCGACGCCCGCGTGTACCGCACCAAGGAAGAGGAAGCCTACTGGCACAAGCGCGACCCGATCACACTCTTTAGTGACGATCTTCTCAGGCAGAAACTCCTCACGAAGAAAGCGTTCGACCGGCTCCAGGCCGAGGTGGACTCTGGGATAGCCGCGGCCGAGACGTTCGCCGTTGAAGAGAGCCCGTATCCGGACCCGTCGGAAGTGCTCGACGACGTGTACTGCGGATGGATCGAGACCGAGAAGGGTCTGGTGCGGATCCAGTAGCGCCGGGGTTTATCCCCGGCGCAGCAACGACCGCCGGGCGTAAAGCCCGACGCTACGGCGTCTGCTCTCATGGTAGCGCCGGGGTTTATCCCCGGCGCGGGAACGGCCGCCGGGCGTAAAGCCTGGCGCTACGGCGTCTGGTTCCTTATGATGGTAGCGCCGGGGTTTATCCCCGGCGATATGGCGGTTTGTTCGTTGACGCAGTAGTTTTTCAAGGGGGCATGACCATGCGAAAGGTCCTAATCGCCGTTGCCCTGGCCTTGGTTTGGGCCGTTCCGGTTTCCGGTGCCGAGGAACCCGGCGAGTCCTGGCGGGTTCAGGAGGAGAGGCTCGGGCTCCTTCCAGATCCTATCCTCGCGGCGGTGTTCAGCGAGGACGGTTTACATCTTGCGATCGTGACGGAAACGGAGGGTGGGCTCCGCGTCGTCCTCGATGGCCGGGCGGGCCCTGAGTATGACGGGATCTGTGAGGGCAGCCCCGTTTTTAGTCCGGACGGGCGGCGGCTGGCATACGTGGCGGCAAAAGGGGACAAGCAACTGGTGGTCGTGGACGGCGAGCCGGGCCCGGAGTACGACGGGATCGGTGAGGGCCTAGTCTTTAGTCCGGACGGGCGCCGGCTGGCGTACATGGCGGGAAAAGGGGACAAGCGATTTGTCGTTGCGGACGGCCGGCCGGGCCTGGAGTATGACGGGATTGGCAATGGCAACCTCATCTTTAGTCCGGACGGCAAGCGCGTGGCGTATGAGGCGCGGAAGGGCGACAAGCGACTTGTCGTCGTGGACGGTGAGGCGGGCCCTGAGTATGACGGGATTGCCGAGGGCACGCCTATTTTTAGTCCGGACGGGCGGCGGCTGGCGTACGGTGCGGCAAAAGGGGACAAGCGACTTGTGGTCGTGGACGGTGAGGCGGGCCCGGAGTATGACGGAATCGTGGAGGGCAGCCCCGTTTTTAGCCCGGACGGGCGCCGTGTGGCGTATGCCGCGCGAAGAGAGGCTAGGTGGCGGGTGGTCGTGGACGGCCAGGCGGGGCCGGAGTATGACGGGATCGGTAAGGGCAGCCTTCTCTTTAGTCCGGACGGGCACCGTGTGGCGTACGCCGCGGGAAAAGGGGCCAACCAACTTGTGGTCGTGGACGGCGAGCCGGGTCCTGAGTATGACGGAACCGGCGGCCTCGTCTTTAGTCCGCACGGCAGGCGCGTGGCGTACTGGGCGCGGAAGGATCGCAAACGATTTGTGGTCGTGGACGGCCGGCCGGGCCCTGAGTATGAGGGGATCTATCCCAACGGGCCGGCGTTCCACGCCGACGGTGTTCTTGAGTATCTGGCCATCAAGGAGAAAACGCTTTACCGCGTCAAGCACGTGCCCTCAGCCAAGTAGAAGCGGGGTTGTAGAAGGGAGCAGGCAAAAGATGCCCCAGATCATGTACCGCGAAGCCATTCACGACGCGCTCGCCGAAGAGATGCGGCGCGACCCGAACGTGTTCGTCATGGGCGAGGACGTCGCCATCTACGGCGGAGCGTACTCGGCGACCAAGGGACTCTGGGAAGAGTTCGGCGACGAACGCGTCCGCGACACGGCCATCAGCGAGGCGGCCATCGCGGGCGCCGCCACGGGCGCCGCCATGTGCGGCATGCGGCCGGTCGCCGAGATCATGTACATCGATTTCATGACGATTGCCATGGACCAGTTCGTCAACCAGGCCGGCAAGAACCG
>CAYVAM010000119.1:0-2723 GCA_964449275.1 uncultured Anaerolineales bacterium
TGTAGGGTGGGTGCTCCGCACCCACGCAGCCTTTTCTCTCGCCGAACCGTGAGGTGCCGAATCGATGATCCGCGTGCGTGCGAAGCACGCACCCTACGACTGGCTGATCAGCAGCCCGTGGCGACCGTTTGCGGCGCTCGCTCAGGGCGAGAGGCCGGCAGGTCACCGCGAGCGCACGGGCAGTGTGACGCGGCCGCCGATCAGCCGCTCGAAGTCGTACGTTTGCCGCGCGGTCTCCAGCAACTCGGCCCAATCGAGATCGCGTTTGCCTCCGCCGACGGTGCGGCCGCCCAGTGTGATGCGGATGGGGCGGGCAAAATCGAGGTGCTCGGCCGACAGGGCCACTTCCACCCCCTTCAGGTTCCGCGTGAAGACGGCAATGAGGTTCTTGCCGGGCGGCATGCGGGCGGTCAGTTCAAAGGCCTCGCGTTTCCACAGCGCCCGTTTGGCCTTGGGGAGGTCCCCCTTGCGTGCGATGCGCAGGACCTGCCGCTTGCGGAAGTCGAATTCCTGCTTCGCAACGGCGGTGGCCCGCACGTAATACGCCCGGCCCTGGTAGAGGCGGTGGAAGAGCATCTTGCACTCGTCGGGGAAGGCGTCGCGTTTGGCGTCGTCGAGAAACGTGCGGACCGTCTCGTTCTTCAGCCGCAGACCGTGGCCCTGGCCGGCGTACTCGATGCCTTCGAAGTTCGTCGCGTGCAGGCGCTTGAACTGGGCGGCGGCTTCGCGCGACAGCGTGTTGATACCCTTCGTCTGACCGGGCATGATGTCTTCGGCGCCCCAGTGGGCCTGAATCGCCAGATTCAGCACGTTCTGGAGGTAGAAGACGGCGCCGTCGGACCCCGCCTCGGTCAGCGGCCAGGAGGCCATCGGCACGGCCCCGGCCCATTCGCCCGGCGAAAACAGGATCGTGCCCCACGTTGTGTACCCGCCTCGCGAGTAGCCCGCGAGGACCGTCCGGTCGGAATCAACGTTGGCGCGGCGGCGGACGTCGGCCAGGACGTGCAGCGGATACTCGATCGTCATCCGCCCGGCCTCGTACACGCCGCCCTGCGGTGAGTCCGGGCCGGCTACGAGGTACTTTTCGACATCGCCGCCCAGCAGGTGCTCGAAGAACGAGACGGCCTTCTCCCCCGACCCGCCCGTGCCGTGGGTCGAGATGATGAGCGGCCATCCCTTCGGCGAATTGGCCTGGTAACCTTGCGGCAGGCGAAGCACATAGTTGACCGGCGGGATGCCGCCTGCGCCCGGCGTTTGGAGCCGGTGCCGGCCGGGCCCGATATCCGGACGCGGCGCACACGCGTGAAGCATCGCTTTCAGGTCATCCCACGCCTTCGGGGCGACGGCGCCGAACCTGGCGGCCAGTTCGGTGCGCCGTCCGGCATCCTGCTCGGCGAAAAACGCCCGGAGAATAGCCTCGGCACCATCCGGCGGACCCTCGGCACGGGCGCCGACACTGGTCCAGAGAAAAACCGTCACGCACAGAAGCCATAAGCGCGTCGGCACGGTGGTCCTCCGCAACCGTTCTCATGGTACCTGTGGCGGCGCGCCGCGCCAAGCGCCGCGCGGCCGTTTCGACGGAACAAGTTGACCCTGTTGCCGCCAGACGCTACGATTTGCGTATCGACGGCCAGCGGCGGACCAAGGGCACAGACCAGGAGGCAGGTTATGGCGATTCGAGTGGGCATCGTCGGGTTGGGCATGATGGGGACGACGCATTTCAAGGGATACCACCAGATTCCCGACGCCGAAGTCGTCGCGGTGTGCGACGTCTCGGGGAAGAAATTGTCCGGCGACTGGTCCCAGGCCGCCGGAAACATCGACACCGGCGCGGCCGCCGCACAGGACCTCTCGGCCCTGAAGACGTACGGCGACTTCGGCGAGTTCGTCGCGGACGCCGACATCGACCTGGTGGACCTGTGCGTCCCGACGTTCCAGCACGCCGAGATGACGATCCAGGCGCTGGAGGCCGGCAAACACGTCTTCTGCGAGAAACCGATGGCCCGCACGTCGGACCTGGCCCGGCAGATGGTCGAGACGGCCGAGGCCGGCGGCCGGCTGCTGGCCGTCGGGCACGTCTTGCGGTTCTGGCCAGAGTACCTCGTCCTGAAGCAGATGATCGACTCTCGGGCGTACGGGGCCGTCAAGAGCGCGACGTTTACGCGTCTGAGCCCGCGCCCGCTCTGGTCGTGGGACGGCTGGCTCCAGGACCCCGCCCGCAGCGGCGCGGTCCCCCTCGACCTGCACATCCACGATGCCGACACGGTGCAGTGGTTCTTCGGCCGCCCGCCGACCGTGACGGCGGCTGCAACCTTCGAGGGCAACGCCATCAGCCATATCGTGGCGCGGTACGACTATGGCCAGGACGGCCCGCTGATCGTGGCCGAGGGCGGCTGGGACTATCCGCAGACGTTCCCGTTCCGGATGGCGGCGAGCCTCGTGTTCGAGAAGGCGGCCGTCGAGTTCACGACGCTCAACTCGCCCACGCTGGCGGTGTACGAGGACGGCGCCGCGAAGCCGGTGCATCCCGACGTGCCGGCGCACGACGGCTACACGGAGGAACTCCGCTACTTCGTCGAGTGCGTGGCATCCGGGACGAAGCCGGAGCGCATCGACCCGGCCGGTGCGGCCCGCGCCGTCGCCATCATCGAGGCCGAAGTGGAGTCAGCATGCGAGGGAAAACCGGTGGCGGTCACGGTCTGAGGTGCGGCACCCGGCATGCC
>CAYVAM010000119.1:2823-12820 GCA_964449275.1 uncultured Anaerolineales bacterium
TGTGTTAGCCGGCGGCCTTGGCCGCCGCGTTGGTCACACGGCGCGCCTGTGTTAGCCGGCGGCCTTGGCCGCCGCGTTGGTCACACGGCGCGCCTGTGTTAGTGTTAGCCGACGGCACTGGCGGGCAAGCCGCCAGTGGCACCCGGCGCCGGCGTTAGCCGCCAGTGGCACCCGGCGCCGGCGTTAGCCGCCAGTGGTACCCGGCGCGCCGGCGTTAGCCGGCGGCCTTGGCCGCCGCGTTGGTCACCCGGCGCGCCTGTGTTAGCCGGCGGCCTTGGCCGCCGCGTTGGTCACACGGTGGGGGATTTTTGGAGGCCAATCACGTGCCCATACGAACCTTGCTGATTGCCCTTGTGACGCTTGTGTTGCTGCCTGCGGCGACCGCTCGTGCGGACGGGCCGCCGTGGCAGTGGCTCTGGGTCTATGCCCCGTGCAATTTCCAGGTGAACGAGCGGGTCGATTCGCTTATCGCCCTGATGGACCGCGCCAAGAAGGCCGGTTACAACGGGATGCTCGTTACCGACTACAAGTTCGGCAACCTCAAGGACCGCCCGGCGTGGTATTACACGAACCTGGAGCGGGTGCGAAAGGCCGCCGCCGCACTGGGGATGGAACTTATCCCGGCCGTCATGCCCGTTGGATACTCCGGCAGCATCCTCCAGCACAATCCGAACCTGGCCGCCGGCATCCCCGTGCGCGGTTGCCCGATGGTCGTCAAGAGCGGCAAGGCGACCGTCGCGGACACCGCGAACCGTCTGTCGAACGGCGGCTTCGAGGAGACGGGCGGCAAGAAGGTCCCCGGCTGGGACTGGATGGACGCCTGTGCCCGGCGCGACACCGCCGTCAAGCACTCCGGCGAGGCGTCGCTGCGGATGACGAAGTTCCGCGAAGGTAACACGCACGGCAACGGCCGGATCGTCAGAAAACTCGCGCTGACGCCGTTCCGCGAGTACCGCGTGGACGCGTGGATCAAGACGGACAGGCTCTCGGGCGCCCGCGACCTCCGCATCAACCCGCTGGCCGGCGAGTGCGCGCTCAACCACACGGACATCGGCGTCAAGGTGACGCAGGACTGGCGGCGGCACAGCATCCTGTTCAACTCGCTCGGCAGCGCCGAGGTCCGCCTCTACATCGGCATCTGGGGCGGACGCGACGGTACCCTCTGGATAGACGACGTGAGCGTGCGCGAGGTCGCCGGCGTCAACATGCTCCGGCGCGATGGCTGCCCGCTCGTGGTCACGAGCGCCGACGGCAAAACCGTGTATGAAGAAGGCCGCGACTTCGAGCGGTGGCACTATCCGAAGATGGGCCGCGTGCCGTGGCCGGGGTCGTACGAGGTGGTCCATCCGGAGCCGCCGCTCGTGCTCGCGGCCGGTTCGCGGATCAAGGACGGCGAGACGCTCAAGGTCTCGTTCTTTCATACGGCGGTCATCCACTCGAGCCAGGTGGGGTGCTGCCTGACGCACCCGGACCTGTTCAAGCACCTGGAAGAGCAGGTGCACCTGGTGAAGAAGTACCTGGGGCCGAAGAAATACTTCATGAGCCACGACGAGATCCGCGTGGCCGGGTGGTGCGACCTCTGCCGCGCGGGCGGCAGGACGGCCGGGCAGGCACTCGCCGAGAACGTCCGCCGCTGCACCGCCATCATCCGCAAGGTGGACCCGGCGGCGGAAGTGTTCGTCTGGAGCGACATGTTCGACCCGCACCACAACGCCCGCGACACGTACTACCTGGCCGCCGGCACGTTTGAGGGTTCGTGGGACGGCCTCGACCCCGCCGTCCGCATCTGCTGCTGGTACTTCGGCAAACGCGAGAAGTCGATGCCGTTCTTCGCCGCGCGCGGCCACAAGATTCTCATGGCCGGCTACTACGACGGGTCGGACGTGAAGGCGAACGTAAACGGCTGGCGCGACGCCGCGTCGAATGTCCAAGGCGCGGCGGGCCTCATGTACACCACGTGGCGGAATGAGTATAAGGACCTGGAGGCGTTTGCGCGGCAGGCACTGGCGCCACGGAAGTGAGGCGGGTGGGCTGTCATTTCGAGCGAGCGCAGTTTACCCGCCGTGGCGGGCGAGTCGAGAAATCTCGCCGTTCTTCTTCTCGCCAGCGCGCGTGCCATGCTTTCGCCAGCGAAGGCATGTTGAGCCGCCATCGAGGCGCACGCTTTTGCGAGCAAGAGCGTGGCGTGCGGCGGCCTTCCCTTCGGCAGGCCCAGGCAGCAGCGGGCATCTATTCGTCCTTCGGCCGCAGGAGCCGGGCCTCGCCCGTGAGCATCTTGAGGCGTGCGGTGCGGAAAACAACGGTGGTTTGCCATGCGCCCAGGCCCAAACACCGGGGCTCGGCTAGGTACCAATTGGGATTCATGGAAAGCGCCGACTGCGGTCCGCGCCAGTCAATATACGGCTTTCCATCGAGACGCACGGCAATCCGGGCCTGGTCGCCCTTGGCGACGACCGCGATGTCAAGGGCATACTCGCGGCCATTGACAAGCGTACCAGGCCTTACGGCTGTTTCGTTATCCTTTACGTCTTTCCCGTTGATCCTCTCCAGTCCGCTCACCGCGCCATCCCATGCGCTCAGGCCCAGTTTAACCCTGGCGGACCCTACAGGGAGGATGACTGCGACGTCGGAATCGCCGGAGGTGCGTACGAACTTGACCTGTAACTCGTAACTGCCCTCTGGAGCAACCGGGGTCATGATACGACCGAACTCGATCTTCTCAGAAATCGTGAGCATGCCGCCCTGACGCTTCCAGTCGCCCTTGACGGCATCCTTGGCCAGGTCAACGAGCGGCAGCAAGTCGATCCACTTGCCTTTGGCGAACTTCGAGGGCGCCGCGGGGCCCAATTTCTCAACGGCCGCCTCCACCTTCTTCAGCGCCAGCGAAACCGCCGTACGCTGGAGGTCTTCGGCCGTGTGAAGTTCCAGGAAGCGCTCGTAGTAGCCCCGGGCCCTGGCGTACATGGCGGGCTTGGCGCCCGACGGGGCCTTTTCGGCGAGCCCGCGGTACCAGTCACCCAGTTCCGCGCACGCAAGTTCCGGCGCCGCCTCCAGGCCCTTGGCCACGGCCGGGACGTACTTGCGGAGCGACTCGTCCGCCACGCCGGCCACATACTGGCCGGCTACAGCCGGGTTGTCGAGGTCCACCAGGCACAGGCGGACGAGTTCTTCGTGTGCCCCGGTGTTCTGAGGGTTCTTCTCCAGCAGGGCCTTCAGGACGCCGATGCGGCGGTCGGCGGCCATTCGCTGCGTCAGCGCCTTGGTCCGCGACTCGAGTTCGGCCAGCCTCGGGCTCGACACGGCGCGGGCCACGTTGCGGGCCCTGACGAGAAACGGCGCCGCCTCAACCGGTGTGCCGGCTTCGATCTTCGCCTGGGCGGCGGCCACCAGCGCGTCGATGAGGGCCTCGGCCGCCGGGGGCCGTGCGTCGCCCCGGCTGGCATTGAACTGCTTCTGCCGGATCTCTACCACCCTCTCGGCACAGGCGGCAGCCCGGTCCGGGATCTGGCCGGCCAGTAGTTCCATCGCCTCGACCGCCGTGTCTGCACCGTCCGGGCTGGCGGAGGCGAGGTCAAAGGCCTTCTCGCACAGAACGGCCAGAAAAGCGGGCTGGCCGGTCGTCTTGCGCGCGGCTTCCAGCAGGCGCCCCGCCAGTTCGACGTCGTCCTTGGCGTCGCGCGTGGCCTTGACGCGCTTGACGTCCGAGCCGTACAGCGACTCGAAGACTTCGGCCGCACCGTTTGCCTCAGCGGCGGACAGCGCCGGCGGCAGCACCGTGAGCAGAGCGCACGAAACAACAAGGAAACAGGCCGAGCGAACCATCTTGCACCTCCCGCCTTGCGGCCGCTATAAGAATTGATTGCTGCAAGTCAGTAACAACTATGCCACAGAAGCCGAGAACTGTCAAAAAGATTCCGGGAACGGGGACGCCGCGGCCCCGCGCTCTGTCGCTGCTTACTTGGCGGGCGCCGCTCGCCGCAGCGTCGGGAGGACACCGCGCGAAGCGTGGTGCTTGCTTGCGGCGGCAGCGCGGTTAGAATCGCGGTGGAGAGCGGGCGTGAGGCGGCCCAGCCATGCGAAAGCCCATCTGGATCATCTGTCCGCAGCACCTGAAACGCGTACGCGGTTCGTACGAGTGCGACGAGGCGGGGCAGTATCGGCTTGGCCCGAACGGACGGTTCCTGCTCAAGTATGCCACGTGCGACCAGGACGGTGGCCGCTGCGCCGAGACGCTCTGCGTGCTGCACCGCTACAACCGCCGCGGGCCGCTTTCGTGGTACCCCGAGAGGATCCTGGCGATGCGCCAGCCCCGCCGCCGCAGGCCGGCACGCCCTACGGGCGACAACCTGGTCTGAGCCGCGACCGCCTCGCGACGACGCTAAAGCACCATGCACTCTTCCTGCGGCGAGAGGCCGTTGGGATCGTTCGCGCGGGCGCCTTTCGGGGCGGGGACGGGGCCGGCGAGGAGCGGGTCGGCCGTCGCCTTCATCCACGTCTCGAGACGGCCGCGCATCTCCTCAAGGATGCGGCCGTGGGCGGCGTCGGCCACAAGGTTGTTCGTCTCGTTCGGGTCGAAGATGAGATCGTAAAGTTGCTCTTCCGGCACCGGCCGCTGGCGCCAGCCGGCCTCCAGCCACACGTCTTTGCTCGGGCTCTGGTCGCAGTTGGGCAGGACGGGCCGGTTGCGGCCGTCGAATCGGCGGATGTACTTCCAGCGCCTCGTGCGGACGCACCGCATCGGTTCGTACGCCGCGTGCCAGGTAACCTCGGCGAAGATCTGCTTGTTGACTTCCTCCGCCCGGCCGCGCACGAGCGGCATGATGGAGACGCCTTCGAGCCACGGCGGTGGCTCGATCTCCAGGAGTTCGCAGAGCGTCGGGAACAGGTCGATCTGCGAGACGAGCCCATCGATCACCTTGCCGCCCTCAAAGCCGCCGGGGCCGCGCACGATGAGCATCACGCCGATGCCGTGGTCCGTCAGGCGGCACTTCATCCCCGGAAAGGCGATGCCGTGGTCGGTCGTGCTCGCGACGAGGGTGTCAGCGGCCAGGCCGCACGCCTGGAGCGCCTCCAGGACCGTGCCGACGGCGTCATCGTAAGCGCGTGCGGCCGTCTTGAACGCCGCCATGTCGCAGCGGGTGCGCGGCGTGTCGGGAAGCGGAGCGGGCGGCAGCGTGTAGCGCGGGTCGTTGTCGGCCGAGGGTTCAGGGAACTCGCGGTGCGTGTGGGTGAAGCCGACGGAGAGGAAGAACGGCTCCGGCGGGCCGCTCTTCAGCCATTCGGCCGCCGCCGGCGCAACCGTCTCGGCACGGTGGTCCTTCAGTTCCAGGATGCGGTCGTAGCCGATGGTCTCGGCCCGCTGGGCGATGTGCTGCACGCCGGCCAGCGCGCTCGTGTACCCGTGCCGGCGGAGCGTGTGGATGATGTGCCGGCTGTAATCGTTCAGACTCCATCCGCGATGTGCAAGGCCCGTCATGCCGCAGGAGTGCGGCGAGGCGCCCGTCAGGAGTGCCGCGCGGCTGGGCGAACAGGTCGGGCCTGCGCAAAACGCCTTGCGAAACAGGACGCCTTCCTCGGCGAGTTTCTGCATGTTCGGCGTCGGCACCGCGTGACCGTACGGCTGGATGTAGCGGCCGGTGTCGTGCGAGTGGAGGTAGAGGATGTTGGGGCGAGTCACCAAGCGGGCTCCTTCCGTTCTTATCACCGTGACGAGGCCCTTATAACGGCTGCGGAAGGAGGGCGGAAACAGAAAAAGCGAGGCGGGCAGAACGGTCTGCCGCGCTGTCCGCGCGATCAACTCATCATGGGCACCGGCAGTTTCGTCTTCAGGGGCACCTGCTTCGGCGCCGGCTTACCGTGCACCTCGACCTCGACGTAGTGGTTCTGGTCGTTCGAGGTGTTACCGTTCGAGTAGAGCCGCACGTAGCGCGCCTTGACGGCGCCGGCGTCGATGAGCCGGCCGCGGTAGTCCTCGATGTATTCAAGGTCCTTGCCGACGCCGAGGCCCGCCGAGTTGTCGAAATCGTTGTTGTAGATCGTCCGGACGTTCTCGATGAAGTCCGGGTCGTCGGCCACCTGCAGTACGACGTCGTGGTACACGCGGCCTTGCGCGTGATAGTGCCAGACGAGGATGGCGTAGATGTGGCAGGGCTTGCGCAGATCGATTTGTACCCACTGTATGCCGGGGCCGAGTTCGACGTAACTGCCATCCGTACCCTCTTTGTCGGCATCCGTCACGTGCTTCAGTTCCCCGATGATGGGCATCGGGTCGCTGCTGGTGACGGGTTTGCCCAAGGCAAGGTTGGTGGTTCCCTTCGGAACCGGGAACGGCGGTCTGGCCTTTTCGGAGTCGTATTTCTCCAGGTGCGCGTGCGGCTTGATGTGGTAAGGCGTGCCGCCGAACAGCGCTTGGGGCAGCGACACACCGAGCGGCACCATCCGGCCGGGCCGGTCTTGCGGCGTTGAGAGCACTTCCGGACCGGGAAGGATGCCCGTCTCGTGCGGAGCGCACGACGTGTCCTTGAAGCCGACGGCCGCCACGCCCACAGCCACCACGATGACGGCCGCCGCTGCCATCCACCGCCAGAGGCGAAGGAGTCGTCGCCGCGAGGCCTGGGCGGCCTGGAGTTCCTGCCGCAGACGCCCACGCACCTCCTCGACGAACTGGTGGCGCGGCGGCGGGGCGCCGTAGCCGGCCTTGAGCGTCTCGGCAACATCCCTGCCATCGTCGTGGGCGACCATGTCTGGCTCCCTTGGCTGCTTGCCGCTCGCCGTGGCGCGCGCCGTGCACGCACGGCGGCTAACGGGCGAGGCGTGTTTGCGTTCCTTTGGCTCCTGCGCGTTCGAAGGCTTCCCGGAAGGCATTGCGTGCCCGGTACAAGAGCGTCTCGGCGGCCTTCTCGGTGCGGCCCATCCGGCGGGCGATCTCGCGGACCGGCAGGCCGTCGAGGTACTTCCATTCCAGGGCCAGCCGCTGGTCGTCCGGAAGGGCGTCCATGACGGCCGCAACCTGCGCTCGCGTCTCGGCGGTTTCGAGCGACGCCGATGGGTCATGGCTGGCGTCCTCCTGTGCAGGAAGGTCGGGCGGCACACCGACCTTGACCCGTCCGCGGCGGCGTCTCAGGTCGCCGATCTTGTGCCGCGCAATGCCGATGAGCCAGCCGCCCACGCTGCCGCCCTCCGGCTTCAGCCGCGAGATTTGCCGCACGGCCGCAAGGAACGTTTCGCTGACCACATCCTCGGCGGCGCCGGCGTGCCCCGCGAGTTGGGCGAAGGCGAACCGCCAGACGCTCGGCAGGTACCGCTCGTAGAGCGTCTCGAGAGCCGTCTCGTCGCCTGCCTGGATGGCCCGGATTAGGTTGGCGTCGGTCATCGGCCGGCTCAAGCCTCGACCCCCATGGGTTCGATGCGGCCAGGGCGTGTCCTCTACCATATTGATCTCGCCCGGCGGCGTAAAATCACGCTGGAAATCCGTGGCGGGTCCCGCATCCGGGCAGCAAGAGATGGCACGCCTTGTGGCCTGGCGGCCGAATTCGGTAGGCAGGCGGGGGGCCGGACCGTATAATGCCCCCACAAGGAGGTGACCATGAGGACGAGACGCGTTGTGTCGTGGACGGGCTTGGCCGCCGGGTTGCTGGCGGCCGCCTTCGTGGCCGGATGCGATGAGACTGCCGACAAGCCTGCCAAAGAAAGAGGAGAAGCGATGACCGAACCCCTGCCGCAAGCGACCATCCAGACCAACAAGGGCGCGATCGTCCTCGAACTGGCCGAGGACGATGCCCCGAACACGGTGGCCAACTTCATCAACCTCGCCGAAAAGGGCTTCTACGACGGCCTGACGTTCCACCGGGTCATCGCCGACTTTATGGTCCAGGGCGGATGCCCCGACGGCACCGGAACCGGCGGCCCCGGGTATGTCATCGCCGACGAACTCAGCCCTCGCCTGCGGCACACGCGGGGCGTCATCTCGATGGCAAACGCCGGGCCGAATACGGGAGGCAGCCAGTTCTTCATCACCCACGTTCCTTGCCCCCATCTGGACGGCAAGCACGCCGTCTTCGGGACGGTCACGTCCGGCATGGAGGTCGTGGACACGATTCAGAAGGGTGACAAGATCGTCAAGGTCACCATCGATCGCAAGCGCGACCACGAGTACAAGCCGGTCGTGGCGCCGCGGTAGGCCGGACGGCGCGGATGCCGCGAGACCGCGCCGGTGCGCGATGCCCCCGGCGCTGTGCGCCGATGAATCCGGGGAGGATGGTTTCTCCCGAATGTGAACGCCGCTTCGCCGTCTGTCCGAGAGGCGGCGCCCTCGCGGATGTTCTCGACGCAGCGTGGAGCCACACACATGGGCACACGCCTTCTGATTGCATCCGTATTGCTCCTCTCCGTCGTACCCGGCGCCGTGCAGGCCCAGCCCGTTGTGACGAAACTCAATCCGGACGACATCCGTGATTGTGTCGAACCCGCCATCTGCCTCGTGACGGTCGAGAACACGTGGGGCGTGCCGCTGGCCATGGCTACCGGGTTTCTGCTGGGCGACGGCCGGTTCGCCGTCACGGACCTGGGCGCCGTGGCCCAACCGGCCGCCAACAAGGCGACGCTACGTTTCAGCGACGGCAGCACGGTGACGACCACGCAGTTCGGGATGGCAGACCCGGCGCTCGGCCTGGTGGCGCTGCGTGTGGGTTCGGGCGGTCGGCGGCGGGGCCTGCCTCTGGCGCCGCGGCTGCCGGCACTCGACGGCATCGGCGCGGTTGCGGCGGCAGGATGGCAGTGGGGGAAGCAGATCGAGGTCGTGACCGGCCGCGTCTGGCGCGGGCCGGCGATCCGTAGCGTGGCGGCCCGGACGCGCGTCGAGACGCCGACCGGCGTGGAGTTCTTTCTGCGGATGGACGGCGGCCGCATCGAGGCGGCGAGCGGTTCGCCTGTTGTGAACGGGCGCGGCACGGTGCTGGCCGCACGGCTCGATGTAGCGGCCCCAGGCGTGAGCGTGGCGCTGGCGATGCCGGCCTCCTCGCTCCGGCAGTCGCTGCTGGAATCCGAGCCGAGATTCCAGGACTTCTCGGAACTTCCGGAGCCGCTCTGGCCGGTCCACCTCCTGCGTCTGCCTGGAAAGCCGCCCCAGCCGGCGGGCTTTGCCCGCGTCCGCGACCATGTCCGGGCGAGCGTCGTCTGCACGGAATGCAAGGGGAAGGGAAAGATCCGCGCCGAGGACCAGCGCGGCCCGCTGAGGCGGCTGGGCGACAAGGTCGAGTGTCCCCGGTGCCACGGCGAGGGCATCGCCCTGGAGAGCGGCGTGTACGAAACGCTGGGCACCTGGGCCGAGGGGGGCACGCGCGTCGTCTGGGCGCCCGGGCCGGTCGGCCGCGCCCAGAGCACCGCCCGGGCCGCCGGCCAGGAAATGCTCAAGTGGCTGGCGGTGGCCGGACGCCATTTTCGGGAGACCTATTCCCAGGCCGCCGGCCGCGACATCGACCGTCTCGGCAGCCCGACGCCGCGCGGGCTGGTCGTCTATGCCGAAATCCGCGACACGATCAGCGGCCCCGACGGCCCGTACGTCATCCTGGACCCGCTCCACACCAACTACATGGTTGCCGTCCGAATGCAGGACCTGAAGGGCCACGACGGGAAGGGCCCGTCCGGTTCCGGCCGCAGACCGGCCGACAAGTCGTGGATCCTCCTGGCGGGGACGGTGCTGTCGCAGTTCAAGGGTGGCAGGTACCGCGGCGTGTACGTGCTTCCGTTCGAGTGGGTGCGGTGTCCGGTACCGGGGCCGCTCAGGCTGCCCAAGAGGTAGGTTGCTTGAGCCTTGCGCTCAGGCCGACCTCCCGCTGCCGGTGGGCCGGCCAGGCCGCGCGGCATCTTCCGGCGCCGCGTCGGGCCGGGCGCTTGCGGTTCCCCGTATTTGCATCGTATAATAATACTACAGCACCACTTACCGCGCGGCGGGTCTCCCGACCCGCCGCGCAACGGCGAAAACGGGCTTTCGAGCGCG